>DASYRR010000146.1:0-24108 GCA_036004125.1 Pyrinomonadaceae bacterium | reverse complement strand
ACCTTCTTGCCCACGATCTCCGTCGTTTCAATCAGCATTCGGTGGTAAGCCTTCAGATCATCAATCGTGGAAATTGGGCCATGACCCGGAATGAGTTTTGCTCCCGCTGGCACCTTGGGAATGAGTTCGCCAATATTCTTGGTGAGTCCCTCCACGCTTCCTCCGCTCTCGAGATCCACAAACGGAAATCGACCCGCAAAGAAATCGTCGCCCAGATGTACTACATTTGAAGTCGTGAAGAAGATGATGCTATCGCCGTCAGTGTGGCCGTGAGGAAAATGAATTACGCGGATCTCTTCACCGTTGAAATGCACAGAGAGCGATTGGTCAAAAGTGATCACGGGAAGCGCCTCTTTGGGCGACGCTGGAGTTGTCTCCTTGAAGAACTCAGATCGTTGTTCGGTGGAAAGACGTTTTCTGACGTTGTCGTGAGCGATGATTGGTGCTTCTCTACCAAACTGAGCATTGCCACCCGTGTGATCGCCATGCCAGTGAGTGTTCAAAATAAACTTTAACTTGCCTTCACCGAGCGTCTTTAGCGCGGCTCTGATCTTGTCTGCAAGTGGTGCGAACTGATCGTCAACGATGAGGATGCCGTCGGTTCCGACAGATACACCAATGTTTCCGCCTGCGCCCTGGAGCATGTAAACGTTGCCGTTAACCTTCGTGGCCTTGACTTCAACCTTGGAGAAGTCGTCTTGCGCGACGACGAGAACGGGCGAGACAAGAAGCACGAACACAGCAAGAATTGTTTTCACAAGATTTACTCCGACCCCATGGTCTTTAATAACGATTATCAAGACGACAGGGAGAAGCGGAGACGGAGCGAGTCGGTGATATTTCGCGCTGCTCCCGTCGCCCTGTCTCCCCGTCTCGGTTAGTAGTCAATCTTCCCTTTACACGTCCGGGTTCTTGAGCACGCCAATGAACGGCAGGTTTCGATAGCGTTCCGCGAAATCCAATCCGTAACCCACAACGAATTCATCGGGGATCTGAAAACCGAGGTAGTCGATCTTCACCTCTTTTTCGCGTCTCTCGAATTTGTCTAGCAATGCAGCAAGCTTCACGCTAGCTGCTCCGCGCGACTCCAGATTAGCCAGGAGATAGGAGAGCGTCAGTCCCGTATCGACAATGTCTTCCACGACAAGAATGTCGCGGCCTTCGACCGGCACGTCGAGATCCTTCATGATGCGCACTTCACCCGACGTCCTGGTCGAAGACCCGTAACTCGAAATGGCCATAAACTCGATACTCAAACGTGCGTCGATCGCTCTCAGAAGATCACTGAGAAAAAAGCAGGCGCCCTTGAGAACACCAATCAACAAAGGATTACGACCGGCATAGTCTCGGGTGATCTGCGCCCCCAACTCTTTAATGCGATCGCGAATCTGCTCCTCGGAAATTAAAATCTCTATATTTGGGTTACTAAACTCTGAAGGGAGCTGAGCGGAAGAAGTAGCCAACTTGTTTCTCCTTTAGGTCTTAAGTATCCAGTGTAGTAGCCCGACTGTTAAGGAGCGCTGGATCTACAGTCTCCTGATATTCGCTTGGCTCTCCTTAACAGTCGGGCTACGGCACCGGCAAGATCAAAGACGCACTCAAAAACCAAGTCGTTTGCGTATGTGCTGCGTGGTGCGACATACTATTCAAGCTCTTCCCTATAGGTCAATGCTCAGCCGCGAAATCCACGGAGATAAAACCTAAATGCGGAATGTGTTCACCGCTCGTCTGGTCCGCTCTCTGGTGCTTCTATCGATTGTCTCGATTGGATCATCGGTGCTGTTTGCACAGAGTGCGGCAATCGAGCCCTGTCAGGCGACACCGACTCCAAAACCCGGTGCCCCAGCCGCATCAATTAACGCCACGAAGATCAAAGCGAAGGCCAGTGAGACAATCATCGATTCGAGCATTGCTGGTGACCAGGCTGTCGAGACGATGCTAACTCCTTACAGCGAAAAGGTTCGGGCATTGAGCATTGTTATTGGCACGTTGGAGGGTGAACTGAAAAAGGGAACTGTGGGTGCCGGCACATTGGGAAACTTTGTCACCGACGCAATCTTCGCGGAAGCCAGGAAGAGGAGCGCTAAAAAAGTAGTATTCGCAGTAATGAATACGGGCGGTCTCCGCAAAAATGAAATTGCCGCAGGTCAATTGCGCGTGAGCGACATTTTTGAACTTTTGCCTTTCGAGAATGCCTTGATGACCATCGACATGACTGGCGCTCAACTCGCGAAGCTTGTCCAACTCGGTACACGTGACGCTCAGGCCGGCGCGCGAATTCAGTTTCGCTGGAACCAACAAAATCGCACTGAAGTTATTAGCGCAAAGCTGATTGATGCCAATAGCGGTGAGGTCGAGATAGACAGTAATGCTGTCTACACGATTGTCACGATTGACTATCTCTACAAACTGAAGAGCGGTTCGTATTCCATATTGCAGGAAGGTAAAGACGCAACACCGCTTAATGTGACGCTGAGAGATGCTGTATTGGATTACGTGAAGTCTGAAACGGCCGCCGGACGACGAATCAGAGCGCGACTGGACGATCGCTTTGTTCAAGTCGGTCCCGGTCCTGCGAAAGTAGAAGACCCACCACAATGATTAATCGACGACAGTTTCTTGCTGGCTCGGTCACGTTTGGTGCGGCCCTGGCATTCCCACGAGGCTTCGGCTTCTCAGCAAACGGAATCACGGAATCATCGCCTGTGGCAGCGGGCGAGACTCTGATTACTATCCTTCATACCAATGACACGCACTCACAAATCGATCCCCTTCCCGACAATGATAAGTACGCGGGAAAAGGCGGAGTCGCTCGTCGCGCAACTCTGGTTAAAAAGATTCGACGAGAGAATCCTAACACTTTGCTGATCGATGCAGGCGACGTTCTTCAAGGCACGCCTTACTTCAATTTCTTTAAAGGTGAAGTTGAATACAAAGCAATGTCGGCGATTGGTTACGACGTGGGCACGTTGGGAAATCACGAGTTTGACAATGGTGTTGAGGCGTTGGCGGCGGCATTGAAGTTCGCAAACTTCGATCTCGTATCAATGAATTATGAAGTTAAGGGTACGGCGTTAGAAGGAATTGTGAAGCCGTACGTTGTTAAGACTGCTGGTGGTATCCGCGTTGGGCTGTTTGGTCTTGGAATAAGTCCAGTTGCTTTGATTACCCCGGACAATTTCAAAGGTCTGACCTATCGAGATCCAGTTGTTGCTGCTCGAGATGCGGTGAAGAATCTCCGCGAAAAGGAGAACTGTTCGCTGGTTGTGTGTATGTCGCATCTCGGCTATTTCGAGACGCCCAGGCAAAATAGCGTGAGCGACGGAGTAGTTGCAGCCCAGGTTGACGGCATCGATTTCATTGCCAGCGGTCATACGCACACATTCATGGAGCAACCCGTTATGCAAAAACAACCCTGCGGTGCCGAGACAATGATCTTTCAAGTTGGCAAGAGTGGGATCTATGTGGGCCGAGTTGATTTTACGTTTAGAGCAGGGAAGGTGGTTGCGCGGAGTGGGAGATTGTTGGACTTGCGAGAATGGTCTTAGGTCAAAGACCAAAGGCCCGAAGACCAAGACCCAAGAAGATTGTTATGTCAGACGAAACCCGAGATCGAGTACGCGCGCTAGTTCGTGAGGTGCTTGAAAAGGCAGCGCCGGACGATGCTGGTCTAAAGTCCGGAAATGCCCCCGCGAGCCGCTTTGTCCGAGTTGCGCCTGAAAATGTGTCACCAGCAACGGTGACTCGAGACGAATCGTCGAAAAGCGTAATCACCGAAGATGACGTGCGCGGTTTAGAAGCAGGCGCCGTGCTGAGAATTGGTGAAGATGCGCGTTTAACCCCACTTGCGGCTGATATCATAAGCGAAAAAAGAATCGGAGTTGTTCGTCGCACTTCGCGGCGTGGTTCAAGAGCGTCAAAGCTCGTAGCCGTTGGAGCAGATCACGGTGGATTCAAAATGAAAGAAGACCTCAAGAGTTTTCTTAATGAACTTGGCCATCGCGTCCAGGATTTTGGCACAAACTCGGAAGACGCAGTTGATTATCCAGACTTCGCCCATGCGGTCGCTCGAGCCGTTGCAAATGGAACTTCGGACGTTGGTATTGTTATCGATGGAGCGGGTGTTGGTAGTGCCATGACGGCGAATAAAGTTCCCGGCGTGCGCGCTGCTGCCTGTTACTCAGTTGCAGTAGCTCGTAACTCTCGAGAACACAATGGCGCGAATGTTCTCAGCCTTGGAAGCAAGACGATCAATACCAAAGAGATGCGGGAGATAGTTGGGGCCTGGCTTTCCACCGAGCTCACTGAGGACAGGCACCGAAAACGAGTTGCGAAGATCGACGCAATCCAAAAGCAGTATCAGCGATAGGACTATCCACCTGTGTTGTCTCAGTATCCAGGTGTGTCAAAGGTTGTCTTTGTGTGCCTATTTTAACCACAGAGGCACAGAGACACGGAGTAACACAGAGAATCTCACGTGTTAGAATGCTCGTACTGAGTCCTTCATAGGCTCGTCTGGAGTTTCCAGTCAATGCCCTATTCAACAAACGGCGATTACGAATTACTGATTGAACAAATCACCGACGCGATCGTGGCCCGTCTCAACGGCGACGGTAACGATCAGGCGGCGATGTGTGGTTGCACATCGGAATGCTTTAATCGTTGTCCCGAACGGATGCATCGCATCGTTGACGCCGGCGCGTCTCGCATTGGATTGATTCTGGGCCAAACAGGTTCGGCGCGAGATTGGGCCGGTCTTGTCGACCATACGTTATTGAAGCCGGAGGCCACTGATGAGGACATTAAGAAACTGTGTCAGGAGGCTGTGACCTACCGTTTTGCTTCGGTTTGTGTGAACCCTACCTGGGTACGCGTAGCTGCTTGCAGTCTTCAAGGCAGTGGAGTTCCAGTTTGCACGGTCATCGGATTTCCGCTGGGAGCTACTCTTTCCGACGTTAAGGCTTATGAAGCTCGTCGCGCGATTTTCGACGGCGCGCGTGAAGTCGATATGGTTATTAATGTGGGTGCGCTGAAGAGCGGCGATGACTGTTTGGTCGAGCACGACATCCGTTCAGTTGTCGAAGTGGCCCATGAATACAACGCGATCTGTAAGGTCATCATTGAGACAGCATTGTTGACTGATGATGAGAAGGTGCGCGCTTGTCAGGCAGCAAAAAAATCAGGAGCAGACTTCGTAAAGACTTCTACAGGCTTTTCAAAAGGCGGCGCAACGGTGGCTGACGTTGCCTTAATGCGAAAGACTGTCGGTGCGGACTTGGGCGTGAAGGCTTCGGGTGGTGTGAAAGGACTCGAGGATGCACGCAAGATGGTTGAAGCTGGAGCAACACGCATTGGAGCCAGCGTTGGTGTCAAGATCGCGCAAGAAGCTGCTGGAAAGAGTCCCGCTCAAACAGGCACATCTGCCTATTAGTCTTTTTCATTGCCGATCGCCTATTGCCAATGTCCGATATGCTTTAGCTTGTCGCTTCGTTCATCTATTAGGTCAATTTGTTCTGATTAGGAGCACGTCCGATCCACGCGCCAAAGACAAGCTAAAGCACATCGGACATTCAAATCGGCAATGCCTTGATACCCGCCTCGCTTTCCGTCTATTCTTCCTCCGCAATCCCACTCTTACAATTAGGCCGGTGACGACTTATGCCTGCGAATCCAAAACTGTTGGCTGTGATTCTCGGCGGTGGCGCTGGAAACCGACTGTTCCCGCTAACTCAACAGAGATCCAAGCCTGCCGTTCCGCTGGGTGGGAAATATCGACTCATTGATATCGCGCTTTCAAATTGCATCAACTCGGACATTCTGCGCACCTTTGTGCTTACGCAATACAACTCGGCGTCTCTCAACCGTCACATTGCGCAAACTTATCGCTTCTCCCGCTTCTCGAATGGTTTCGTTGAGATTATCGCTGCTGAACAAACTCCAGAAAGTCCGCAATGGTTCCAGGGAACTGCCGACGCGGTGCGACAAGTGCTGCCGCACATTAGAGACTTGGGGATCGACACGCTTCTGATTCTATCTGGCGATCATCTTTACCATATGGACTACCGCCATTTTCTTGCGAGGCATTACAACTCCGATGCTGACATCACAGTTTCAGTAATTCCTTGTGAGGCAAAACCAGCCAGCGAATTCGGTTTGCTGAAAACAGATGAAAGCGGACGCATTATCGAATTTAAGGAGAAACCAAAGGGTGAAGGGCTGTTATCGATGCAAGTAGATACAACGAAACTGGGACTTGATCCAGGCGAAGCCCCACGTCGACCGTTCCTCGCCTCGATGGGTATTTATGTTTTTAAGTATCAACGTTTGGAAAGCTTGCTGGCTCAGGATCCGAAATGGGTTGACTTTGGTCGAGAGATAATCCCAGCTGCTATTAAGTCGGGACATGTACAGGCGCACATGTTTGATGGTTATTGGGAAGACATCGGAACCATCGGCGCTTTCTATCGAGCCAATCTCGACCTCACAACAAAAATTCCAAAGTTTAACTTGTTCGATGCTGAAGCACCGGTCTACACACGTGCTCGATACCTGCCGCCGTCGAAGATCGAAGGGACCCAAATTGACGATTCGATTGTTAGCGACGGATGCATTATCAATGGAGCGAAGATCACGAATTGTGTCGTTGGATTGAGGAGTCGAATCTCGAAAGGAGTACAGATCGATTCTTCGTTCATCATGGGAGCTGACTACTACCAAACTATCGACGACATGCGGAAAGATCTAAACCAGGGAGTCCCACGCGTTGGAATAGGTGAAGGAAGCACCATCAGAAAGGCCATTATCGACAAGAACGCGCGCATTGGTAGTGGGACACGTTTGCTGAATGAGGCCGGGATTGTCGAAGCTGATAGTGAAGACAAGTCGTACTACATTCGCGATGGTATCATCATCATTCCGAAAAACGCGCTCATCAAGGATGGCACTGTGATTTAGTCATGGCTCGCGGTTGGGAAAGCAAAGCGGTCGCAGATCAGATCGAGGAAGGGGAGCAGGCGAGGAGTCAACAGCTCTCTTCAAAAATCACCCCAGAAGAGCGCCTAAAACAGGAACGCCTGGCGTCCCTACTCTTGTCGAAGTCGAGATTACTGGAACAGTTGGAGCGAGCGACGCATCCAGCTCACCGCAACGTGTTGTTGAATGGACTCAAGGCGATTGAAGAAGAGATCGAGGAAGTTTAGCTAGTGTCTTAATTAGTACTCTGTGCAAGCTGGATGTAACCAACGTTTGGCTTTTGTTTCTGCGATTATTTCTCCGAGAGTTAGCTTGGACACAGTCAGTACCGTAACGCGGTAGCGTCGGGTCGTTCCAATACAAGATCCATTAGTTGCTGGACGGACCCGACGCTACCACGTTACGGTACTGACTGTGTCCAAGTTGGTTGCGGCTTTGCTGCGTCTTGTTCTCGTCTCTGTCGTGGGTATGAAATGGCTACCAAAAAGCTCGGTCACGGAAACGGTGGAACGCGGAGGTTGCGCCGGAGCAGAATCCCAGCTAGTAAGGTTCTACTTTAACTGTGAGCAGTAGTTCACTGTATTCTCTAAAGTCATACTTTAACTAATGCCCACCAGGAACCTTCCCACTCGTGAATATCACCCGGCCATAGTTACTCGAAGCATTGACTCAGGAAGCAAGCGAACAGCGACGATTCCGTCGTTAAGACTGCCCAGGAACAAGACGAACGTAGAACTCGAGGTTAATGGGCGACTGGTTAAGCTCACCAACCTCGACAAACCCTTTTGGCCGAAGCTTGGCATCACCAAGAGGGATCTGATCCAGTACTACATCAACATAGCCCCAGCACTCCTACCGCATCTCAAGGATAGGGCAATGGTAATGAAACGCTATCCAAACGGGGCAGGGGAAGACTTCTTCTTTATGAAACGAGCGCCCTCGCCAAGACCTGCGTGGATCGAGATCTGCAGTATCGAACACTCCTCCGGCAATGTAATTGACTTTCCAATGATTCAGGATCTCGCATCGTTGATGTGGGTTATCAATCTCGGCTGCATCGATCTTAACCAGTGGTATGCGCGGTGTGACGACGTTGATCGGCCAGATTACTTGCACTTTGATCTTGATCCAGTGCCCGGGGCTTCGTTTGCAAAAGTTACTGAGGCTGCTTTGTTCCTTAAGGTAGCGTTGGATTCGCTGAAAATTCCGAGCTATGCGAAGACGACCGGTTCGAAAGGGATTCATATCTACATTCCGATTCAATATGGCCCGACGCAGAGACAGGTTTGGACCTTCGCGAAACAATTCTCACATGCAGTGGCTGGTGAGGCCCCAAAACTGCTGACTGCCGTTTATCAAGTCTCGAAACGTCCAAAGGGAAGAGTTTTGGTCGACTACAATCAGAACGCTTGGGGTCGGACACTAGCTTCCGTGTACTCGGTGCGACCGAAGGATCGGCCTACAGTTTCTACTCCCGTGAAGTGGAGCGAGCTTGAACGTGGCATCGCGTTGGACGACTTTCGGATCGACAATGTGCCAGCACGTGTTCGACGAATTGGCGATCTATTTAAGCCCATGGTTGCGCCGAAAGGACGTTTCAGACTTGAGGCTTATCTTTAACTGCTTGCTTTGAAGCGCCTCCTTGGAGTGCGGGGACCTGTCACCGCTTTGGTACAGCGAAACTCCAAATCCAACGGCGCCCTGTACCAAAGCGGTGACAGGTCCCCGCACTCCAAGGAGGCGCCTTCCCCATCTATGAAAAGTGACGTAGAACTTCAACAGTCGGCAGGCCTACACTTTAAGTTGATGGTTAAGTTTTATTTGGATTTGGTGAACCACTAACGCACCTTGCTATGCCACACCTTTGCCTTAGCACCTTTCTTCCGCCGCTTCACGCCTGTTCGTTTCGGTATCTTCGGGGGATCGCCTGTCGAAGCTTTACGAATATTGCCGCCCTCATCTTCTGCGATTTCAGCGAGCGTGCGTCGTGTGAGAATCGACACTGGAGCCAGCTCGGTTACTTCTTCTGTGGTTGTGTAGTAGTCCCGATGTTTCAGCAATAACCATTGCCTTCCGCGAGTACGGACGAGAACCCACGAGCCTTTCAGTTTCTGACCATCAAGCGTGAATTTCAATTCTCCCTTTAGCAAGGCGGCTGAAATGTCTTCATCCTTTTTCTCAGGAGAATATGTCCCGTAATCCCAAACCATCACGGTGCCGCCACCGTATTCGCCTTCGGGTATGACTCCTTCGAACTTCGCGTAATCAACCGGGTGATCTTCAACCTCCATTGCCAGGCGTTTCACCGTTGGATCGAGCGAAGGCCCTTTTGGAACCGCCCAAGATTTCAGAACACCCTCAGCTTCCAAGCGAAAGTCATAATGGAGTTGAGTCGCACGATGCTTCTGCACGACGAACATCCTTCCTGTCCTGGTCTTCTTTTTCGTTGGGCCAGGTTCGGGAGTCTTGTCGAACTTTCTCTTCTTTTTGTATTCGGTGAGCGAGGCCATGGTCGGAGTGAACCCTAAAGTGATTCCTTAAGTGTAGTGAAAGAATGAAGATTCTGCTTGGATACGGTCAGTAGGCAGTAGTCAGCGGTCATTTATTGAATCGGTCCTATAGGTCAGATAGGTCCTATCCCACTGACTACTGACTCGGTAGTGACCGTATCCAAGCACCGACGCAGAATAACAGCTAGAGAGTTTGAGACGCGGCGATTTCCCTTGCTATTTCAGAGTCCTCGGTAAAGAAACCAGAATCGGTTTCAGGTTCGGTCTCGGCGGGAAAGAGTTCCGATTGAATGGGATCAAGGCCAAGTGCCTGCCGAACGCGCGCGAAACTGCGTCGATGAATAGGGAGGGCGCCCAGCTCTTTCAATGCTCGACAATGTTCGGGCGTTGGATACCCTTTGTGAGATGCCAGGCCGTATCCCCCGTAAAGTGCATCGAGCTGAAGCATGTGTGCGTCGCGGGTGGTCTTCGCGATGATTGACGCGGCCGCGATGCTGGCTGATAACGCATCACCCCTAATGATTCCACGCTGTGGGGTTTGGCAGTTTGGAATCTTTCGCGCGTCGACCAGAATGAAGTCTGGTCGTGAACTCAAACCTTCAACGGCGCGTTGCATCGCCAGAAGTCCAGCGTGATAGATGTTGATCTTGTCGATTTCTTCCACTTCTGCAAAACCGGCAGACCAACAAACCGCGTCCTGCTTAATGTGCGTGGCTAACTCGTCACGTTTTTCAGGGTCCAGAATCTTTTTTGAATCGTTCAGACCACGCAGTTTGTAATTCTGCGGTAGGATCACGGCGCCTGCTACTACAGGTCCCGCAAGCGGTGCCATCCCAGCCTCATCCACCCCTGCCACCATCGCGTATCCATCTGCCCACAATTCGATTTCAAAGCGAAGCAAGGAGTGGAGGCGTTGCCCCTCAGAGCGGTTGCTCCGGTAGCGTTCGCGAATCCGTTTAGCAAGTTGTTTAGCTCCGTGACGTGGGTCAACCTCCAAAGCTTCAAGTAAACCTTTAGGTACTGGACGTTCTCGCTCCAGAAACCGGTCGCTCAATTCGGGTATGGACTTTTGAAGTAGGTCTTCCGGAGAAGGCATTTGCGAATCTGAACACCCCAAAACCGCGTTTTCTTCGAACCGGGGTTAGTCTCTTTTGCTCACGACTCAATGTCAAGACACTCTTCGGTTTTTTCCAAAGGCCAAGAACGGGAGAGTGCTATGCTTGTTGGACGTGAACTCTTGAGGACCTGCAACAGTGACTGACAACAAATCACTCGACTACCGGAGGCGACTAGTTGGGATCCTGCCGCTCATCTTCTTCCTTGCGCAAGGCGTTCATTATTGGAGAATCCATCAACTAGGTCACATGCTATGGATGTGCAACATCGGGAACTTGGTCTTAGCAATTGGATTGTTTTTGGACAAGCGTCGACTGATGCGGATCGCCATCATTTGGACGATACCAGGACTTCTGGTTTGGTTTGTCTATGTCGTGTTGTCGTGGGGAGTATTTTTCACCTCTACATTGGCACATGTGGGTGGGTTGGTCGTTGGATTGTTCGCCTTAAGAAAGATAGGAATGGATCGTCGCACTTGGACGTACGCGTTCGCCTGGTACTTGTTAGTCCAGTTGTTGTCACGTTTCTTCACTGCAGCTGATTTGAACGTTAACCTTGCTCACAAAATACAGCCCGGCTGGGAACAACGCTTTGGATCTTACTGGCAGTTTTGGTTGGTGCTTACAATTGTCACGGCCATTTTGCTGTGGGGGGTAGAAAACTTCTTTCGGAAGGTATGGCCCGTGCGGATGGCCGACATCAAGCTAACGCTGACGTAACCTCGACGCGACTGCGAAATTCCTCTATCAGCAAGGAAACAAGTGAACAAAGTTCTGAAGTCTGACTTGGCTTAACCAAATACGCTTGGGCACCAGACTGGAGGGCCAACTCCCGGTCCACTTCGTAGGCGGCAGCGGAGTAAAAGAGAATTGGTGTATGTTGGTCAAACTCTCGAATCTTCCTGCAAAGATCTAAACCTGAGCCATCGGGTAACCAGGAATCCAGCAAATAAAGATCAAAAGTGCCAGTTCCCGCGAGATCAATTCCTGATTCTATAGTTGAGCCGGTGATCACCTCGAAGTCGTTTTGACGGAGAACAAGAGTGACGAGTTCCCGAGTGTCGTCGTGATCTTCAATATACAGAATACGGTTCTTACTCAGTTGCATAGCAACACGTTTGCTACGAGGGGAATTCAGTACCTCGATAGTTGTCGGGCTAGAAATCAAGAGACATAGGCCGTGTCGTCGCGCGTTCTCAAGGTCAGTCGGGAAGGACACGACGACCACGGCCCCCCTGCTTGTTGTTTGTCCAGAATCTAGATCCAAAGACAGTAGTCGTCTGTACGATCCCGAACAGAAATACTCCAGAGAGTGCTCTCAATCGTTGAGGGTTTAAAGTCACGGTTTTACCGTCCAGGCTACTCAATCTCACAAACCCTGAGCAGATTTGCATTCCAGGCTGGGATAGGAGCCGTCCAACGTGCTATTATCAAGGCCGTTGAATACCCCTTTCCTCCTGTGGGTATAGTTGGCGCGGCGGACGGCAAAAACCGCCGCGCTTTTTTGTGCCCAAAGCTCACGTTTTCCTGGAACTTTAGAATCTTGTTGAGGGTCGCTCCGGTTCGGCGAGTTTGCGGAGTACCGGCGCACTCTGTCGGCTGTCGTTGGCAACTGCCGGTCCTGATGGATTGAAGACGTAGCTGTCGCGTGATCGAACTGCTAGATTGGGTTCATTTGCCCGAACTTTGATTTGTCGGCGCTCGCCGGGTTGCCCTGACTTTTTGGGATAGTACCCGATACTGTACTGGCGCCGAAGTTCTTCGGCCACGTTCGCGAAGGCAGCTGACATATTCTGCAGACTGTCAGCATTGTATTGTCGCCCGCCTGTGTTAGTCGCCAATTCTCTCAGGTACTCATCCGCAAGTCGGTAGTCGTTAGGGATTCTTCCCGGTCCGTTTGGGGGATAACCGCCTCTGCTACCCCCTCGTCTCTTGTTACGCCTGCCGCTGCCGAATATCCCGCCGAGAATCTGTCCAAATATGTCTCCCGGATCTGTTTGGGGGTAATTGGCGCCACCAACGTCAGGCGACGTGTCGTACTGCACTGGATAGATCATTGCGTCCAGCTCCTGGGCGTCCAACACATTGCTTTGGTATGACCCGCGGCGACTGGTCGTATCGACGCCATCAGTGAATAGCACGATGGCCTTTCGTCCTTGAATCCTGTTTAGCTCGCGATTGATAACAATGTCGACCGCATCATATAGCCGCGTTCCATCATCGGTGTACGCCTTTCGAATAGCGCGAGCGAGTTTGGTCCGGTCGTTGGTGAACTCAGACAGCACAGTTATGTCGTCGTTGAAAGAAATGATCATGACCCTGTCCTCAGCGCGCAGCTGGTTCACAAAGCTGATGGCTGCATCCTGAATATCTTCCAGGCGAAATTGCGTTGAAGGACTCGTATCGAGCATCAGGACTACTGAGAATGGTTTGTCCACTGACGCGAAGAACGCCACCTCTTGTTCAATTCCGTCCTCCCAGAGCCGGAAGTCCTCTTTCTTCAGATTAGGAACGTAGCGCCCATCGCGATCCATCACACTGACGGGAATGGTCACCAAGGTCGTGTTTACCTTGATGATATCCCCAGCATCAACTTCTTCTGGACCAGTAGGCTGTTGTTCTACTTTTGGAGCTGGCTTGCGATTGTTTGGATAGTTTGCACCACCTAAGACCGGCGGACGACCGGGAGCTGCCACAGGTGTTTGAGCCCCTCCGGTGTCGCCCCCAACGCGACGAGGACGGGTTTGTCCATGAATCCCAGTTGCCGTTAGCAACAAGGAGAGGAGCGACAACAAAGCAGCATACTTCTTCATAAGGCTCCAATCGCGCCAATCAGACGCAGACTCGCTTGGATGCGGTTCAGTTGAAATGGATGCTTGCGGTTTTTGAGTGGAATCAGGGAAGAGAAAACCGATGTAGCAATCTAAAGATAACCCTCAGACGGAGGTCAGGGCAAGTAGGAATCAGTCTTGGTTGCTGGAACCGAGACTTTGAGGCGACTTATCTGTTAGCGCTGGTGGCTATCGAATTCCAAATAAGCGGAATCGTTGCCCATGTTTGCCCGCGGTGTTGCGGGCGGAAAGCGAAGAGAACGACTCGTCCCTTTCCCAACGGAACTTCAGCTAGCGCAATTTGTCCACGAAGCTTGTCCTCACCCAATAACCAACCCGACCGCAGCAAATTGTCTTTTGCATAGCGCGCAATCACGCGAACGCTCGGGTCTGTTGTAGCAAAGGCAGAACTGTTGATGAAGTAACCGGAGAGAGTCGAAGGCAAGGTTGAGGCAATGGGGTTCTTGATGTCGAGGTCAAGCGCTAATATTGATCCGGGACAGTAAAAATCAGACGATCGCAGTCCCTCGAGAACATTTTTCAACGGCAGATTGAACTGCTTGATCGCGAGTTCGCAAGACCCATCGAAGCAGATCAGTGTTCCGCCACTATTTACAAAGTCCTTTAGCTTAGAGACACCATTCTCACCCATTCCCTGCGTGCGGTCCGCTGGCACGTTGCTGCTCGGATTGCCCTCGGACACCTCACGACTGCGTTGCGACGGTAAAACAATGACGTCAAACCGGGAACTCAGGTTCCCCAGTTTGACCTCGTCGCTAAGCAACGAGGAGTATGGAACGTTAAACGTATCGAACACATAACGCGTCCATCCCTCATCCATATTACCTACCGGACCTTTATAGATTCCGACTCGAATCGGGCGGGTGGTTGGGTTCTTAATTGGTGAAGCCTCCGAGTTACGGAGGGGTAATGCTAAGTCGGCACGGACCTCATTCTCGTTCTTCAACAACGTTAACTTACGAGCCTCCACGGGTTCTCGGATCGCCAGTATGGCTGGGGCCTCGACACCCAGTTGCAGCGGAAGAGTCCAGCCAGCAACGTCGTAAGGGCGCTCTGCCTCACCGTTTGCGGTCAGCCGATTCGGGTAAGTTTGCGGCTCGAAAAGGGCCAGGACGTTTTTGCGTTGCGGCTGAGCCAGGAAGATGATGTAACTGCCGGCCGGCACCTCCTGCATCGACGCTGTATTGGCCACAATCGTTCTGTAAGTACCTAGTTTCTCAGAGACTGAATTCGTGCGTTGTAACAACTGCGGGCCATAAGAAACGTGAAGCTCTGAGTCAAGACGAAATACTTCGACACCCTGGTCCATTAGACTGCTGACCAGCTTGGCCACGGCTTCATCTCGAGACAGTCCGGCAGGAACCAGATATGCGATTGGTTGATTCGGTTGAAATGGTTCTTCGACATTTCGACGGTTCAGCTCATAAAAATCTGAAAGGTAGTTTGTCCGATACTTTGACGCTAATGAGAGTATGGCGCGCGCCGCAATTAGTTCCATGTCCATGATATTTCGAGGCCTCCAGATACCAGGAGTCCAGGGATCTGGAAAATTCGTTGTTGCCTCGATGGCGTTGCGCATACCGCGCGTGCTTGAGCGAGCCAGCTGATCAGTTGTTACGGTAGATGGTGTCATGAGCCGAGCACTCGCGGCCTCCGAGAGTATTCCTATGGAATTGTGAAAGTAGGGGGCTGTACGAAAACCCCCATGCCACCAAGTGTCGTAGAGCGCATTTGTAAGCACACCTTTGAAACCCGCGCCTTGTAGATCGGCGGCGATTTTGTGGCCTATCAGGCCGACTTGGCGAAGAAGCAACGGATCAATGTTCGGATTTGGTGGATCGTAAAATGGTGGAATAAAGAATCGGGATCCGTTTGATCCCTGTTGATGTACGTCGTAAACAATTTCCGGAAACCATTCGTGCCAGAGAAGCCTGGTTATGTGCTGAGTCTCTTTCAGATTGAGCATGAACCAATCACGATTATCATCGTGCCCGGCGTAGTGATGATAGAGCTCCGGAGGTTCTCTGCCCTCGGACGGCGTGCCAAGACTCTTGCGATACCAATTGGCGACTATATCTACGCCGTCAGGATTTGGTGAGGGAATCAATAACAGAATTGTGTTTTGAAGGATTTCCCTAATTTCAGTGTCCTGGGCCGTCGCGAGGTCATAGGCCAACTGCATTGACATCTGCGAGGCGACGATTTCCGTTGAGTGTATTGAACAAGAAATGGCGACTACTGTTTTGCCATTAGCAATGAGTCGATCACGCTGAAGAGTTCCGCTCACCTTGCGAGGGTCAGCAAGGCGCTGTTGAATCTCTTTGTATTTATCCAGCGCCAGTATATTCTCTCGGGCGCTGATGAACGCCACGATCATTGGACGTTTTAAAGTGGATTGACCCAGCGCCTTAACGACTACCCGATCAGAGGCTTTGTCGAGCCGCCTAAAGTAATCAGTTATCTGACCCCAATCCGCAATGGTGCGGTCATCACCGGGATTAAAACCGAGGACGGATTTTGGCGACGGAATTGCGGTTATACGAGCGGCGCGGCTGGTAGTTGTTTGTGCAATCGCGTAGTTAGGCGCGATGGCCAGAAATAAAAGCGCGGACAAGCCGATCACTACGTATCGATAGCTAATCATGCCGACCATATATACCTTTACGAAACGATTTGATGGAAGAGATTGCTGCGTTCGAGAAAACCGTGGCCGGTGAGTCTAGCACAAGCCAGCCTCGCTTTATTCGTCGACTCCATTATTGGTGGTCGTTATTCGTTGCGGGTGCGCTCCTGGGGATCCTTGGACCTCCCATACTCATTGTTTCCTGGATACTTCGAAAACACGATCTTGTTTACCCTTGGGCGCTGTTTGGCGCAGGTGCGTGGCTACGATTAACTGGGGTTAAGGTTAAGGTCACGGGAAAGGAGTTATTGGATGCAAACCAAAGCTACGTATTCGTGTCCAACCATCACTCATATCTTGATACGGCAACACTTTTTATTTATACGGGCCGACGCATTGGACTCTTAGCCAAGAAGGAACTGTTGAAGGTCCCGGTCCTTGGCGTCGGAATGGGCTTTGTCAACGTGATGGCGATTGATCGCAGTAATCGTGAAAGCGCAATTCGCACAACCGAGGCTGCGGCTAAACGCATTCGTTCAGGTGTGTCGTTTGGAGTATTTGTAGAAGGTACGCGGGCAAAGCCGGGCGAATTGCTACCGTTTAAGAAGGGTGCATTCTACATGGCCCGGCAAGCTGGTGTTCCTGTAGTGCCTATAGCAATCAAGAACTCGGACGCACTAATGGGAAAAGGGACGGGTGAAGCCCGCTCAGGAACAATTGAGATTGTGATCATGGAGCCGCTGAGCACTGAGCAGGTACAGAGCGATCAGGATATCAATGATCTGGTAGTAAAGGTCCGCCAGCGCATCGCTGATGAATTGAAACTCTAAACTCTCACTACCGACTAACGTACAAACTCATAGGTCAGCACACCAGTGAACCTCACAGTAATTCCATCGACGGTTAGTGGATTGAATACTGCTTGCCGCGCAGCTGCCTCGGCGATTTCCCGTAATGCGGCGACGTTATTTTGAGCTGTCGCAGAAATCACTTTTCCGTTTTCATCCACCAGAACTCGAACTGTTACCTTGCCGGAGGCTTTCACTCTCTTGGCCTCCTCGGTCAGCACGGGCTTAGGCATGACGACTGCTTTTGCGTTTAGATCACCGAGCTCGACTGGCTTCGCCACTCCGCTACCACTACTCGAAGGCGTTTCGTTGTCACCGATTTCCGTTACCTTGAGCGTGGCACGCGTGGGTGTGAAATCCATATAGCGCACTTTCATGCGGACATGGATCGAACCACCGTTATCGAATATCAGTTCTTCATCTGCGTATGAGTAGGTTGGAAACCAGTATCGACCATCGATATGTTCGCGATAAGTCTCCACGGTTGGAAACTTATTGTTTTTGGTTTCCGGCACGCCTTTGCCCTTCGTCTTGACGATCTGGAGGTCCTGGTCATCTACCCAAATTCGTCCGGAGAATAGCCGCTCCTTCGTCTTTTTGGGATCAGGCATTATCTTCGGGGCAACGTCGAAGATGTAAAGATTAAGCTCGTCGATCTTCTCTTTTCCGACATAGCGGATGTTGTATTTGACAATCTTCGCCGGCTCCAGTGCAAAAGGTTCCACCCCGCCAAGGTCGTCAATGTCTTCTTGTGTTATTTCGGGCATCGAAGACATCGGGAAAAAGCTAATCTTTTCGTAGCGATTGCCTTGATCATCAAAGGTGAACTGCGAAACCCGGTGATACTCACCAATGACCTGCCCACCCATACCAATACTTTGAATCAGAGCATCGCGCTTGAATGAGTAAGAGTTGAGCGCTCTTCTGAACTCAGCCTCTTTGGCCGTAAAGCGACTGATCATCTTTTCTGCGTCGGCTTGACTGATTCCGACAGTTTCCGACTGACCATTAACGGCGAAACCGCCCGCCAGGGTAATCAAGAACAGCGCGCCAATCGACCAGGACCTTCGAAACTTATTATTAGTCATTTTCTAACCTGACAAAGTGAGTGGACTACCCCTTCCAAAAGGAGGCACTGTCTCAGATGCCGAATTCAAACCCTCTTGTTGCCAACGCTAACCACAGCTGTGCAGGCAATCCGCAAATCCCACTTTCCTGTTGCAAATTTTCCTGCATCTGGTGTAAGGTGCCCTTATTAGAATAAGTTAGAGTGATGCCGGTGGCTACATAAAACGGTTTGAAAACCTTAAGAGCTTCAGAACCGCTGCCTAACCGGATTTGAAAAGCAAGATTCACAGGGTCCTCATGTCGGCAACAGGTACAAGTCCTAAATCCGTGGAGCTTTACGGCGCGGGAGCGCAGACGTGACGCCGAGCGGCGGCGTTGCTTACACGGTCGGACACAATCAAGCTTTGGGAGGAGCTTGGTTAAGTAAACTTGTAGCCGATGATGTGCGCGGTGATTAGCTACTCCTTCTGGGCGGAGTGGCTATTAAAGTCACCGCGCACACCCCAGCTAAAAACCTCAAAAAACTAAACTAAAGTCGATTGAGATGTTGTCTAGCCTGCCACGAATTCTATTGGTACTCGGTTCGGGATGATTCCTTTTTCGAAGCCTTCGTCCAGTAGTCGCCTGACAGCTTCACGACCGCGATCGGTGTAGTCGAGCGTCAGTTCATTGACCCACATCGCAACGAATCGATCCGCTAATTCCGGGTCCATGTCGCGAGCGAACTGCAGGGCATACTGAAGTGCGTCATCACGATTGCTTAGTGAGTAACTAATGCTTTTGCGAAGCAACTCGGAGACTTCTTTGATCAGCGCAGGACCAAGATCGCGTCGGATCGCGTTTCCCCCCATCGGTAAAGGCAATCCATGACGCTCATGCCACCACTCTCCAAGGTCGAGAACTTTATGCAATCCCATGGCTTCGTAAAAGAGCTGGCCCTCATGGATCAGAAGCCCGGCATCACAAGTCCCATCCTTTACAGCATCGATGATCTCATCAAAGGGAACGACGACGTAATTGAAATCAGAATTGAAAATTCGTAGCGCCAGGAAGGCACTTGTTAACTTACCTGGAATTGCAATCTTCAGCCTCGAGATGTCTTCTGCCTTAGCTGGCTCTCGCGACACAACGATTGGACCGTAGTTATCCCCGATGGAAGCTCCATGTGGAAGCAATGCATATTTGTCAGCGACGTAGGCATATGCATGAAAACTTATTGCCGTAACATCGTAGGTCCCTCGGGTCGCTTCTTCATTGAGCGTTTGAATATCCTTCAAGAGATGTTGAAAGTGCAGATCACCCGTATCCAGTTTATTAGTCGCAAGACCATAAAACATGAATGCGTCGTCGGAGTCGGGTGAGTGTGCGAGTGTGATAGTTCTTCGTTCTATTTCAGTTTGCATATGAAAGGTGTTATCGATCAGACGAGTGTGACATCGCTTCGCTCGATACGGTTGTACACTGTGTCGCGCTCTACCGCCTCAAATCCAGCGTCTTCAATCAAGCCAACCAGCTCCGTCTTACTCATCTTTACTTCATTGTTTGCTTCGACCGAGTAACTGGTAGTTAACTCGCCGCCATCGGTGATGGTGCCATCGATATCGTTTGCGCCGTAATGCAGCGCAACTTGAGCCAACCGCTTACCGAGCATCACCCAGTAGGCCTTGATATGGTCAAAGTTGTCCAGTAGCAGACGCGAAACAGCCATCGTCTTTAGCGAATCAACTCCAGATGGTCCGGGAAGGTGTGCGAGTTGAGTATCGGGCGGATAAAATGCTAATGGAATAAAGCATTGAAAACCTCCCGTCTTTTCCTGTTGCTCGCGTAGCTGAATCAAGTGGTCGACACGATCTTCGATCGACTCAATGTGTCCGTATAGCATGGTCGCGTTCGTCTTTAGACCGGCAGCATGAACCTTACCCTGAAGTTCCAGCCAACGATTGGCGTCACACTTGTGTGCGCAGATCATCGAGCGCGTCGGCTCGCGAAAAATCTCCGCGCCGCCGCCAGGACAGGAATCCAGACCCGCGTCGATAAGTTTTTGAATGACATCTTCGTCGCTCATTTTGTAGAACTGAGCGAAGTGGTCAAACTCGACCATGGTGAACGCTTTCAGATGCAATTGCGGGTATGTTTGCTTGAGTGACGAAAGCAAGTCTGTGAAATAGCTAAAAGGAAGCTTGGTATTGAGTCCGCCGGTAATGTGAAGTTCCGTTGCGCCCTCGGAAATTGCCTGACCGGCAACACGCAAACTGTCGTCGATGTTATGCGTATAGGCATCAGGCTGTCTTGGTGTTCGGAAGAAGCCACAGAATTTGCAGTCGGCGTAACAGATGTTAGTTGGATTCAGATGGCGGTTAACGTTGAAATAGGTGACTCGACCGTGTCGTTGTCGTCTCACGAAATCGGCAAGTTTGCCTAAGGCCGGCAGGTCATTCGTTGAATAGAGAACAAGTCCGTCGGCAAACGACAATCTCTCTCCAGCGAAAACTCGTTCACTGATCTCGTTAAGTTTTTGGTCATAAGAAAAATCCATTTTCAATCACCTTTACGAGTGCAGGAATACAGCCGAGCCAAACGTTATCAAGAGAATAACGCTCACAAATGCGTTGGTGGTGAAAAAGGCCGCATTCAGCTTCCCAAGATCGTCAGCTCTTACCAATCGGTGTTGATGCAAAAGTAAAAGAGCTGTCGCGGCGACACCAACCACCGCCAGCACGCCCAATCCCGTAGCAAAGTAGAGCCAAATCAAAGCTAAGAAAGCAGCAGTATGTAAACCACGTGATATCCAGAGTGCCCGGGCGATTCCAAATCGCGCGGGGACTGAATGCAAACCTTCAGTTCGATCGGATTCATAATCCTGACAGGCGTATAGCACGTCGAATCCGGCCGTCCATAACAGCACCACGAGAGACAACAACAATGGGACTGGACTATCTATTTGACCACGTACCGCGATCCATGCGCCGGTTGGCGCGATGGAAAGACACCAACCTAGAACAATATGTGAAAACTGTGTCCAGCGTTTAGTGAGCGAATAAAGCAGGATACTTGCCAGAGCGACGGGCGCCAGCATTAATGTGAGCTGATTCAGCATCGCCGCAGCAAGGAGAAAAAGAAGTGCGGAAATTATCGTGAAGATCCACACAAATCCAACCGATAATAACCCTGCAGGCAAGGCTCTCGACGCAGTTCGTGGGTTACGCGCATCGAATGTGCGATCTGCAATTCGATTGAAAGCCATAGCCGTTGAACGAGCACCCACCATTGCCACGACTATCCACACAAACTGTCGAAATGAAGGAAGCCCGTTTGCTGCCAGTACAGCGCCAAGAAGAGCGAACGGCAGCGCAAACAGAGTATGCTCGATCTTAATCATTTCGAGCGTCAGTCGTGTGTTTCGGAGTACTGTCGACACGGTGGGACTTTCCAGAGCCTCACTTGGCCAATGAGATTCATTCCTCAGCGCCATACATAAGGACATACGAAGAACTGAGTTGAATTTCTCTCATCAATTTGAATGAGAATCTTACTTGGCGCTAAGTTCATCTGCAAGTTGGCATACTGCGAGCCATTTTGCTGGAATGTTAGAATGCCAGGCAGTGAACTAAATGGTTCTGGGCCGCACACACAATGGATTTGAACGAACTCGAACATTTGATCGAAACACTCAGCAAAAGTGAGTTGAGCTCTCGCGAAATTGCTAAACGTATTCGAGACTCCCTCTACGAAGACATCGGTTATGCGCGCGTTGACCACGCGCGAGCATTGCGACAGGGATTCCCGGAGGTGGTGTTTGGAAAGGGTAAGCCGCGTTCACAGGTCGTTGGAATCGTCCAAAGGCTCTTGGAGAAGTCGGGTTCGAATCTCATCGTGACGCATACTGACGCTGAAACATACGGTGAAATCCGAAACCTTGCGACGGAAGCTGAATGGCATGAGACCGCTCGGCTGATCAGGATTATGCGAGATGCAACTGGTTTGGGTACCGGCAGTATTGCCGCCGTCACCGCCGGAACTAGCGACATCCCCGTTGCGGAAGAAGCCGCGTTAACCGCTGAAGCAATGGGCAATCGAGTTGATAGGATTTGGGATGTTGGAGTCGCCGGAATTCACCGTGTGTTGTCTGAACGAATGCTGCTGCGACGCGCACGCGTGGTGATTGTTGTGGCAGGTATGGAGGGTGCACTGCCGTCAGTTGTGGGAGGATTAGTTAGTGTTCCGGTGGTGGCTGTACCAACCAGTATCGGATATGGCGCATCATTTGGAGGAGTTGCGGCACTGCTGGGAATGTTGAACTCGTGTGCCTCAAATGTGACGGTAGTGAACATCGACAACGGTTTTGGCGCAGGATTTGTTGCCAGCCTGATAAATCGGCGCTGGCAGCCACCGACGGACTGAGATATTCAGAGTTAGAATTGAGACGAGCCCCGATTTTGTTTCAAACGTTCCCTCGGCCATTCAATAAAGAACGCCCCGCCAACGCGGCGCTAGTTCTGCTTCTGTTATTTGCGGTCCTGTCTACGGGCTGTATCTCGGCGCGACGCACGCCAAATCTCGAGCACATTTTCGCTGAAGCAAGAGCACGAATTGGTAAACGTCCCGTAATCGTTATTCCGGGGATCCTGGGCTCTGAGTTAATCAATTCAAAAACAGGTGAGAAGGTTTGGCCATCCGCCTTTCGCACTGCGGTGGAAGGCCTTCCGATGTCGCCCAACCTGGCGGCAAATAACGACGACCTGGTACCTGGCCAGATCATTGAAACGGTTAGACTCGCTCGTATCCTGCCGGAAGTATATGTCTATCGCGACTTGCTTGAAGCTCTGCGACACTACGCTGGCTATCGAGAGGGTGACTGGATTAACCCTGGACCAGACGGAGACAAAGACACGTTCTACGTCTTTGCTTACGACTGGAGACGCGACAACGTGGCAAACGCCAGGGAGCTGGTGCGTCGAATCCAACGTTTGAAGGATTCGTTGCACGCTCCCGATCTGAAATTTAATGTGATTGCCCACTCGATGGGAGGGTTGATTGCCAGATACGCGGCAATGTATGGCAATGAAGACCTGCCCGAAGGGGACAGCGAAATTCATCCGACTTGGGCCGGCGCCCAACACATTAACAAGATCGTAATGATTGGAGTTCCCAATGAAGGATCGGCAGATGCCTTTGCAACGCTTGTTGATGGTTATTCGATTACTGAAGGGCTGAGACGCCGCGTTCCATTACTAAATAAACTAACCGCAGAGGATGCGATTCGCTCGCCCTCAGTCTTCCAGTTATTGCCTCATTCTGGGGTAGTGAGGTTCCTGGATGAAAATTTGAAAGTGATTCCATTGGATTTCTACGACGCGCAGGTTTGGAAGAGATATTCCTGGACTCCAATTTACGATTCAGACTTTCGTCGCCGTTATGTAAGTCATTCGACAGAATTTGTTGGTTCTGACGGTGACAAGCTGAGCAATCTGGACGTCTATCTCGAGGCGACCTTGAAACGTGCACGTAGATTTCATCAGGCGTTGGATGCCGGCGTCACTACAAATCAACCAGTGTCGTTACTCGCGATTGGTGGAGATTGTGAAGAGACTCTTAACTCACCAGTGATCATTCGGGATCAGAAAAAGGATCGCTGGCTCACCCTCATCAGGCCTCGTGAGTACCGGACCTCGGCGGGTACCAAGATTTCGAAATCTCAGTTAACTGAGGCTATGTATACGCCGGGTGACGGTCGCGTTACGAGAAAATCGTTGCTTGGAGAAAGCGTAATGAATGTGGGCGACCAGCAAATAGCGACGCGCCTCCCATTGACCTATGCCGTTTTTGGTTGTGACCTACACGGGCAACTGCAGAGGAATAAGACCCTGCAGGATAATGCGCTGACGGCGATTGTTGGGGAAGCATTGAAATGATAGGAGCAGGAGCAGGGGCAGGAGCAGGGGCAGGAGCAGGAGCAGGTACACGCTAATGACTGAATCGTTCGGGATGCGCGATCATGCCACCAAGCATCCGTCCGATCTCTTCATAGCCATTTGTCCATTTCTCTTGCAGGCTTCCAGAGATGTAACCGCAGGCGTGAGCGAAATCTATCCAAACCTGAGTCTCAGCGCCTTCACCATC
>DASYRR010000145.1:0-5727 GCA_036004125.1 Pyrinomonadaceae bacterium | reverse complement strand
TGCCGCTCGGTACGGTCACATTGCAGATAAGGAAGGGCAGTGCGGATGGATGACGAAAACGACGATCTAGTCCAACAACAGCGGTCTCTGTTTCCGTTGACGGCTGAGGACATTGTTGACAACGCCTTGCAGAGTCTTGACGAGCGACAGGCGAGGGAAGTCACAAAAAAAGCTGCCGATGAAGTCGTCAAGATCGCGGTAGAAAAACGGAAAGCGGAGTATCGAAGTGATCGGGCCCAGGACGAAATGCGCAACCTCATCAACAATGCGAATCTGCTCGATGAAAAGGTTGGCGACTACAAAATAAACAGCACGTTTGAAACGGCGACAGGAACAACCAGTGTTGAGATAAAGAAATCAAAGACAAATTTCACACTTATCATCGTTGGCGTCGCGTTGATCGTGCTATTGATTCTTTTATTTGTATTCAGAGCTTGATCAATTTGTCGGCCGCAACCTAAATTCTTCGTGTAAGTCCAACACGTATTTCTCCCACTCCTTCTTGAAACGATCCATATTCGGGTTGCCCAAGATATTAATTAGACTTTTGTACCCGGTCGGGTCGTTTTTCTGCTGTGCATGAAACTGTTGATAGAACTTCACCAGCAGACCTCGTTCCTGAAGGTAGTAGCAAAGGTAACGCGACTGCGCATAATTGACTCCCCGGTCATCGTTGTAAAAACCTTTCGAATCCAACGCAGTGAGGTCCTCGAAGGATGGCACAGTTCCCGCCTTGATCGCTTTCTGCAAACCTGGCAAGCGCCAATTTACGAAACCATGAATGTGGCCGTCTTGTTCGCCGCACTGTTCATACAAAGAACCGAGGCCTTCGTTTAGCCAGGAGGGACAGTCCGGGAAGTTTGCTTCGATGAAAGGATGAACAATCTCATGAACCAGCGTACCGCCTCCGGTGGCAATGTTCATGATTAATGCTTTGTGTGCACGGGAGTAGTAGCCGTATGGCGTAGTGGGCTTATCGTTGAATATGAGTCGTGCGTGTTTTTCGTAAGACGACGCATCTTTGAAAAGCCAGATGTCCAGAATGTCAGCTGGGTCTTTCGGGAAGTAATCCTGTTTTAGCTTTTTCACTGCCCACTTAATAGTGTCATCGGAGCGTTGCTTGACAACTTCTGCCGGTTCATCGCCCACGACGACAAAGGGCGGCTCCACCACGATTGAAAAATCTGAAGCCGGAATCTTCTTTTTCAGTTCGAGGATATGTTGGTCAAACTCAGCTTGGGTAAAAGCTGAGCCGGCCAGGGAATCCGGAAGCGTAACTGCAACCGAAAAACCAGCTGGTTGAGTTTTTGGTTTTGGCTGAAGCCGCGTTCGATTGGAAGCACAGGCAAGCGCTAGCACTAAAGTGAGAAAGCAGGTTGTTGAAATACGCATGAGTAAAGGTCTCGGGTTTCAGCTTCGTCCCAACAGGTAACCAAGGTAGTAAAAAGTTTCTCGTGCCAGTTCGCTCAGTTGAGTTCGCCAGGTTTGATACCTCGTGGTTTGTGTTGGAGACGGAGACGCTTCGAGCCCAACGTCCATCGCCATGGTCATTGCGCGTTTCAAATGCATTGGATCGCTGACCAGCAGAACCTTCTTGATGTTGTTTGAATCGGCGAGTTGCTTGGCATAGACGATGTTTTCGTAAGTCGTGTGCGACTTTTGTTCTACTAGGATGTCCTGGGAGGGAATGCCGTTCGCTTGTGCATAAGCTCGAGCGGCAGCAGCTTCTGTGGGTTCGTTAGAGTTTCCTTGGCCACCGGTAAAGATAAGCTTCCGCACCTTGCCATGACGATAGAGTTCGATTGCGTGGTTAATTCTTTCACGGAATACAGGCGAGACGTTCGCGCTCCAGACTGCCGCGCCGAGCACGACGGCGGCGTCCGCGCTCATGTCGACTGACGTGGATCCATAACTGTAGATCCGCACGGCAGTGACGACGAACGTAAGCAAGATCGCCAGTAGAATCAGCTTCAGAATCCGCCCGATGACCTTCTTCATGCTGTCTTGGATGATAACAAAAGGGAATTTGGAGAGTTAGGAAGGGATTAGCTCGGAATTGCAGCACCTTTACCAGAACAAACTTGTTAATTCTGGACAGGTGCGTCTAATTGAGCTGGAGCTAGTTTTTGTGAAGTGCTTGAATTCTGAGCTTGACCACCGCTTATTTCTAGGAAGGTGCGGGTAGGCACTTTGGCAACTAATTGTTTTCTCCGACGTGCGTGTTGTCCTATCATCGCTGCATGAAATACCCCAACAACTTTCGATTGTTTCTTCTAATCGCTCTTCTCCTTGCCAGCTACGCGCGCTCATCGAGTACTGCACAGACACCGGCGCCGCCACGGTTCTCTGTTTCTGATCTTGAGAAACTTCGTTGGATTGAAGGTACATGGCGGGGAGGCAGAGGATACGGTTTACCTCTCAAGATTCTGAGATCTGAGATCCGCATATTTCCGCTACAATGATTTCTCGACATTTACCTTGAAACACTTACCTTTATCTTTTCTGACCAAACTCCTGGACGCCAGCGGCGATGGAATTTTCGCGTTTGATCGCGAGTGTCGCGTCACCGCCTGGAACAAACAAATGGAGCACATCTCCGGGGTTGCCAGCCGCCTGATAGTCGGCCAGAGTCCGTGGAAACTCTTTCCCGGCTTGCAACAAACGGGCGAAGACGTCTACCTGCAAAAAGCACTCACGGGCAAGAAGTCGGTTTGTCGAACAAGTTCATTCACACCTAATTCATCAACTACTTCTGAAGCTCACTACTCTCCATTAATCGATGAACAGGGCGCCGTTGTTGGCGGAATCGGTGTCGTTCACACGATTGCCGCCTGTCAAAAGCTGGACGACGGCTCGGGTGACTCTTATCAGCGATTAACTTCACATCTTGAGAACTCTCCACTCGCAGTGATCGAGTGGGATAGCGATTTTCGAATTTCGCGCTGGTCGGAATCGGCCGAAGCTCTGTTTGGCTGGAAGGTCGAAGAGGTTCTTGGCAAGCACGTCAACGAGTGGCGGTTTGTTTTCTCCGAGGACGTTAGGGCAGTCGAGACGGTAACAGATCGTCAACGCGAGGGAGTTGAGGTTCGAGGAGTTCTTTATAACCGCAACTACACAAAAACAGGTTCCGTCCTTCATTGCGAATGGTACAACTCAGTGCTACATGACGACACGGGCAAACTCGTTTCCGTGCTCTCGCTGGTGCTCGACGTTACTGCTCGCAAGCTCGCTGAAGAGGAACGTGCTGCTTTGCTGGTGAGAGAACGCAATGCGCGTCGTCATGCGGAAGAGGCTGACCGGCTCAAGGACGAATTTTTGGCTACTCTGTCGCACGAACTGCGGACACCGTTGACTTCGATACTGGGTTGGGCCTCCATGATTCGAAACAACGAAGTGGAAGGAGTTAACGCCCAACGTGCTATCGAGACAATCGAACGTAATGCGCGTTCCCAGGCCCGATTGATTGACGATCTATTGGATGTCTCGCGAATCATTACCGGTAACCTTCGTCTGGAACTGAACCCGTTGAATCTCGCTCCGATTGTTGAAGCGGCTATTGATGCTTTGCGTCCGACCGCCGACGCGAAGGGGATTCAATTGCGAACGGAAATTGCTCCTACAGTGTGCTTAGTGCGTGGCGATGCGAATCGCCTCCGTCAAGTCATTTGGAATCTTCTGTCGAACGCGATCAAGTTCACGCAGCGCGGAGGCAGTGTGACAATCGACCTGAATTGCACGGATGCAATAGTGCGGTTGATGGTGAATGATACCGGAGAAGGTATTCCGGCTGAGTTTCTACCTTACGTCTTCGATAGATTCAGACAGGCAGAGGGTTCGATTTCACGAAAGCAAGGCGGACTCGGTTTGGGTCTGGCCGTTGTTCGCCATTTGGTTGAGCTGCACGGCGGCAACGTGAGCGCTCAAAGTGCCGGATTCGGAAAAGGTTCAACGTTCACCGTCGATCTGCCGATGGCTCGAGAGCGCCGCGATCCGGCTCGAGCAGAGGAAAGACGGAGAGAAGTTGAACGTCGTAGGAACCTGGGTGGCGACAGGGTCCGACTCGAAGGAGTGAATATCCTACTGGTCGAGGACGACGACGATTCGAGAAAGTTACTGGGTACGATGCTAAAGCGACATGGAGCGGAGGTGACCATGGTTGCTTCAGCGGCGGCGGCATTCAGTGTCTTTTCGGAAACCTCACCTCAAGTTTTGATCAGTGATATAGGAATGCCTGATGAAGACGGCTACGAGTTGATCCGGAAGATCCGGGCGTTGCCCGCAGAGCAAGGTGGACTGACGCCTGCCATTGCGTTGACTGGTTATGCCACTCGCAAAGATCGTGACCGCTCGCTGTCTGCCGGTTACCACCGTCACATCGCCAAGCCAATTGAACAAGGTGAGCTGGTTGCAGCGATAGCTGAATTGGTTGGAAGAATCTGAAAGTAATGTTCGATATGCTTTAGCTTGTCGTGTTTGAGATAGAAGAACCTCTGGAAAATGAACCCGCTTAATCAACCCGTCGACAAGCTAAAGCATATCGGACATGATCTGAGATCTGAGATCTGAGATTCAAAACGACATGAGAAACAAACTCCTGCTTATTCCTGTCTTCCTTCTACTGCTTGTTCCATCTCTTGCCCAACAAGCCGACTCGTCGTTATTGACAGTCGATTCGATCTTTACGTACCGGACTCGCTCGCTCGGTCCTGTTCGCTGGCAGGAAGATGGCAGCGGATATCTTGCATTGGAACCCTCGCCGACAAAGAAGGACGCGGTTGATATTGTTCGATACGACGCCCTGAGCGGCGAGCGGTCCGTGAAAGTCGCCGCAGAGAAATTAGTACCAAACGGTGCGACTGCGGCGTTGACTGTCGAGGAGTTCGCGCTCACGTTGGATGAGCAGAAGGTGCTTGTCTTCACGAACACCGCTCGCGTTTGGCGTAGCAATACTCGTGGTGATTACTGGGTCGTCGATCTGAAAGCCGGCAGCCTGCGCAAACTTGGTGGGGCGGATGCCAAACCTTCCAGTTTGATGTTTGCGAAGTTCTCTCCGGACGGCACTCGCGTCGCTTATGTACGCGACAACAACATCTATGTTGAGAATCTCGATACCGATTCGAAGACCATCAAACTGACAACTGATGGCACGCGCTACATTGTCAACGGCACCTTCGATTGGGTTTACGAAGAGGAACTGTTTTGTCGCGATGGCTTCCGTTGGAGTCCGGACAGCAAGCAGATTGCCTACTGGCAGCTAAACTCCGAAGGCGTGAAGGAGATGCAGCTTATCAATAACACGGCGGCGCTCTATCCGTCGGTGACTGCGTTTCCCTATCCAAAGGCAGGTGAGACGAATTCCGCTGCGCGAGTCGGAGTGGTACCAGCAAATGGCGGAACGACACGTTGGTTTGATATCGCCGGCGATCCACGCAACAACTATCTGGCGCGAATGGAATGGGCCGCCAGTTCGGACGAGGTTGTTATTCAACAACTCAATCGTCTGCAGAATACGAATATCGTGATGCTTGGAGATGTGCACACAGGCAAGGTACGCTCAGTGCTTACCGAGAAAGATGATACCTGGGTTGACATCGCCTGGGGCGATATCGATTGGGACAAGACGGGACTCGCGCGTGGTGACATTGAATGGATTGATGAGGGCAAGCGTTTTCTTTGGGCGAGTGAGCGTGACGGCTGGCGACACATTTACTCCGTATCGCGCGACGG
>DASYRR010000144.1:0-69451 GCA_036004125.1 Pyrinomonadaceae bacterium | reverse complement strand
GCTGCGATCCAGATGCGGAGCTTCCGCAGGATTGTGCGCTCCTGCTCCGATGAATTGTTAGGGACGTCAAACATAAACTTCACCACCTTCGAAGTGACCCCGTCGACTATCAGTGACGCATCCCGAAAGGCCATCTAAATCCGGATGACGATCGGAGCGCAAAGGAAAGGGCTAGAGTATAGCTAAAGGGGGCATTCTGGGCAAAAAACGGCGGGTGAACGGCTCCTGGGGCTGATTCTCTCTTACGGCCTTAGAAGAACCTTAAGAATCCCTCGAGTTCCGGCTCGAACCATCGCATGAACTCCTTGAGCGAGTGGATATTCCTCGCTGATCAGGCTGTCGACGTCGATCGCGGCTTTCGCCAACAAGTCGACTGCCGGCTTGAACCGGCCACAGCGAGAACCGACTATCGAAATCTCGTCAACCACAATACGAGCGGCGTCTATTTCAGTGGTTTCGTTGAAGGTAGACTTCAAAACGAGCCTGCCTTTAGGTCGAAGAAGATTGAGGGCTAGTTCAAAACCTGGTGCCGCGCCAGACGCTTCGACAACTACATCGAACGTTCTTGTACGCTTCGCTGCTTGTTTCGCAGTTGACGTTTCAATTCCCCGGCGCTCAGCGATACGTAACTTTGAGGAGTGCTTGCCAATCAGCAGCAGATTTGCGCCGGTAAGTGCGACCACTTGAGCGCAAAGCAAACCAAGCTTTCCGTCTCCGATCACAGCGACGTGATCTGTTTTGTTGATTGAGGCTCTCTCGAGAATTCCACACGCGGCTGAAAGCGGTTCTATAAATACGGCGTGTTCGTCAATCAACTTGTCGGGAACCTGCATAAGATTCTCAACGGGTAGCCGTAAGAACTCAGCGTGTGCTCCATCGCGGCCGACGATGCCGAGGACGGTTCGCGTTGGACAGTGACGAGGATCGCCAGCGCGGCAGAGCTCGCATTTACCACACCCAGCGTTAATTTCTCCCACTACGCGTTGTCCAATGAGTGAACTATGGGGGCTCTCGTCTACAACTCCAACAAACTCATGTCCTATCGTTCCTTTGAAGCCGGCGTAACCGCGAGCGATCTCGAGATCGGTATTGCAGATGCCTGACAAAACTACGCGGACCAGTGCTTCGTTGTCGGCAAGAGGTTTTGTGATGTTACGAATTGATAGACGGTTCTTGTTAACGCGGAGGGCGAGCATTTTGGATGTTTACGTCAAGGCTGGATTCAAGTGTGAAGTTGTCCGTATCAAAACTAATCAACCTCATTTTACCGCGAAGCCGCTTTGCCCTAAAAGTCCGGGAATGTGATTGGACCGGGTAAGTACCCCGAACCAGTAGCACAAAGTACAAAGCACAAAGCTCAAAAGGCTTTACTTCGCGTGTATGCGTTCTGCGCGTTCAATTGCACTATTTGTTTTGTTCCGCTAACGCTAACTGGAAGACGCCACTCCAATTCTTCATCGCCAGAGAGTTTTGCGTACAACCACCAATTGCCAGCTGGGAGCGTGACCGAACCGCGACCCTGCCTGTCTAGATGCGTGGTGACCGTCGCTCTCCCTTTCATTCGTTCTTTACGAAAGTCGTCGAAGCTTTTTCCCGCGCGCCGGTCCGTAAAATACTCGTGACCAACTGCCACTATATCCACCGGATAAAAATCGACCGCAATATCGAGGGCGGTGCCGCTGGGTTCCGCCTGTGGTTCCATGACAATCTCTATTGTCGTAGCTCCTCTCTCGCGTTCGTTCTCGGTTGGACCTCCGGGCAGACGGTTGTAAATCAGCCAGCCCGCACCGAACAAAACTATGACCAGTGCTGCTTGCAGGATTCGAATTGCCAGTCCGCGATAGATACTCACGAGAAAAGCCTATTTTCGGAAACCACGTACAAACCCGACCAGGGCCTCTGCTTCTTTGTCGTTCAGCTTATTGCTAAATGCGGGCATGTTGCCGCGCACGCTCCGCCCGTTCATTATCGAATTAAAAATGCGTTCGTCGCTTACGTCGTCCTGCCACTGAGAGTCTGTCAGATCCCGGGCGTGACTAAACTTTCCTTTAGATGTTTGCGACCTTCCATTTCCACCGTGACACGAGACGCAATACTTCGAGTAGAGTTGCGACGGGGTACGCGCATTGTACGTTGCCGAAGCGTTGGCTTGAAATCTCGGAACCACGAACAGAGTGATTGTCACAGTGATCACAACGAGTAAAGTGTAGATGCTTTGGCGGCTCATCTAAAAGTCCATCATAGCTTGCGGAGGTAGATTTCGGAACCCTTTACCACGAAGACAACAAGGCACAATAAAAGATTCTGAACGTTTTTTGTTTTTGTGCCTTCTTAGAAAACCAGATGGCACTTCCTTTGTCTCTTCACCCTCGAAAGTTTCATCTCGCAATCTGCTTGTCTAGTACAAGGCATTGCAGCTTCGTGGTTGGTTTCGATGACTCAGAGAGTGTCCTGATGTGTTTATTTCCCGGTCATAACAGTTGAAACGATTTCGAATGCGAAGTAAGCTGCGCTTGTAATCCCCAACGCTGCAATCCAGGAAAATTCAATTGACTGAAATCGAGATCGACAAACTGCACGAAGAGTGTGGCGTCTTTGGCATCTTCGGACATCCAGATGCTGCGCGTTTGAGCTATCTGGGTTTGTATGCACTACAACATCGAGGTCAAGAGTCGTGCGGGATTGTTGCCTCAAACGGTTCTGAGCTTCGTCTCGAACGCGCGATGGGTCATGTCAATGAAGCGTTCAATCAGACGCATCTCGATCGACTTCGCGGCGCAAGCGCGATTGGCCACGTTCGATATTCAACGGCGGGTAACGTTTCGATCCTGGAAGCCCAACCGTTCCTCGTGACTTGTCAGCATGGTCAAATCGCCGTTTGCCACAATGGCAATCTCCCATTTGCAAAGGAAGAACGAGCGCGGCTCGAACGCGGAGGCGCAATCTTTTCGTCGACCTCTGACACGGAAGTAGTCCTGCACGGTGTCGCACGATCGTCTAAATCGGTTCGGGAAGCAATACCAGAAGTGTTGAGTCAAACGGAAGGAGCTTTTTCGATGCTCTTTCTGACCCCGAAAGAACTGATCGCTGTGCGAGACAGTCGGGGATTCCGTCCGTTAGCACTGGGACGGCTCGGCGATGCTTGGGTGGTTGCCTCCGAGACCTGTGCGTTTGACCTCATCGATGCGCAATACATTCGTGATGTCGAACCCGGTGAAATGCTGGTCATCGATCATGACGGACTGCGGTCCTCGCATCCGTTGCCCGAGCAGAAGCACTCGATGTGTTTATTCGAACACGTCTATTTCGCGCGTCCGGATTCGTTGATTTACGGAAAGTCGATTAATGAGTCGCGACACAAGATGGGTCGTCGTCTCGCGCTTGAGCAGCCTGCTGACGCTGACATTGTTGTGCCCGTCCCCGATTCAGGTGTGGCAGCGTCGATAGGTTACGCCGCGGAGAGTGGACTAAGTTTTCGCTTTGGACTGGTTCGCAACCATTATGTCGGACGCACGTTTATTGAGCCGCGACAGTCCATTCGTTCGTTTGGCGTCCGCATTAAGCTCAATCCAGTTCGCGATCTAATAAATGGCCGGCGAGTGGTTTTGATTGATGACTCGATTGTGCGAGGAACAACGTCCAAGAAGATCGTTCACATGGTTCGCGATGCAGGTGCAAAAGAGATCCACGTCCGCATCAGCTGCCCACCAACAATCAGTCCTTGTTACTACGGCGTTGATACCCCCAACAAGGCGGAACTGATTGCTGCAAACATGACGGTTGAGGAGATTCGAGACTTTATTGGGGCGGATTCGTTGGGCTACTTGTCGATGGAAGGCATGATTGCAGCGAGTGGATTGAAGACCGAAGAGTCGTGCGTTGCGTGTTGGAATGGTCAATATCCGACCCGAATTACTCGCCAGGCCGAGACGATGTGGGAGCGTGACCGTGAATCAGTCACGGCTGACTGACTTTAGTGACGCTGAGCAAGAGTCCTACTCCTATCCAGTTGCGAACGCATTTGTCACTTCGGCGTTTTGACCACCTGTGCATCGCCAATGCGATTCTAATATTCATCGTTTGCCCTGCCTTGCAAGCTCAACAAGCTCAAACGAAAACTCAATCGCGCGATATCTCGGTCGAGATTCTGCAGGTTATCGAGCTGCCCATGAACGTCCACGACTCTGCGTTGGTAAAGACGGAAAAAGGCTATCTTTTACGTTGTCGTTTCTCGAGCAATTCAGACACTCAAATAACTGGACTGAGGTATTCACTGACGGCGATCGATCCAGTAACAGGTGCACGCCCCGTAACAAATCGAATTGAAGGGGTTGACCTTGCTGCGTATGGCACCAAGACGATTACCTTCTCAACGCCCGTGAAATTTAAGCCGAAGGACGGAATGCGTGTTGTGTTGATGGTTGAACAGGTAGTAAGTGCGTATTCGATTTGGGAAGTTGTCAAAGCCAAAGACGTACTCGAAGCTTACGTTAAGGGTGATTACTCAATTCAGCCACATGTGTTGCGCGTCGCCAACCAGGTGGATGCGCCACCGCCCCAGACTCGAGTGATCTACAAAAAGTAAGGAGAGGCCGACGCTTGGGAAGAACTACTCGAGGATGTGGTTGTGCCGTTGCGGTTCTCATCGTTCTGGCATCGGTAGCGGGGTACCTTGCCGTTCAGTATGTCGTTCCCTGGTGGCAACGGAAACCACCACCACCTTCCAGTGAACTCCAGGTTCATATACTCGACGTTGGACCAATTGAAGGCGATTCAATCTTGATCACTTCCGCTGGTGGTAAAACTACGCTAATTGACGCCGGTGATACGAGCAAAGGCAAGGTCGTCGTCGAAGCGCTGAAGCGGTACAACGTGCAGCAACTCGACTATTTGATCATTACTCACCCACATCCCGATCACATGGGCGGAGCGAGTGAAGTTTTCAAAGCCGTGAAGGTTCTCAATGTGATAGACAATGGAGCGTTACCGGCAGTGCCTCCCGACCTGGCGCCGGCACAAAAACCGGAGACTCGAGCGACGGCAAAGAAGCCGGTAATGCCCAAGAAGCCAGGTAGGACAGCGACAATCACCAAGTTCTACGACGATTACAAAGACGCTTTGACAAAGAGCGGGGCTCAATATGAGCAAGCGCAACCAGGGAAAAAGTATGATCTTGGCAACGGGGTGCTGTTAACGATTCTCGCGCCGACGGCGCCAGCGTTTACTAAAGATCAGATGAAGACAGGAGGCACTGAAACGAACGCAAATTCAATCGTAGCTCGTTTGGACTATGGTGTGTTCTCCATGTTGTTGCCGGCTGATGCGGAGGAACAAACGGAGCACCGGCTGCTCGCGAAGGATGCCAACCTCGAAGCGATGGTTTTGAAGATCGGGCATCATGGTTCGAAGTATGCCTCATCCGAAGATTTTTTGAAGCGTGTGAAACCTCAGATAGCCATCATCTCGTGCGGAGCCTGGAACCGTTATGGTCATCCGGCGCAATCTGTTCTCGATCGCTTGCGCGCTATTGGCGTGAAGGTTTTTCGCACAGACCTGCAAGGTGAAGTGACAATAACTACTCGAGGTAAAGAAGGTGACGTTGTAGTGAAACCAGCGAAGGAAGCGTCAGAGGATCTGTTCGTGGGTCGCTCAGCACAAAAGGACGATTCCTCAAGATCCGGATTCATTGCTTATGGCGATTTTGGGCCACCGCCGAAGACTGCGAAGAAGACGGCTGTGAAGTGACGTGATTTGAGCTTGGTACTTTGTGCTTAGCACTTTGCGCTTTGACCCTCATTCACACCGGGCTTCAGCCCGGTGTTAGTGTGGTACTGGTGGCGGAAACCGTTTCAACGGTTTTAGAGAGTTCGTTTGATGGTTCCGCCGAGAAACCGTTGAAACGGTTTCAGATTTTCATAAGCTCCTGAACACCGGGCTGAAGCCCGGTGAGAATGAGATTCAAAGCACAAAAACACAAGGCACAAATCACAAATCACAACGATTATGACCAAACCCATCTCCTACCGCGATTCCGGGGTTGACATCGACGCGGCAACTCGCGCAACCGATCGAATCAAGGAACTGGCACGCACCACTTTCAACCAACGAACGCTCTCTGAAATCGGGAGCTTTGGTGGGATGTTTGACGGCGCTTTTCCAAACCTGGCGCGTCCCGTTCTGGTGGCTTCGGCTGACGGTGTCGGCACCAAGCTTAAGATTGCTTTTGCCACGGGCATCCACAACACAGTTGGCCGAGACCTCGTCAACCACTGCGTGAACGACATACTCGTTCAGGGTGCTCGGCCACTCTTCTTTCTTGACTACATAGCCACCGGCAAGCTCTCTACTGATGTTGTCGCCAGTGTCATTGAGGGAATAACAGACGGCTGCAGAAGCAATGGCTGTGTGTTGTTGGGTGGCGAAACTGCCGAGATGCCCGGTTTCTATGCGGCAGGCGAATACGATATTGCTGGATTCATTGTCGGAGTCGTTGATCGTGAAAAGATAATCGACGGCAAGTCAATCAAAGCCGGCGATGTTCTCCTGGCACTGCCCTCGGTCGGTTTACATACAAACGGTTACTCACTGGCTCGGAAACTGTTTTTCGACGTAGCCGGATATACACCTGATACAGAATTGCCTGAGGTGCAGATGACGGTTGGGGAAGCGTTACTGCAAACACATCTCAGTTATTTACGTCCCCTTGAGGCCTTGCTCGACAAGGGAACCATAAAAGGATTGGCACACATCACCGGCGGTGGACTCACAGACAACATTCCGCGAATTTTGCCGCGGGGCACCGCCGTGAAGATTCAAAAAGATTCGTGGCCGGTATTGCCGATTTATGAACTGATGCGAGCGATTGGAAACGTATCGGATTCGGAGATGTATCGGACATTCAATATGGGTGTCGGGATGGTGATCGTGTGCGCGCCGGAGAACCGTCAGGCGATCAAAGATCAACTCGAATCGGGTGGTGAACGTTGTTACACGATCGGTGAAGTCGTTGAAGGAAATCGTGAAGTAACGATCGTGTAAACGAGATAGATAGCAAGAGTTGATCTCGAAGATTACAAAGCCGCCCGGCGCCACGTCACCCTTCAGTAGCTACGTCGAGGAACTATGCGCGTTAATGCTGGGACCGCAGGCGTCCTCGCCTGCCGTGTGCCACCTAGGTACCAGGAGGGAACCTGCAGGCGAGGACGCCTGCGGTCCCAGCATTAACGCGCATAGTTCCTCGACATAGCTACTAAAGGGATAGTCTGTTTCTTTTTTGACTCGCAAGTAGGAGAGTGCTCTGACTAACCAAAACACTCGGATCGCCGTCCTGATTTCCGGGCGCGGCTCAAACATGTTGGCGCTCAGCAAGGCGATCAGTGCGGGCAATGTTCCCAACGCCGAGATCGTTTTGGTTGTCAGCGACAAGCCTGACGCGCATGGCTTGATCTCTGCTCAGGAGCGCGGACACAAGACGTTGGTTGTTGAGCGCCTGGGTCGCAAACGAGAAGACCACGAACGTGAAATCATCTCTGGACTGCAAGAGCATAAAGTTGATCTGATCTGCCTGGCCGGTTACATGAGACTGTTGTCGCCTTGTTTTATCGAAGCCTTTCCGCGGCGGATTTTGAATATCCATCCGAGTCTGTTGCCATCCTTTCCGGGTCTCGATGCACAGCGACAAGCAATCCTGCATGGCGTGAAGTGGAGTGGCTGCACCGTCCATTTTGTCGACGACACACTCGATGGCGGTCCAATCATTGCGCAACGCGTCGTGCCGATTCTCGACGTTGATTCAGAAGAGGCACTCGCTGCCAGGATTCTTGAACAGGAGCATTTGCTTTATGCGGAAGCGCTGGCGCTGGTGGTGAGTGGGAAGTTTGAGATTGTTGGGAGAAGGGTTATGAAGATTGAAGATTGAAGATTTCAGATTGCAGATTGATGCTTTAGAATTCCGACGTGCTTTAGTTATTTTTTGATATGGAAATTCTTCCGAATCTGAAATCTTCAATCTTCCTGCAGCCTCCGCATTTGCAGCGCCCATTTCGCCTGCTTGCGAGCATGCTCGTCCCCATCACTTAACAAAGCTCGCAGCGGTTCAACTGCGCGGCTGTCGCCTTTGAGTCCTAACGCCCATGCTGCTTGTGAGCGAACATCAGCATCATTGTCTCGGAGCGCCGCAATAAGAGGATCAGATACGATTGTGAGAATGAGATTCAAAGCACAAAGCACAAACCCTACTTCTCCTCTTTCCGTTTTCCACCCAGCGACTCCGCGCGCTGGAACGCAGCCCAGACGGCTTTTGATAGCACGGTCCGAAGGCTGCCTTTTTCCATTTGATAGATCGCCTCGGCCGAAGTGCCACCAGGCGACGTCACCATGTTGCGCAACTCGGCGGGATGTTTGTGCGACTCTCTCGCGAAAAGGACCGACCCAAGGATCATCTGTTGCACTAACTCCTGCGAAACGTGGCGGGAGAAACCCATATGAACGCCGGCGTCGATCAGTGCTTCCATCACCAGGAAAATGTACGTTGGTCCGGTAGCGCTCAACGCCGTCGCCATGTCGATCTGTCGCTCGTTCTCAACCCGTACCGCTTTGCCCAACGCTTCGAGTAACGCCCGGACTTGTTGTTCTTGAAGTTCAGTCACGGCCGCGCTCGACGTCCACGCCGTCATGCCTTCACCAATTTGCGCGGGTGTATTTGGCATGGTGCGTACAACCGCCGCGTGCAGCAGTTCGTCAGCAATGGTTTCGATCTTTGCACCGGCAACGATCGAAACAACGACCTGGTCCTGGTGCATTGAGCCTTTAAGTTCGTTAAGCACTTTACCTAGCCGCTGCGGTTTCACTCCGAGAATAACCATCGAACCGGAGATGGAATCCGTTGGATGAGCAGCGATGACGGCGTCGCGGTTATGTTCAAACATCTGGATGCCGTATTTAGCGTAGAGTTCTTCTCGCCGCGGCGCACGGGGATGACTGCCGACGATCTGTTCAGGTCTTACGAGCGCTTTCCTTAACAAGCCAGCTGCGATTGCTTCCGCCATTACGCCAAGGCCTATGAACGCTACTCGAGATTGCGCCAATAGGTTTGCAGTGATTTGATCTGAAGGGTGCTCAGTTGGAGTTTCCGTCACCATGTTGATGTCCTCTGGCTATGAATGATTAAGGAAGGATAGCGCACGATTTGAGAGATGGGCTACTCTAGGCTCGATCGATCTCGGTTTTTCTCTGATACGCAGAGAAAAGAAAGTCACACGAAAATGTGAGTGTAGATTCGATGACCATAGACGAACAACTCTCTTACCTCCGTAAAGGCACGATTGAAATCATTCGTGAGGCTGACTTGAGATCGAAACTCGAGAAGTCGATGCAAACGGGCAAACCTTTACGAGTGAAGCTTGGTGCTGATCCAACAGCGCCCGACATTCATCTGGGCCACACAGTGGTGATTCGCAAACTACGAGCCTTTCAGGAACTCGGCCACATTGCCATCTTCTTGATTGGCGACTTCACTGGGCTAATAGGGGATCCTTCTGGTAAGAGTGCAACTCGCCCGCAACTGACGCGTGAAGAAATCAACGCTAACGCTGAGACGTACAAGCAACAGATCTTCAAACTGCTTGATCCGGATAAGACTGTAATTGATTTCAATTCGCGTTGGATGGACGAACTCGGTTCCGCGGGTTTTCTGCGACTGGCTTCGCATGTAACTGTCAGACAAATTCTGGAACGAGACGACTTTCAACAACGTCTGGAGACCAATCGACCGTTAGCTTTGCACGAGGTGATGTATCCGCTGGTGATGGCCTACGACTCAGTTGCTCTCGAGGCAGACGTCGAGTTGGGAGGCACGGACCAGAAGTTCAACCTGTTAATGGGAAGAAACTTGCAGCGCGAGTATGGTCAGGAATCGCAAGTGGCAATGATCACACCGCTGCTGGAAGGAACAGACGGTGTACAGAAGATGTCGAAGAGTTTAGGAAACTATATTGGTATCAATGAGCCACCCCAGGAGATCTTTGGGAAAGTCATGTCGATCTCAGATGAGATAATGTGGCGATACTACGAACTCTGCACCGATCTAAGCCCTGATCAAATCGCTGCACTCAAGTCATCTTCTGAGAGTGGTGACAGAAATCCGCGCGACATTAAAGTCGAACTCGCGAAAAGCATAGTGTCAGATTTCTATTCAACGTCCGAGGCCACCAGGGCAGAAGAAGACTTCAATTCTATTTTCCGTGGCAAACAACTACCGGATGAAATTGAAGAACTAACCATTCAGGTAGGAACGTGGAAGTTACCCAAGCTCCTGGTTGAAACCGGGATGGCACCTTCGATGGCTGAAGCTCGCCGGTTAATCGAACAGGGAGGCGTTTCTATCGACGGTGAGAAACAGTCACAGGTGAACTCGGAAGTGACTATCGAGTCTGAACAGAGCAGAGTCTTACAGGTAGGAAAGCGCCGCTTTCTCAGGATTCGAGCCATCGGCACATGAACGAAACGGTGTTTGATCGAACTCGACATTATGAGGTTCAACTTTAGTGGCGTTTTGAAAGAATGGGCGCGCTCTTGCTGGGAGCGCAGGCGTCTCGCCTGCCGCCGCTCGACCAGCTCGAGATCTTTAATTAACTAGCTAACGTGGAAGGCGACGTTGGCAGGCGAGGACGCCTGCGGTCCCAGTATTAGCTTTCGTGGTTCTTCGAAGACGTCACTAAAGGGGTGCGAAAGAGCCACTTCGTGAATGTTGATGATGATGCTTCACGCCTTTTCAACGAGTGAACGTTTTTAGATGTCTGCTACGTTTGCAACTGAAGACGTACTCATTATCGAAACGCCTGAGCGTGTTCCGTTGCACTTCGCCCTGGCATCAATTGGAAACCGTTTCCTTGCCTGTGCTATCGACCATGCCATTCAAGTTCTAGCATTGGCTTTGATTGCGCTCGGCTTCCTTGTAATCGCGAACTCTTCTGATCTGGAGAGTGTGTTTTCAACGGCACCCAAGTGGGTGCTGGCCGTAATGATTATTGTCCTCTTCCTGATTCTTTCCGGATACTTTGCTTTCTTTGAATGGCTTTGGAGTGGACAGACGCCAGGCAAGCGTTGGTTGAAGCTGCGGGTGATTCGTGAGGATGGCCGGCCAATTACTTTTTGGGAGTCGTCGGTACGAAACCTTATTCGTTCCTTCGACATGATGCCGGCGCCGTTTTATTCAATCGGTCTAATCTCGGTTTTTTCCACGACGCGGGACCAGCGCATTGGCGATATGGTGGCAGGAACAGTCGTTGTTCGCGAACGCGAAGCAGAAGCGCCGGCGTTTGCGAAAGTTTTTGCTTCTCCAGTTAGTGACCCCGCGCTTCGCCGGTCCTTTAAGCCAGTTGACTTCACAGCTAACATCAACAGTTTGACGGAGGCGGAGATTCAGGTTGTAGAAGTTTTCCTTCGCCGGCGGTGGGATCTAGCGGACATGCCCCGGCAATGGATGGCGTGGCGAGTGTCGATGCCGATTCTTTACAAGATTCGCCCCTCGTATGATCTGGCGACATTTACCTACGAAGGTTTTCTCGAAGAACTGCTGCATCGCTACCTCGCAGCGCATCGGTTTAGCCAGTAGTCAGTGCGAATAATAGGTCCTATACGTCAGATAAGTCCTGTTCGAAAACGAACAACTCACCACCGACAAACCAGACAAATTGCTTCTCCAAAAACTGTCTGCTAGGCTCTTGTGTTTCTGCAAACAGGGAATTTTGAAACAAGGGAGTAAAGGACCTCAATGGCTAAGGATGTTTTTATTCTGGGAGGCAAACGTACACCGATGGGCGAGTACGTTGGTGCTCTCAAAGATGTTTCTGCAATCGAGTTGGGAGCGATTGCCGCACGCGGAGCTCTAAACGAAACTGCAGTTAGCGCCGACGCAATCGATCACACTGTCGTCGGCAACGCTTTACAAACTTCCGGCGACGCGATCTATGGAGCCAGGCATGTAGCCCTAAAAGCCGGCGTGCCTTTCGATAGACCAGCGCTGACTGTTAATCGGCTTTGTGGCAGCGGCATTCAATCGATTGTCTCTGGCGCGCACATGATTCAACTTGGCGAGGCCCGTTCATGTCTCGTCGGCGGCATGGAGTCAATGTCGCAGGCGCCGCACGTGATTCGTGGAGCCCGATCCGGGTTCGCACTCGGACAAGGCAAACTGGAAGATAGTTTGATGGTCGCGTTGCTCGACACATACTGCAACACGCCAATGGCAGGAACTGCCGAGAATCTGGCGAGGAAGTTTGAGATTTCGCGCGAGGAGCAGGATTCGTACGCGCTACGTTCGCAGCAGGAAGCCAAGCGCGCTTTGGATGCCGGGTATTTTGCCCAAGAAATTGTTCCCGTTGAAGTGCAAACTCGAAAAGGGATCACGTTAGTCGAGCACGATGATCACCTTAGGCCTGAAACAACGATCGAAGGATTAGCGAAATTGAAGCCAGCGTTTGCGAAGGATGGTTTTGTAACGGCTGGCAACGCTTCCGGGATCGTCGACGGTGCAGCTGCATTGGTGATTGCCAATGAAGAATTTGTGAAGGAGCGCGATTTGAGTCCAAAGGGTCGAATTGTTAGTTGGGCCTATGCTGGTGTCGAACCGGAGATTATGGGGATAGGTCCAGTTCCAGCAACGCAGGCTGCGCTTGAAAAAGCCGGAATGACTTTAAACGACATTGACCTTGTGGAGGTAAATGAGGCTTTTGCCGCTCAATACCTCGCAGTCGAAAAGGATCTTGGATTGGATCGCTCACGAACAAACGTAAATGGTGGCGCAATCGCCCTTGGTCATCCGTTGGGCGCTACTGGAACTCGACTTGTCTTGACTCTACTCAATGAATTGCATCGTCGTCGTGGTCGTTATGGTTTGGCCACCGCATGCATCGGCGGCGGTCAAGGCATCGCGATGATCGTGGAACGGTTGTAATCCAGATCTTTTGTTCGGGGTCCGGCTAAATTGTTACGATGAGGGCAATTGGCCGCAGTCCCTTCTTTCGATTTTCCAATCAAATCCAAAATCTTGCACATTACGATCTTCGGTGCAGGACCCGTCAAAACTTAACTATTGGTAAAACGCGCTTTGTCACAAGCAGTTTTTGAGAGTCTCATCCGGCACGGGTCTTGCGAAAATTCACTGCGCAAAATGGCACCTGGCTGGTGCCGCCCTTCGATAGAACATGCGTCAGGAAGATTTAATAGCTTCAATCATGACTTAGACTTGCGAAACGCGAGCTAGGCGTGGTAGAAGTCGCGTCTTGCTTTGTATTGCCAATCGCTTTTTTCCTTCTTGAATTGCTGATTTCACGTGCTCTCAAACTACCGGTTCAATCGGTGCCGCCAGCTGGCTGGGCGCCTTAAATGTTCACTCAATCCGTAAGGAGTTCCCCTCTATGTCGAAAATTGTAAAGCTCTCTTTTGTGTTCTTGATGGTGCTCACGCTGAGCGCTATCACAATGGCGCAATCAACCACCGGCGGCGCACTCGGTGGTGTCGTTACAAATCCTGCTAAAGAGGTTGTGTCGGGGGCGACAGTGGCGGTGAAGAACGTGGGAACCAATAAAGAGGATTCCGCTACCACTGATGACTCAGGTCGTTTCAAGGTAATTAATCTTCAACCAGGTATGTATTCAGTAACCGTCAACTCGGCAGGTTTCAGCCCGGCGAGCGTCGAAAACGTTGTCGTTGAAGTCGGCCGAGAAACAAGTCTCGAAGTAAATCTTTCAGTCGGCCCGGTTACCGGCACAGTCGATGTAACTGCTGAGGCTCCGGTTATCAACACAAGCCAACAGGACTTCTCTAGCAACATCAATCAAACCTCCATCAACGAATTGCCGATCAACGGTCGTCGTTGGTCAAACTTCGCCTTGCTTACACCAGGCGCGGTTCCCGATGGCACCTTTGGCTTGATCAGCTTCCGCGGAATCTCGGGACTCCTCAACAACAACACAATTGATGGCGGTGACAACAACCAGGCGTTCTTCGCAGAGGAACGCGGCCGCACTCGCATCAGCTACTCAGTCAGTCAGGCAGCTATCCGTGAGTTCCAGGTCAATACTTCCAGCTATTCAGCAGAGTACGGGCGTTCAGCGGGCGGCGTGGTTAACGCGGTCACGAAGAGCGGTACGAACGATTTTCACGGCGGCGGTTTCTACTACCAAAGAAATAACAAGTGGGGCGCGCGTAATCCGCTCGCAACCACTACTGCGGAAGTGGCACCAGGCATCTTTGGACCGGTCGGTATCAAGCCGCGCGACGTGCGTCACCAATTTGGTGGCACGATCGGAGGGCCGATCGTTAAGGACAAGGCTTTCTTCTTCTTTTCCTATGATCAGCAGAAGCGCAACTTTCCAGGCTTGGCGAGATTCAGCCTCCCAACGTTCCTGAATTTAAGCACGGCGAACAAAACCACACTAATGGACCGCGGAGTCACCGACGCTCAGATTACGGAAACTCAGAATTTCCTCAGGAGTATCACTGGCGAGGTCACACGACGTGGAGATCAACTCCTGCTCCTCCCGAAGATCGATTGGAACCTTAACAGCAATAACACTCTCACTGTGACTTATAATCGTCTGCGCTGGGACTCACCGAACGGCATTCAAACCCAGGCGACTAACACTCGAGCGCGTGATAACTTTGGCGACGATTTTGTAGATATCGACTGGCTCACCGTTCGCCTTAACTCCACCATCAATGCAAATCTACTGAATGAAGCCCGGTTCCAATGGGGCCGCGACAAGGAGACTCAGTTTAGCCAACCACCGCAAGCGGGAGAGCCAACAAACTCTGTCGGCGGTCGTTCACCACAAACGTTCATTCAGAATGGTCTCAGCTTTGGGATTCCGGAGTTCCTCGATCGGGTTGCGTTTCCCGATGAACGGCGCTGGCAGTTTGCTGACACCGTCACGATGACTCGCGGCAACCATACTGTCAAGTTTGGTGGTGACCTCAACTTCGTCAAAGACATCATCAACAATTTACGTTTCATCGGCGGCGAGTTTAACTACACAGGCAGTGGCGTAAACGGTATTGGTGATTTCATCGTCGATTACCAGAACTGGAGGACAAATGGTGGACTGCGAACACTAAGTGCCGCAACTCCGACCAGCAATCCGCTAGGACGGTGCTTTAGTTCAACTCGCCGTGCCGGCCAGTGTTATGCCGGTAATTTCAATCAGGGTTTGGGTGTGCTGGGTCTGACGATGAAGACCACTGATCTCAATTACTTCATTCAAGACGACTGGCGCGTCAATTCACGTTTTACCGTGAATCTCGGCCTCCGATACGAATACCAAAGGAACCCAGATCCGATTAATGTCAACCCGGCGTTGCCGCAAACAAACAATAAGGTTGATGATCGCAACAACTTCGGACCGCGTATCGGTTTCGCTTTAGATCTCACTGGCGATGGCAAAACCAGCCTTCGTGGTGGCTGGGGACTCTACTACGGTCGCGTAATCAACTCGACGGTTTACAACGCGCTGATTAACACTGGCGTGGGTATCGACCGGGCACAACGGCAAGTTACTCTCTTGGCCACTGCATCGGATGCACCGATCTATCCAAACCTCTTAGGCGCAGGTACGCTCGTGCCTGGCGCGTTGCAGTACTTCGCGAGTAACTTTCAACTTCCCCAGATCCACCAGGCGGATGTAATCATCGAGCGCGAGATTGCGCGGAATACAATCGTCTCGGTTTCGTATCTAATGAGCTTTGCCAACTCACTGCCAAACTTCGTCGATACGAATCTGCCTGCGCCGGCCCGGAACGTTCAGATTCCGGTATTCGGTGGACCGTTCAATGGAACCAACTACTTGACACCGATCTTCGTGGGACGGACACAAGCGAACTCGTTTACCACTGCCAGACCGAACCCAAACTTCGCGCAGATAACCGAAATTCGTAGCGACGTTTTTTCCAAATACCATGCGCTTGTGCTTCAGGCAAATCGTCGATTGACGAATGGGCTGCAGTTCCAAACGAACTACACGCTCTCTCGTGCGCAGGATAATGGACAAAGTTCAGTCACCTTCACATCAAACAATCTTCCCTTCAATGCTTTTGATCAAGGAGCTGAGGATGGATTATCAGCTTTTGACCGGCGACACAAGTTCGTTGCGAGCCTCGTCTACAACACGGAGTTCCAGAGGTTCAAGGATAACGACGCCGCACGGGCGATCTTCAACGGATGGACGATTGCGCCAATTCTGAATGCCTTTTCAGGCGCACGGCTTACGCAGTCAATCAGTGGCACAATTAATCCTGCGGCATACGGCTTTACTGGAAACGCCGCCCAAATAACGGCGCTGTGCGGCGCGGGTGGAAACCCAGCTGCTACAGCTTCTTGTACTACGCCGGGTGGTGGCGCCAATGGATCGGGGGGTAGCTCTCGATACGCCGGTTTGCCCCGCAATTGGTTTAAGCAACCTAAGATTTGGTATGCCGATCTGCGCCTCTCGCGCCGGTTCCACGTCACCGAAGGTACAAGACTCGAAATTCTTGGTGAAGCGTTCAATTTGTTCAACCGAACGCAGGTCACGGCTGTGACAAGCACCTTCTATAATTTCGTGTCGAACTCGAGCAATCCGCCATGTCCAGGCGGTTTGACTCAGTGCTTGGTATTCAACGAAACCGGCAATACACCATTCCTGAATGTTACCGGCGCTGACAGCACGCTGTTCCGCGAGCGTCAGGTGCAGTTGGCGGTACGCTTCGAGTTCTAAATCAGGATTCAAAGCAAAACTCTGGGCGTGCTCCGTAAAGGAGCACGCCCTTAATTTTGTACGACGTTAGTTAGCGTTGAAGTTATTCGATGGCAGCACCTGCTTCAGTCCACGCTTTCCAACCACCAGCCATGGAAAAGACGTTTGTATATCCCATCTTCTCCAGCACGTCGGCGGCCAGAGCCGAACGATAACCGCCGCCGCAATAGAGAATGATTTCAGTTTGCTTGTCGGGTATTGTCATCTCCACATCGCGTTCGATAATCCCTTTGCCGAGATGAATCGCCCCAGCAGCATGGGCTGCGTCCCACTCGTGATCTTCGCGCACGTCAACGAGTTTTGCCTGAGGATTCGCATGCATTCGTTCCCGCGTGTCAGCTACAGTCGTTTCCTTAATCCGAGTCTTCGCTTCATTGACTAATCTTAAAAATCCTTCGGAGTGCTTCATGATTTTGATCCTCAGTTTTCAGTAGTCCGGAGCAAATGTCCGATATGCGTCTGTCTTGTCGACGTGAATCCTAAAAGGCTTGTTGAGGAAGACACGACAAGCTAAAGCATATCGGACATTACTGCGCAACATGCCTTGTTTGGCCACCGCGTAGCAAACGATTATAATGCCCGTCTTTCAATGAACGAGCTTATTCTGCCTGAGATATGACGAGCACCCGCGTGTCCATTCCATCGCTACTGACTCATCACTTGCAACCCATTACTGCTTGAGGAGAGGAACCACCTAAATTGGCTAACGAACAGTTTGACGTGACGATTATCGGCAGCGGACCTGGCGGTTACGTCGCCGCAATACGAGCGGGCCAGTTGGGCCTCAAAGTAGCCATAATCGAAAAAGACACACGTCTCGGCGGCACTTGCACACTGCGAGGCTGTATTCCGACCAAGCAGATGCTCATGTCGGCTCATGTTTTCGAACAAATGCAACACGCCGCTGATTTTGGTGTTCAAGCTTCAGGAATTCAACTGGCTTTCGCAGACGTTCAAAAACGAAAAGACAAAGTGGTTCTCAAAAACTCTAAAGGCATTGAGTACCTGATGAAGAAAAACAAAGTAACTGTCTTCAAGGGTACAGGGAAACTTGCATTGCCGGGAAAAGTGGAGGTCACAGACGCAGAGGGCAAAAAGCAGACAATCGCCACGAAGAACATCATTATCGCCACGGGCTCAGTAGTTCGGCCGATTCCAGGGTTTGATACCGACGGGAAGCAGGTTGTTAATAGTGACCACATCCTGGAACTGAAAGATGTACCAAAGTCGCTAATCGTTATGGGGTCTGGCGCGGTTGGCGTCGAATTCGCGTCTGTGTACTCGCGCTTTGGTGCGGAGACCACACTGGTCGAATTGCTGCCTCGCCTGGTTCCGCTCGAGGACGAAGAAGTGTCGAAGGAACTCGAACGTGCGTTTCGTAAGCGAGGTATTAAGGCACAAGTAGATACGAAGCTGGAGAAACTCGAGAAGATCGAAACTGGAGTTCGAGTCACCGGAAAAACCGGGAAAGGCGAAACAATAACCCTGGATGCTGAGATGTTACTCGTTGCCGTTGGGCGTATGCCTTATACGGAAGGTCTTGGTCTTGAGGGAACTAAGATCAAAGTTGATCGCGGATTCATCACGGTTGATGAATACCAACAAACTGCAGAAAAGGGAGTGTATGCGATCGGTGATGTCGTTCCCACTCCGTTGCTTGCACACTTAGCCTCGAAAGAGGGAATCGTAGCCGTCGAACACATGGCCGGAAGAAGCGACGTGCGACCCATCAACCTGCGGTTAGTTCCGAATTGCACTTATTGCGATCCGGAAATAGCGTCAGTTGGTCTAACCGAAGCCAAGGCTCGCGAGCAAGGGTACGAAGTCAAAGTTGGCAGATTTCCGTTTTCGGCATCGGGCAAAGCCCGCATACTCGGCGAAGAGGAAGGCTTCGTCAAAATCGTCAGCGAAAAGAAATACGACGAAATCCTTGGCGTCCATATCATTGGTCCTCACGCAACCGAACTCATTGCTGAGGCGTGCGTAGCTATGCAACTGGAATCGACTGCTGATGAACTCGGTCGGACGATGCACGCACATCCAACGGTCTCTGAAGCGGTAATGGAAGCAGCCGAGGGCGTTCACGATTTGGCGGTGCATATCTAAGATGGCTGAGCAATCTGCAAAACCCGAAAGCAAACTGACGCGCGACAAGAATCAGCGCAGACGGCGTCGACCACCTCACCCGCGCTTTCAAATGCGCGTGAGCACTAAGTACGCGCCACACAAGCCAGCAGAAGGCAAGATCCTCACTTGTTCCAGCGAAACTTCGCTAAAGCCTGAACAGTTGCTTGAACTCTATCGTTATCTGAAGCTCACTCGACTAGTCGAAGAGCGTTTGGTGAACCTTTACCGGCAAACAAAGGTCGTTGGCGGCGTCTTTCGCTCGCTGGGCCAGGAGGCCACCGCAGTTGGTAGCGCTTACGCCTTGCAGCAACACGATTTTATTACACCGTTAATTCGTGATCTCGGTGCGGTTCTGGTGAAGGGCATTCGTCCGCGCGACATTTTCGCGCAGTACATGGCGAAGGCCTGGGGACCATCAGGTGGTAGAGATCTCAACATTCATTTCGGTGACATGGAAAAGGGTTTTATCGGTCCAATCTCGCATCTGGGAGACATGATTCCGGTAATGACCGGCATTCTTCTAGCAGCCCGTATGCAAAAGAAGAAGATCGTGGCTATTACCTACATCGGTGATGGCGGGATGAGTACCGGAGCCTTTCATGAAGGACTGAACTTTGCTGCGGTGCAACGGCTGCCGCTGATCGTTGTCGCCGAATATAACCACTACGCTTACTCGACACCGACCAGCATGCAAACGGCGGTAAAAGACCTGGCGGAGAAAGCTGCCGGTTATGGAATTCCCGCGCACATAGTCGATGGCAACGATGTGGTGGCCTGTTACGAAGTGACCAAACACGCGGCAGCCTACGCTCGCGGTGGTGGTGGCGCGGTGTTGATTGAAGCGAAAACCTATCGACGTAAAGGCCACGCCGAACACGACGACCAACGTTACATTGCGCCAGGGGAGATTGAGTGGTGGGAAAACAATAACGATCCACTTGATCGGTTTGAAAAGTATTTGCTTGGGCGAAAGGTGGCCACCAAAGAGAGACTCGACGAGGTTGTTGCCGATGTTGTTCGCCTGATCGATGACGACTGTGCCTGGGCAGAGTCATCGCCGATGCCGGAAGCTGAACAGGCCGCGTACGATGTTTACGACAACACGATCGTTGCGCCAGCGTTTCGACCCAAGGTTTTGGGGAACTAGTGTCCGATATGCTTTAGCTTGTCGTGTTTCCCGAAAAATTACTGGTTGGGCACAGCGACAAGCTGAAGCATATCGGACAATAGACTATGTCAACCGCAGTCAAAAAAGAACACAAATCATCCCGCCCTGAGCGCGGTGGACCAGCAACTCTGGTCGAAGCCATTCGCCAGGGTATTTGGGAAGAGATGGAACGCGATCCGACGGTCTTTGTTATCGGCGAAGACGTCGGAACCTATGGTGGCGCGTTTAAGGTCACTGACGGTTTGCTCGATCAGTTTGGCAGCGAAAGAGTGATCGATACCCCCATTTCTGAAGGCGCAATCGTTGGCGCGGCTTGTGGTGCGGCACTGATGGGGTTGCGACCCGTTGCTGAATTCCAGTTCATTGATTTCATCTCCGCTGGTTTTGATCTACTTACCAACTACGCCGCAAAGTGTCGTTATCGTTGGGGCGCCGGTATTCCCGCTGTCTTTCGTGGACCTTGTGGCTCCGGCGTCCGGACAGGACCATTCCACTCGTTAAATGCCGAATCATTTTTTCTGAACACAGCCGGTCTCAAGATCGTGGAGCCTTCGACTGCCTACGATGCGAAGGGTCTGATCAAGGCGGCCATTCGAGATCCCGATCCGGTACTCTTTTTTGAACACAAAAAGCTATATCGCCTTCCCCGTTTGCGAGAAGAATTGCCGGCTGATGATTACATCGTCGAAATTGGAAAGGCCCGAGTAGTTCGCGAGGGTCGAGACTTATCGCTCATCACCTTTGGCGCTATGGTCCTGACCGCGTTGGATGCCGCTGAAGAATTAGAAAAGGAAGGACTCGACGTGGAAGTGATCGACCTGCGGACGCTTGCGCCGCTGGATAAGTCGACGATACTTACCAGCGTTAAGAAGACTAATCGGGTGATTGTCTTGCACGAGGCGTCGAGAACTGGTGGCATTGGTGGTGAGATTGCCGCGGTTCTGGCTGAAGAAGCTTTTGAATGGCTGGACGCACCGATAATTCGTGTGGCCTCGATTGATTCTCCGGTGCCCTATTCGCCACCGTTGGAAGACTACTATTTACCACAAACGAAAGACGTCGTGTCAGCTGCACGCAAGCTTGCCGGGTATTGAGAAATGTCCGATATGCTTTAGCTTGTCGTATCTAGCCAAAGGAACCGCTCGGTGGGTCAAACGACAAGACAGACGCATATCGGACAATAGAATTGGAGAGACGATGAGCACTGAAGTGGTGATGCCGCAGATGGGTGAATCCATCGCGGAAGGAACTATTACAAAGTGGTTGAAGAAGGTCGGTGACCGTGTCGACCGTGACGAACCTTTGTTTGAGATTTCTACTGATAAGGTCGACGCTGAAATTCCATCGCCAGCAGCTGGAACGCTGACCGAAGTGCGTTATAACGAAGGCGATACAGTTGAAGTGAATGTAGTGGTTGCGGTATTGGATGGCGAAGGTTCAGCGCCCGCGAAAACTGCCGAAGAAGAGAAACCCGTTGAGCCAGCGCCCCCTCAGGTTGAACCACCACAACCAGCCGCTAAAGTTGAAGCCAAGCCCGAACCAACACCACAACCTTCAGCACCGGCGCTCGTGACTGAGACTAAGTCGGCTCCAGCGAAAGAAGAAACACTGGGCAGTGAAAGCGTTGACGACCTTCGTCGCACAAAATCGAGTCCCCTCGTTCGCAAGATCGCTCAAGAACACGGAGTCGATATCACGAAGCTGGAAGGGACAGGTCTAAGCGGTCGCGTAACCAAGAATGACATTCTCAGTTTTATCGAGTCAGGATCAGCAAAACCGATAGCTGCATCGATCAGCGAAGCGCCTCGACCTGCTGCGAAACCAGTCGATCTTCCAGCGCCACCGCCACCTAAGCCAATGCCTGGCGACCGCGTTGAACAAATGACCGTAATGCGAAAGAAGATTGCCGAACACATGGTTATGTCTCGGCGAACTTCGGCGCACGTTACGACGGTCTATGAGATCGACATGACGCGCATTGCGAGACTTCGGGACGCGCAGCGGGATGAGTTCTACCAGCGCACCGGCACAAAACTCACCTTCATGCCGTTTATCTTCGAAGCGGTGAACAAGGCGTTGCGTAAGTTTCCAATCTTCAATGCTCAGGTGAACGGCGATCAGATCATATACAAACAGGACATTAACCTCGGGATGGCGGTTGCGCTCGATTGGGGACTCATCGTGCCGGTGATCAAACGTGCGGACGACCTGAGCATTTCAGGCTTGGCCCGCGCGGCGAATGATTTGGCCGATCGCGCCCGGACGAAACAGTTAAAACCCGATGAGGTCACAGGCGGTACGTTCACGATTACAAATCCAGGCGTCTTTGGTGGTCTATTCGGAACACCGATCATCAATCAACCGCAACTCGCAATTCTGGGCGTAGGAAAGATCGAGAAGCGAGCCAAGGTGCTCACAACTCCGGACGGCGAGGATTTTATTGGGATACGCTGGATGGCTTATTTCGCACTCAGTTTCGATCATCGGGTGATAGACGGCGCTGATGCCGAAAGATTCCTTGCTTTTGTTAAAGAGCAACTAGAAGCTGGTGATTTTTCGGTGTGACTCGGCTTTGCAGAGGAAGTCGGAAATTCCACCGACTGCCCGTCGGTGGAATTCCCAAAACTGATATAAGTCGAAGCGAAAGAAGTTAGACGCTCCATAGGGAGCGTGGTCCTGCCGCCGAGAGTTGTTACATAATCTTTGCCACTTTCTGAATTAGACGCAAATTCGTCAAAGTCTCTAGCAAATGCTTGGAGCGAGCGGTCTCGTACCAACCGTGACTTTTGCGTTTTTGATCTAATTGATGCAAAGCAGTAGCGATCTATGTGAAGATCGTTACTGCATTTTTGTTAATAATAGCGCCTGTTATTGCGATAAAGTGGTGATTAGATGATGAATAGCGGAGACTATTGACTAAAATTCTCGCAGGGTCTATCAGTTGTCCTCCGCAAAAAATTACGAGCGGGGAACCCGTTTAAGCCGACGGTGGAAGCGGGAGATCATTGAGGCGCCCTACAAGGCGCGTTACTTCAGTTACACAAGGAGCGTAAATCGATGGTATTCACTAAACAGAGATTGTTTACCCCGGCAGTGTTATTTACCTGCCTCTTAGTCTTCTCAGCCTCCACAACCTTTGCGCAAGATACAACTAGCACCAGCGGCTCTCGCACAGTGGCGAGTGGCCAGAAGATGAAGATTAAGGGTGTGGTCACAAGGCGTGACTCCGACACGTTCACCGTTCGCGATATGAACGGCGTGGATACTGTCGTGCGCCTAAGCGACCAGACCAGTGTAAAAACAAAGGGCGGCTTCCTACGTGGGGGCACCAACTATGGACAAACCAATATTCTTCGCGGCCTGAATCTCGAAATTGAAGGACGCGGAAATGGGTCAGGCGAACTAGCCGCGGAAAAGATTCGCTTTAACGAATCGGACCTCCGCGTCGCGCGTGCAGTTGAATCCCGCGCCGCGCCGCTAGAAGAAAGAGCCTCCAACACCGAAACAAAACTGAGCCAGGTCGAAGCAAATGCGCAGCGTCTCTCCGGTCAGCTGGATGAATTGGCGGCCGTTTCTAACGCAGCACGCGGTGGTGCAAAAGCTGCACAGGCAACTGCTGATGCTGCGGTTGCGGGCGTCAACGCAACTAACGAGCGCATTTCAGCTCTCGACGATTATGAACCGCAGACAATTGCCGCGGTGAATTTCAAGAGCGGCAGCGCGATGTTGTCTCCAGATTCGAAGACCAAACTCGATGACATTGCCACCAAGGCGCTCAATGCCAAGGGTTATGTACTTGAGGTCTCGGGTTTTGCCGACACAGTTGGCAGCATTAACCTGAATCGTGCGCTGAGCCAGCGGCGTGCCGATGCGGTAATTCGATACCTGGTTGAGAACCACAACATTCCTCTGCGCCGCATCGTTACGCCATTCGGATATGGCGAAACGAATCCAGTTGCGGACAACGATTCGCGGGAAGGTCGTGCCCAGAATCGACGGGTAGAAATCAAACTACTCGTAAACAAGGGCCTGACATCTTCCGCCCCGACAATGAATCCGGGAATGTGAGGTTCAGGCAATTAGGAACTCTGTGGAGTTGCATTTTATCGTGCAACTCCACGGCCATTTCGTCGCACCAAAGAGCCATAAGTCATGCCGTCAAAAAGACGGTAGGTTAGCAGGCAGGAACCCGATAAACTGACGGCATGATGCGGGGCTCAATGATGACAGTAGGAACACGTACAAAATCATTGTGGCTGGCATTCGTTATCGGATTGCCAGCCATTTTTCTATCCGCTACATCAATCACAGCGCAAAAAACTGTTCGCGACCTCCCACCGCCACCTGCGCCGTGGAAGGCAAAACCAAAACCAACTCCTACTCCGAAGCCAGCCGAACCGGAGGTTATCGACGTCGTTAAGGTGACCTCGAACCTGGTGATGGTTCCTGTTTCGGTGACGGATAATCAGGGCGAGGCGGTGCAGGGTCTGCAGATTCCGGATTTTCGTCTCGACGAGGAAGGCAAGCAACAGGAGATTGCGGAGATTGGAGATCCCGAGCAGGTCCCACTGGCTATCGCTATTCTGTTTGATATTTCGAGCAGTGTAAGTCAGAAGGGCTTTTTTGTCTTCCAACAAAATGCTGCGGCTGCGTTCCTAAAACAAGTTATGAAGCCGATCGACAAAGCCGCAGTTTTCACGATTGCTGGTCAACCTACTTTGGTGCAACCCTTGGCTTCAGCCGAAACTGCGGCGGCGAGGGTGGTGTCGATTCCAGCGGCAACGAGCTCGGTTCCGACTGCCTTTTACGACAGCGTCATTGCTGCAGCCAGGTATCTGGCCGAAAACTCGCCACCTCGCAATCGGCGAGTAATCGTGGTTATTTCTGACGGCGACGATAATTTCAGTGAGCGTATTCGTGAGTTCTCAGTCGCTGAAGCGCGAGCGAACATGCGAGGTGAGGTTTCCCCTTCAGCTGCACTGGTGGCCGCCCAAGATAGACATCGACGTGCAGTGTTGGATGTGCAACAGGCTGTACTGAAAGCTGATGCTGCTTTTTATTCGGTGAATCCCGGCGGAGCTTCAGTGAAGTTGAACCAGATCAGCATGCGCGCTCAGACAGGTATGAGCACCGTTGCTGAAGCCACTGGAGGAACTGCTTTCGTTCCCGAAGCGGACAAAGATCTGGAAGCTGTGTTTAGACGAGTGGCAGCCGAACTGCGGGGGCAATATCTTCTGCAATACTATGCCAGCTCCGATATCCCATCCGGCCAGTTCCGGCGAATTGCCGTGGCAGTTCCAACTCGTCAGGTACGAGTGCGGGCGCGGCAGGGCTACTACGCAAAGAAACAGTGAACGTATTGCAGATTGAAGATTTTAGATTGCAGATTGGCGCGGCTAAAAACGTCTTACTAAATCTGCAATCTGAAATCTTCAATCTGCAATGATCTACCTCATCACCAGCAGCACATCCGTCAACCGGTTCACTACTCCGAGAAGCGACCTTCCAGCGGCGTCAAACTGATTATTGCCAGCCTGTTGCTCTGCTGTTGCAGCTCCCGAAGCAACTCCCGCTAGTTTGATGTAGTACGGTTGCAATTCGGGCGTGGCGCGAAAGTCGATCTCCAACTTATCCAACGCCTCACGGAACCCGATGATATTTCCTTTAACTCTCGTTTTAGCTTGTTGGTTCTGCTGTGCCAACTCGGGCGACGCTTCATTGCGGCGTACGGCTTCATCAACTGCTGCAATGCTGCTTATCACGCCGCCGAAGAAGTAGATGAACTTGCTTAACAACTTAATCTGTTCAGCGACTCGCGTCGCTCCAGCAGTTCTTACCTGGGCTACACGTTGCGTTTCTGCAGCTGACGGCTTAGGTGTGGTTGAAGTCGAGCGCGTTCGCCTTTGGGCCAGCGAGACTGGCGAGAGCAATAGAGTTGTCAGTAGAACCAATATGATGCGTTTCAATTTGTTTCTCCTCGTAGCGTCTGTTGTCCGATAAGCTTTAGCTTGTCGATGGTCGCCGCCCAAGTACTTCAGGATATCTAGTGATGCGACGCGACAAGCTAAAGCATATCGGACATTCCGTATTCTGTCTTTCGCACATCCTGCTGTTAGAATGACGCAAAAAGATAACAATCTGGTTGCATGATGAAGGAAAGAAAGCTTTTGGTCCAAAGGTTGGGACGCGTGGATTACCGAACGGCGCTCAGCCACCAGAAAGAAGCGGAATTGCTGGTTAAAAATGGGCAGCAACCAGACACTTTGCTACTGCTCGAGCATCCCCATACGCTGACGATTGGGCGTCGAGGCGATATCGCATCAATTCTTCTCGACGAAAATGAGTTGCAGGCTCGAGGCGTAACACTGTTTGAAACTAATCGCGGAGGCAAGGTGACCTATCACGGAATTGGTCAAGTGGTTGGTTACCCAATAATCAACCTCAGTCCGGATAGGGAAGATGTTCATACATACGTTCGCGATTTGGAGGAAGTGCTGATTCGCACGATGAACGATTTCGGCATCGACGCATTTCGTATTGAGGGACTCACCGGTGTCCATAGTCGTCGCGGAAAAGTAGCTGCAATTGGTGTTCATATTGCGCGCTGGGTAACCACACATGGGTTTGCCCTGAATGTTAATACCGACCTCAGCTATTTTGATCTCATAATCGCTTGCGAAGGTGAACCTGTTACGTCGATCGAGGAGTTGCTGGGTGACGTTACCCAGTTGAGTATTGTCGAAGACCGTCTGATAGCGAATTTTGCCGAAGTATTTACAATGACAGTCGCTGAGTCTCAAATTCCAGTTATTGCTTGAATCCGTGTCATCCGTTTTATCTGTGGCCCAACTTCCTGAGTCTACTTCAAACTAATGCTGACAATTAACATGATCAACGCGGCCCGCGAACGTATCTCTTCGCGGATTCATCGCACGCCAGTCGTCACTTCTCGTCTCTTTAATGAACTTGCCGGCAAGCAGGTCTTCTTCAAGTGCGAAAATCTCCAGCGGGCTGGCGCTTTTAAGATCCGCGGCGCGACAAACAAAATTCAGTCCCTGAGTCCGGACGAAAAGCAGCGCGGCATAGTTGCTTTCTCATCCGGCAACCACGCACAGGCAGTAGCGTTGGCAGGTAGCGAAGCTGACGTGCGCGTACTGGTGGCTATGCCTGACGACGCACCGAAAGCGAAGGTTGCAGCAACACGGGACTATGGTGCCGAAATCGTTTTCTATGACCGGCACAAAGAGGATCGCGAAGAGTTTGCCTTGAACCTCGCGGCACGGGAAAGGCTGGTAATGGTCCCACCTTATGACGACTACCTGGTACTCGCGGGGCAAGCGACGTGCGGACTCGAATTCCTCGAGGAGGTCCCAGAGCTGGATTGTTTGCTAACGCCATGTAGCGGTGGAGGATTGTTTGCGGGAGTTGCGTCGGCGGCGAAAGAAGTGAACCCCGAGATTCGATGTTTTCCTGTTGAGCCGGACACTGCTGATGACACGCGACAGTCTTTCGTTAAAGGCGATCGTGTTTCGATTCCTCCTCCTCAGACAATCGCCGACGGTTTGCGGGTTCCGATTCCCGGCATGTTGACGTTTCCGATTCTGCAAAAGATTGCCGAGGACGTGTTGACCGTTTCTGATGAAGAGATCATCCAGACTATCCGCTTCATGCTTTTCCGGATGAAACTATTGGTGGAACCATCTGGAGCTGCCGCAGCGGCCGCAGTGATGTTCAAGAAACTGCCCGCTGATGTGAAGCGGGTTGGAGTGGTTCTGTCAGGTGGAAATATCGACGCGTCGGTCCTGGCGACGGTGATCGGGGAAAGTTGATTCTGGTCACAGATTTCACGGATTGATACGGACTCTTATCCGTGTTTTTCCGTGAAATCCGTGGCTGGGTTTTCCTAGACCAACCCGAACCACTGGTATGCGTTTAGCATCTCGCCAACAGCGAATGACGCGAGATTGGCGACAACAATGGTTAGAAAATCTCGCCAGATGTCTTTCCGCCCAGACTCCGCTGACGATCCAAATGCCAACCAGAACAACATACACTCGGCAACCGGCGCGAATACTTCGGCGATAAGTAAAAGCAGACGCCGCGATTGGGTCGCCAACATCAGTGGAACAACAAATGTGACAATTGGGTAGGTGCAACCGGTAAGCCACGCGCCTGCGAACAAACGCCGTCGTAAACTATGCCGCGACGAAAGGCCAACAACGAGGATCGGTGCCTCGATCGCGATTGTTACTAAGTACCCAATCGGGAAGAAGCGCCAGAGTTCGGAAGGTGACATAAGTTGTAGTTAGATCATCCGCAGCAGAAACGGGGCCTCAGCCATCACATGGGCCATAGCGATCGTAAAGTAGATATCCCTGGTCGTTGCATAGTTAACCGAGAAACCCAGCCACAACATTAGGACCAATACCACGCCGACGCCCAGCGCGATTGCGACAGCTTTTGGAAACCCGAGCGGATGCCGGGCAAGGGGAACCGTTTTCAAGTCCCAGACTCGAGCGTATGGATTCGATCGCGTCCCGTTTCCCATGACCAGCGGACCGAGAAGAGGAAGAGCTAACAGCCACACTCCGTAATGCAGCATTTCCAGGTACAGGTGGACGGAGACGAGGAGATGGCTGGAGACAAATGGCAGAAGTTCTGCGCCGGAGTGTTGAGTGATCCTCCAAAACAGCCCGTTATCGTCGGCGAGCGATGTTGTTTGCGACAATCGCCAGATCATCAAAGCAAGTACGAACAGTGGCAACACCAGGCAGCTGCGATAGGTCCGCAACCAGGTTGGGCGGTTCCTCCGTAGATGTCGATCTAAAAACGCCATTGCAACCAAGGGGTGTACGTAAATCAGAATCAGGGAAAAGAATTCCGGGGTTAACCAATTGAATGCACCTAATGCCAAAGCTACAGGAAGGACCCAGAACCAATTGCTTTTTGTCTTTTGTTTGCTACGCTGCCAAACGAGTAAACCCAGCCAGGAAAGAAGCAACGTGTTCCAAATAGCGATGATCGTCAACCATCCTTCTTCTGACCAAAGTGCGGCTCGATAAAGCAAAGGAAGGGAAGCGTAGGTGATCGTCAGAGTGCCTAGACCAGCGAATGCGGTAAGAAAGAAATTACGCGACCTACCGAAACGCACCGGCATGCGCATCAGGAAGTAGCGAAGCTCGAACCAGTTGTGAGGACCTGCGAACAGAAACACGGTTACAATCGAAACTTGTAAAGGCAGCCAGCTCGCAAACAGGGCGCAGCCTAGCGTGCAAAGTACGAGTACAGCGGCAAACATCCACGCGTTTGACTGAGCGCGCTCATTTACGAGCCACGATCCAAGTTTGAACTGAACGGCTTCTTGCACTGCTATTCTTCTTCGCCTCTCTCGTTTTTCTTGGTAACCGGCATGATCAGTTTTGCTCCGCCGCCGTTGGGATCATCAGGAAGGAGTGAAATGGTAATCGAGCCTCTGGTCGAGCGTCCTGAGGTGAGGTTTGTGGGTAAATTTCGCCACGCGTAGCTCGGTGGCGGACCGGCATTGCCGCGCGTGATGATTGCCGCTGTGCCGATCGTCGCGATAGCCACGAGTACAACGGCGATCGCTTTATGGCTACGACTAAGGCCGGAACCTGATCGCGAAGCACGGGCTAACCAAACCCCGGCAAACGAGAGTGAAAGGAAAAGCAACATACCGGCGATGATTGTTCTTGTTCCGCTATGAGTAATGCTCGATGCGAAACTGGTGTTTGTCGGTGCGCCCTCAACAGAGGCGAGCAGGTCTTTCAGATCTGATCGATGGATCTGGAGGGTTGCGCTCAATGCTTTTGAGTCAGGGACAATTTCCAGTTGAGCGTACACAGTCTTGATTCTCTGCTCTTCCGAAGGTTTGGGGCGAGCAATGTCGGCCCGTACTGCAAAAGCGGTTGCTAACACAAACACGGCGAGGCAAGTCATCGCGAGAACTGTTTTCATGATTTGAGCTCCTTTCAACGAAAAGCGCCGGAAGCTTATACTTCACCGAAACCAGCGGCAACAGAAAAGAAAGAATGTCCGACGAACTTTAGTTTGGCGACGGTTGAACAGGCGGCACCTGCGACAAACTAAAGTTCGTCGGACATTCCTTCTAATCCGTCTTATCTGTGTCAATCCGTGGCCGAATTCCGCCCTCTTTTCTCCTTCAGCCTGGTTCCGTGTAGAATCCTGTCGAGGTATTTCAATTGGCCCGCGAACTTCCGGTAGTCAGTAACAATCAAAGAATCCGTCAGCCCAAACCCCAGTGGCTGCGTATTCGTTTGGGTGATCCCACCGAACAGAACAACGTCCTGCAGCTGATCGAGGGCTTGAACCTTCACACGGTCTGTCAGGAGGCCCGTTGTCCAAACATCTTCGAATGCTGGTCGGATCGCACAGCAACGTTCATGCTTGGGGGTGACATTTGCACACGTCACTGCGGCTTTTGTGCTGTTGGCAAAGGGCAACCAGGAAGCCTCGACGTCGAGGAGCCGCGACATGTTGCCGAAGCTGTCAAGCATTTGGACTTGGCTCACACTGTCATAACCTCGGTGAATCGTGATGATTTACCGGATGGCGGCGCGGCACACTGGGCAGAGACAATACGGGAAGTGCGCGCGCTGAATCCTCAATGCAAGGTCGAGGTTTTGATTCCCGACTTCAATGGTGATGAGGCTGCTCTCAACACGGTGTTGGATGCCGAACCAGATGTGTTGAATCACAACACTGAAACAATCGCTCGTCTGTATCGTCGAGTCAGACCAGACGCCGACTATCAGCAGTCATTGACGCTGCTTCAACGCGCGGCTGCCCGTCGCGATTTTGAAGCGCGCGGAATGTTAACCAAGAGCGGAATCATGGTTGGACTCGGTGAGACATTCGATGAAGTGGTGGAGCTGATGAAGCACTTGCGCGAGGTGTCGTGCGACATCATGACGATTGGCCAGTACCTTCAACCTCACACGCGTCGTTTACCGGTTGAGCGCTACGTCACTCCGCAAGAGTTTGCCCGTTGGCGCGAGATTGGAATGACGATGGGGTTTCATCACGTGGAGTCGAGCCCGTTAACCAGGTCGTCCTACCACGCAAGGGAGCAGGCGGGTGGGCAAACCGAGGTAAGCGTTTTGGAAAACTGAGTTTCTCTTTCACACACACACACTCTCTCTCTCTCATTCTCACCGGGCTTCAGCCCGGTGAATGATCCGGTGAAGAATTTGGGAACCGTTTTAACGGTTTCTCTGTTTTCCAACCCCAACGCTGCCTCTTCACCTAGCCTCAGCAAGAGGTTAGCGGCATAATGATTTCCATAACCGTTTGATCGGTTTTGTTTTCTCACCAAACAAAAGGAAGGTAAACCTCACCATGTCGACTCACTCGTATACTCGTCTCTGGACACATCTGATTTGGGAAACGCTGTCTCGAGAACCTATGCTCGAGGTTACGGAGGCTTTTCCGTTTCGCACTCAGACGTGGATCGTGTCGCTCGCTATATAGCCAACCAGGAAGAACATCATCGAAAGCAGACCTTCGCGGAGGAATACGAGCTAATCGTAAAGCGGTATGGGCTTGAATGGCGCGACGAAGGAAACCGTTGAAACCGTTCCCGAGGCTTTAGCAGATTGTTCACCTGGGTGAAGCCCGGTGAGAATGAGACGGAATGGCGCGACAAAAAACCGTTGAAACGGTTCCCGAGACTTTAGCAAATTGTTCACCGGGCTGAAGCCCGGTGAGAATGAGAGAGCTGCTAAACACCTGGATGAAGCCCGGTGAGAATAGGAGGTGTGCTTTCATTGTGGTTTTCATCAGGTGGTTGCTGAGGATTCCACTTCACACGCCCGTGTGAGCTGTCCTGTCAATGGATTGAGTTTGTCGCTATAAACTCTGCGAGCGGATGGGTCTTATGCATTTACCGAGAAATAGAGTGCTCGTCAGTTTGTCCGGCGTTCTAATCCTGTGCCTCTCCATTAGCGCGAATGCTATCAAGCAAACCGATTTCAAGGATGCCGCTCAAAAGAACCAGTTGCTTGACTATGAACCAGCGATCGTCACGCTAGAAGGGGTCGTAAAAGTGCGCACAGAATTCGGCCCACCGAATTACGGTGAAAATCCTAAGACCGATAAGCGGGAGAAGGTGCCCGTCCTCATTCTAACCAGAAGCATAAATGTTCGAGCTACGACGGGCGATGGAATCAATGGCACTCCAGTAAGAGGAGCTAAAGTAGTTCAACTGGCTGCGGATCTAGGCGTCTCTTTGAAGCCGTTTATAGACAAACGCGCGATCGTGACCGGCGGGTTATTTCAGGGCAATACGGGACACCATCACTATGCGGTGGTCATGTCGGTGAAGTCCATAAAGAGGAAGGCGAGGCCGGGCAGATCTGACACCTTCGGCACATGATCCGTTTACTGAACCCACAGAATCTCACGCTGTTTGCTGTCATTGCGCTAGCAGTGTTTTCTGCATCTTGCCAGCGCACGCTATCTCGCAACCGTATCGACGAGAATCATCTTCCGCGGATTATTCTTTGGGCGTGGGAGCGGCCGGAGAACCTTGAATTCCTCGATCCAAAGCGTTTCGGAGTTGCTTTTCTTGCCCAGACCTTGACCCTGAAAAACAGCGACGTGCTTTACAACCCAAGACACCAGGCGCTCAAAGTTTCTCCGGCTGCGAGTCTGATTGCTGTCACCAGAATCGAATCTCAAAAAGTCACTCGCGAGCGTTCGGAATTGTCAGACGACCAACGACGAAAACTCGTCGAGCATATTCGGAAGACACTAGAACTGGAAAACGTCAAAGCCATTCAGGTTGACTTTGACGCCGCGGCCTCTGAACGCGCCTTTTACCGCCAGCTTCTGGAAGAACTTCGTCGCGAATTACCGGATAGCGTCCCTCTGTCAATGACCGCTCTCGCCTCATTCTGTGTCGGGGACCTCTGGCTTAGTGATCTGCCGGTTGATGAGGCGGTACCAATGGTATTTCGTATGGGTACCGATTCAGATCGCATCAAGAACATGTTAACGAGCGGCGGCGATTTTCGCGATGGCTTATGTAGACGTAGTTACGGCGTATCGCTCGACGAGCCGGTTAAGACTTCATTTGCAAAGCAACGTCGCGTCTACGTGTTCAATGATCGCTCGTGGAATGCTGCAGACGTGGCAATCCTCGAGGAAAGGTTTGGGCAATGAACTCCGTTTGTTCTTCTCTGCTGCTGAATGTCCGATATGCTTCAGCTGGTCGGCAGATACCCACTGAGTTCGCTGCTCATGAACCACGACAAGCTGAAGCATATCGGACATTCAGGCGCAGAGAATTATGCTTTACAGCCCTGCTACTGATTTTCGTTCTCTTAGCTCAGACGACGATGCCAGTCCGAGCCTGCGGTCCCGAGACAATCGATCCCATCTTTGTGTTTTCCTATTCTCCCGATTTGCCGTTCGAGGAGTTTGCAAAAGGCAAGCTAGGAATCCTGCAATCGACGTTCGGTCGTAAAACTCTGGTTATTGCTCATCGTTACCTTGAAGGAGGTACCTTTACTGAAGATGAGCAACGTAGTTTGGTTGAGGCGCTTAAAGGGAAGGCGCCCGAAGATGACGATAATACCGCTGTCAAAGTGTGGATCGCCGCGCGAAAAGAGGTCTTGCAGGATGAGAAAGAACCTCCCGCGATCTATGACGAACGACGCGACGATGGTTACGACTTCTTTCCAAACTGCACCAAGAACGCTTTTGAGGTGGCAACCCAAACACTTAAAGATCGAGTATCGAGTTATGGTGCTGAAGATGTAAACGTTCGCGACTGGCTACAAGCTCAGGACATTGTGTTTAGAAATTGCGCGGAAGGGTCGCTCTCACCGTCAGAAACCGGCGCGGGAAGTCCACGTTGGTTGCAAAAGGACCGCCAGTATCAAATCGCCGCAGCTTTCTTTTATTCGTTGAACTTTACTGAGGCTCGTTCGCGTTTCGAGGGGATCGCTGAGGACGCCGACTCAATGTGGCAGGAGACAGCTAGCTATCTGGTTGGTCGAACGCTCGTGAGACAAGGTAGCCTGACTAAGAATGAGAACGAGAAACGAGCACTGTACGAACAAGCTGAGGCTTACTTGATTAACCATGTCAGTCGTGGTGGCAGGTTTCAGAATGCCGCGAAGCGTTTGTTGGGATTGGTCAAATATCGCCTGCATCCGGATGAAAGAGTTCGAGAGCTTGCACAAATTCTTGACGAACAGAGTGGTAACGAAAATCTCCGCCAGGATCTGATCGACTACACATGGTTGCTCGACAAGTTTGACGAACAAGTGCAGAAGGAGGAAGAGGAACGCAAGAAACAATTGAATCCCACGCCGTCGCCGGAACCAAATTACAAACCAGATCCGAAATATCAGGAACGCTATCAGGCAATTCAGCATGGCGAACTAATCGAGGTCTACTTTTCACCAATAAAGCCAGACGGTCAGGCAGACTACGAAAAGAGCGTGAGTCTTGAGTTAAAAGCCGATGCGACGGAGGTGGACGCGTTTCACGAGGTCGAAGTACGCCTGGGCCGTAAACTTTCCCCGGAAGAAGCCAAGGACCTCAAGGATGCGTATGCGTCCGCCGTGTCTCGTCGACTGTGGCTAATGAGTCCTAATCGGAAAATGGTTACTGGTGATTACGATGGTTGCGGGGACAACTGCAATCAGCTGCCGTTGAAATCATTTCCAGCATTTCTGCGAGCGGACGATTTGAGCGATTGGATAATGACCTTTGAATCCACAGACCGCAAAGCTTACGCTCATGCCCTCTTCAAGTGGCGTCAGAACCACTCAACAGCATGGCTATCCGTCGCATTAAGTAAGGCAAACAGATCATCGCCCTCGTTAGGACGCTTGTTGCGCGAGGCAGAACGGGTTGATCCAAGTGCGCCGGCATTTCCAACAGTTGCCTACCACTTAGTTCGCTTGCGTTTGGAGTTGAATGAATCAGAGGCAGCGAAGCAGTTGCTTGACCAGATTATCTCGACTCAACTCGAAGCGCTGCCTATTTCGTCTCAGAATCTCTTCTTGGAGCAGCGCATGAATCTGGCTGATAACGTTGGCGACTTCCTTAGGTTCAGTGGTCGCAAGCCAGTTGCGTTTTACGAGTATGGAAGCATGGGTCGGATCAGCGACATATTGCGGATCGAAAAGGGCTTCTGGGATCCCGACTACACCAAAGAAACAAAAGAGGAGTACGACCGGAAGAAAGAAGAAAGTTTTAAGGAGTTATTACTCTGGGACGACCGAAAAGCGTTTGACGAAAACACAGTTGACGTATTGAACTGGCACTTTCCGCTTCCGGTATTGCTCGAAGTGTCGCGAGACCAGGCTCTGCCGGATTACTTGCGAAGGAGTGTTGCCCTGGCCGTGTGGACGCGCGCGGTTTTGGTCAAGAATGGGTCGGTCGCAATGGAAGCAGCCCGGGATTTGGCCCGAATCGTGCCAGAGATGTCTGCAATGCTTTCCGCTTATCTTGATGCCAAGACACCCGAACAGCGAGATCATGAAGCGCTTTACATCATGTTGAAGTTCTCAAATCTATCGCCCTGGGTGCCGAGTGGTGTTCCCGTGTTCTTGAGTGCCGAAGAGTCGGAGTACTACTTCGAGCTGTCATGGTGGTGTAAACCGGACGACATTGAGTACGACATCAACGGAACTGAGTCGCCGAAGATAGTTGCTAGCCCGCGGTTCTTGAGCGCTCAGGCCTTGTCTGCGGCAAAACGGGAGCGGGCCGCAATCAAGACGATTGGTAACGCCAAGGCTTTTCTCGGAAAAAAGGTGCTGGAGTGGGCTAAGCGTTCGCCAAACGATCCGCGAATCCCGGAGGCTCTCTACATAGCGGTGCAAGCCAACCAGAGCTATAAGTATGGTTGTGACAGCTGGGAGCAAGACGAAGAGACCCGTTTAAAGCTCGAGGGTCTGTTGAGAGAGAAGTATCCGGAGAGTTCGTGGACGGCCAAACTAGACCCAGATCAATAAGGAAACCTTCAAGTCAGGCAAAGCATCGGAATACCTGGCAAGTCCACCTCCATGAGTACTCCGACAATGAAAATCATTTCGACCAGCATCGTGGGTTCATTAACTCAATTGTTGTTTGTAGGGTTACTTTTGGCACATGCCGCTACGGCCAATGATCCTTATCTGCGACGAATCACTACATACCGACAATGGACAAACCTCACTTCGCACATACCGCCAGACCTCATCTCCATTTACGCGTCCACCGCGGGCGGTTGAATATCCGTATTTGAGCCCATCGGTGATGGCTTACCGCGAATAAGATTCCGGCGAGGAACGACACAAATAGTCCTCGGTACGGCCCCCGACAGATCCTCGAAACCCTCGAGTAAGACTCATAACCAATCGGGAAATGTCTTCGTCAATGACGTCGCTCTTACTGCAATAACTGCGAAAACAAATCTGTTTGCGGAGGGATCAATTCTGGTCCGTGAAAAGCTTGATAAACCAGGAGACACCCAACCAAAGTTGCTGGCAGTGATGATCAAGCGCCAAAAGGGATTCAATCCAAAGGGCGGAGATTGGCAGTTCCTATTAACTGATGGAGTAGGTGTTAAGATAAAACTCCAACAGAAAAAGGGCGAGTGCCTCGACTGTCATCAATCACAAAAGAGCTCAGATTTTGTCTTCCCGTTGCAGTGAAACTTACACAACACTTACGTTTGCGCGCTGTAACGTTTGCAATCCAGAGTCAACCTCCTAAAATCATTTTGTGAAAGCCGCAACCTTCCGACAACACGGTGGACCGGATGTGCTTGAGCTCACCGAGGTGCCCCAGCCAAAACTCCGTAGTAATGAAGTTCTGATTCAAGTCAAAGCCTGTGCGCTGAATCACCTCGACATTTTCGTGCGAAACGGTCTGCCCGGCATTGAGATTCCATTGCCGCATATACTCGGCAATGATGTCGCGGGCGTGGTAAGGGAAGTTGGTGGACTTGTTTCCTGGGTAAAAACTGGCGATGAGGTGATGGTTCATCCGGGCGTTTCCTGCGGCCACTGTGAAGCGTGTTTGAGTGGGCTCGATAATCTTTGCCGGGAGTACGACATTATTGGTTATCGACGCGATGGAGGATATGCCGAACTGGTTGCCGTCCCCGGCGTGAACGTCTTTACCAAGCCAAACACCTTGGGCTGGGAAGAGGCAGCAGCGTTGCCGTTGGTAACTGTCACAGCGTGGCACATGTTGGTAACACGCGCAGGTATCCAGCCCGGCGAGGATGTGCTGGTTCACGCGGCTGGCAGCGGGGTTGGCTCGATTGCGATCCAGATCGCCAAATTGCGCGGTGCTCGTGTTATCACCACCGCTAGCTCTGATGACAAATTGGCGAAGGCGCGCGATCTTGGCGCAGACGAAACAATCAACTACACCAGAGAGGATTGGCCGAAAGAAGTAAAGCGCCTAACTGAACGACGTGGCGTCGATGTAGTAGTTGAACATACGGGCTCGGCGACCTGGGCTGGTTCAATCAGTTCACTGAAAAATAACGGGCGACTTGTAACATGCGGTGCAACGAGCGGGTTTGATGCGCGTACGGATCTAAGGCAGGTCTTTTATCGTCACTTAACAATCCTGGGATCATTTATGGGTTCGAAAGCTGAACTGCTGCAGGCGATGAAGTTTGTGCGAGAGGGAAAGATTCACGCCGTGGTTGATCGCGTGTTGCCGTTGTCAGAAGCTCGACAAGCTCACGAGTTTATTGAGAATCGCGCGCAGTTTGGGAAAATTGTGCTTCAACCTTAATTCGAGTCTAAAAAGAGACAAGTAAGGAAGGTCCTTACTTGTTCTTTTCTTGGGGATTTATGTTTGTCACGATCGCAACCTATTTACCTGAGTAGTCTTCCACTACGTATCTCTTTTTCAATGCAGCCATATTTCCTTCTTCCAGATTGAAGTTAGTTCCCGCGATCGCTTTCATTTTGTCATCTGTCAGAACTCTGTCGACGATTTGCGGCGCGTTTTTGTTTAAGAAGTCTTTGTCATCTGGCTGAAACGGTTTTCCATCTTTGCGTGAAAGCACATAAATGTAAGTGAACTGTCCATTCTTTATGTACTGCAAATCCTTTGCGAAACCCACCAGTGGTGAAGCTGTCGGTTTCGACGGCTGCGCGGATGACGCGGATGTCGTATTGTTGGATTCCCCCGTGTGACAGCCGCCGAACATTAGCAACACTCCAAGGATCGCGATCAGAATCACCAACCACTGTCGTAGTTTCATCTTCAATACCTCCACCTACGGCCGGTTGCCTCCGGCCGGCTCGCTGTCCTCCGGAAAATCGTCCTTCTGTTCCAACGGTGAAAGTTTTTCGTCGCGAATTCGCATGATTGTGCACTGCTCATCTTCATAGACAATTTCAAACCAGCCGCTGGCTCGCGCATGGTCGAAAAAGTCGTGGTGATCATTATCTGAAAAGACGTAAGTTGCACCAAACCGATCGCGAATCAAAGGACCCGGATCTTCTTGTTTGCCAAGGGTGATATTTTCATAGAGATCGGACAACTCAGGATTTTTGTCGTAGAGATAACTGGGATCGAGTCCCGACACGTAACGGTGACTGGAATCGAAATAGAACAGACGAGGGAAGTCGTCCCAGTCAGTATTGAAGATAAGGTGACCTTCGGGAACGTGTGTGCGCAACCAATCCGCACCGCGCTTGTAATAATCATGTGGTTCGCTCTGACTAATGTCTCTTATGGTTACCCGCAGGTTAAGAAAGAGTGCGAGACTCAGCAGCAAAGCAACCACGGTGATTGCAATGTTCTTGAGCCACTCTCTGACACTTGAGTCATCGCCATTCACGGCAACGCGACCGCGATCGAAAAATGGTTCCAACTCGGCCATGATGTCGCTTGGAAGTCGCGGCAGCGCGAAGCGTGTGCCATCCAGCCATGGTTTAAGAGAGAAGGCAGCAAACATCACTGCAAACGGCGGCCAGTACTCCGCTATTCTTCGCCACTTGGCGTTCATTACCATCAACGCTGTGGCAAAAAGCGCAAAGAACAGCGGATGAGACCCTTGTTTTCTTTCTGCTGGGTCCAAAGCGATATATCCCACCACCATTGAGACACAAGCGACGAACGAATTGCCGAGGAATTCCCAAGTCTTATATGAGTACCACTCGCCGCCAACCTTGGTATTGAATTCTTCGTCCAAGGTGAGTTTGATTTTCGCGTGCTCGTAAATCAGGTGAAGGTTCTGTGGGAAATAAGGGTTGATGACTAGCCCGGCAACAACGCCGAGTGTAACCCACATGATCGGACGCCATTCGAGACGACGCTCAGTCCACCCTACCACCGCAACCCACATTAATGTGGCCACGATCAGAAGGAGAAACACGTCGTAGGTTTCAGTAAACAGGAACGAAAGTGGTAACAGCGGCCAGTACTTTTTCTGAAAGAAGAAGTGGATTGCTATGACTAGATAAATGATCGCAAAGGGGGGAGCTTTGGTCATGTTCATTCGAAAAAGGAAGGGAGCAGAACAGGCGAGAAGCGCGATCAGCCAGACTAAGACGTAACGAACCCGGTAACGAATGAGTAGCCAGTAGCACGAAGCGACAGCTAGACCACCAAACACCGCGGAAGCAACCTTGGCCCCGATGCGAGGATCTTCAAAACGCGCAAACGGAATCAGGAATATGTGGAAAAGCAGATGATGATCAACGTACTGTTTTGAATTCAGCGTGGTTAGTGGAAGCCAGGGAAACGAAGGCACAAAGGTGTGGGTCTTGATAGAGTCCCATAAAACACGTGTCCACTTGATGTGGTAATACCCGTCGAAGTCGCCACAACAGATTGCCGATGTAGAGAACTGAAGCTGCCAGAAGACCAATCCGATTGCCACAAAACCAATTACAAACTGAAGTTCCGAATTTTTGTCGAACGACTTGATCCGGGAAAGTGTGTTGGAGGTTTTCATCTATCGCTCAACTGTGTCTCGACGGGTAAGCTTACAGTTGTTCGATAAGATCGAGTAAGGCCCGTGGATAGATGGGCTTTGTGAGGTGAGCATTGAAACCGGCATTGAGGGCACGTTGTTTATCATCGAACATAGAATAACCTGTTACTGCAACCATAGGGACTGATGAGTAACTAGGCAACAGGCGAATCTCTCTGGCGAGTTGATAACCGTTCATTTCGGGCATTCCAATATCAGAGATGATTACATCAAAGTGCTGCTTTCGAGCCGCCTCTAAAGCATCACGCGCTGAAGCTGCAGTCACTACTATGTATCCTGCGTGGGACAGGATTACCGAAAGCATTTCTGTAACATCACTAACATCGTCCACGACGAGAGCAGATCGGCTGGCCGCCAAGTTTGTGTCGCTCAGTTCAGTTTTTGGCGAGGGATCGTTGAGTTTATCTGTATTATTCGACGACAACTGATTTAAGGTTGTGAGTTGAACAAAAGCGTCGGGCGACACGTCTTGATATCGCATCCGAACAACCTTTCCGCCGGGTCCAAAAAACGAAATAAGTTGTTAATTGAGAGGGCTTAATGTAGCCCAAACACGAGAGACGTGTCTAGATGTTAATGTAAACTCAATTACCCATGTACCCTGCAGGTAATTTGCTCATTCCCGTCGGTGATGGCCAGTTAGAGGCCATCATTAAAGAACCAAGGCAGCTTCCGGCAAAAGGAGTTGCTTTGGTGCTCCATCCTCATCCGCTGGGCGGCGGGACAATGCATAACAAAGTCGTGTTTCGAGCAGCGGCGGCCTTGAATGATGGAGGGCTTACGACGCTCAGAATCAATTTTCGTGGAGTCGGCCAGAGCTCCGGCACCCACGACTTCGGTAAGGGCGAGCTAGAGGACGTAAGGGCGGGCTTGGATTATTTGGCGAACCGGTATGCAGCTCAGAACATAATCGTGTGTGGATTCTCATTTGGCGCCCGGATGGGTTTGGAAGTCGGAAGTACTGACGATCGCGTCAACCTTTTGATCAGCATCGGCACACCCTTAAACAAATACGGCTTTGACTTCCTCGAAGACTGTCGCAAACCATTATTGTTCGTTCACGGTGAAAACGATGAGTTTGGTAACGTGCAGGAACTCCGCGTACTTGCCGAAAGACTGCGCCAACACTCGGCGATCAAATTGGTTGTAATCCCCGGCGCCGGCCACTTCTTCGAAGGTCATTTGGATGAACTCAAGAGTGAGATTACCGGCTGGGTCACGGAACAGTTCAAAGGCTGAGTTTAACTACGGATTTCGTCTTTGTTGTCCGGCGCACTGATACTGATGAAATTCGAGGTTGGGGGATTTTTGTCGCGCAGTCGCAAGCGCACGAAGGTGAATCCGACGGCAAAAATAATCGCCGCAGCTACTCCACCGAGCAGGAGCTTACCGAGGTCGTTAAAGTTGGTCTCAGTTTCTTGAATCAAGCTGATCAAACAGACGCAGTTATAGACAAGCAGAAAAGTGATCATCGCATCTCAACCTTTCGCAACCGAGTAAGTTGGAGGAGACGAAGGTTAGACACCGGGTGGAACGGTTTGTTCCTTTCCTAAGAGGATTTCAGATTTCAGATTGCGGATTTCAGATTGAAAGAAGGCCGATGAGGGGTCGGTAGTGACTATGGGTTTCAATCTGAAATCTGCAAGCTGAAATCTGCAATAAGGTTGGTTGGCAATCGGCAATCGGCAATGTTTCAATACTTCCCATGCACGACTACACCGATCCGGCAATACGCATCACGCTGCTTCCCCGTGATACAAACTCGCGTGGCACCATCTTTGGCGGAGTCATCCTCAGCTATATCGATACGGCCGGCGCCATTCATGCTCACCGGCATACAAAAATGGAACGGTTTGTAACCGTGGCCATGCGGGAAGTCATTTTTCACAAACCAGTGTTTGTTGGTGATCTCGTTAGCTTCTACGCAGAAACAGTCAAAGTTGGCACAACGTCAATAACAGTTCGTGTAATTGTCGAATCGGAGCGCTTAGGTAAGAGTGAGCGTGTGCGCGTTACTGAAGCCGAAGTGATTTACGTTGCCGTGGACGAGAACGGTAGGAAAACCCCTATATTGTAGATTGTAGATTTCAGATTGCAGATTTGATGTCCGATATGCTTTAGCTTGTCGTTGCGCGGCATTAGTGGCCGTTTCCTATCAAGAGTTAGCATATTGAAGCAACGACAAGCTGATGAAGCATATCGGACAATCTGAAATCTTCAATCTTCAATCTGCAATAAACTTAGTTCACCTTTCCTTGCATCCGCCTCAGCGCCAGTGCCGCTTCAGTGAACTCTGGATTCTGCTCGAGGGCGAGGCCATAGTGCTTCGTGGCGTCAAGAAACCTCTTGCGACTTTCATAAACTCTACCGAGATTGAAATGCGGAAACGCATACGACTCGTAGCGAGGGGCCAGTAGAGCGCGTTTGAACCATCTTACAGATCCATAAGCATCACCCTTCGCCAGCAAATAACTTCCAATATCGTTGTACGGATTTCCCAGCGTTTCATCTACCCTAATGGCTTCCAGACACTCCGCTATTGCCTCGTCGTACCGGTGCTGAAAACTGTATACCCAGCCAAGAAAAGTGTGCGCTTCGGCGGTGGGATGAACCTCGATTGAACGCTTGTAGAGTTCAATGGCTTGTTCATAATCGTGGGCAAGCTGAGCTTCATAGGCCTCATGAAAGAGCTGTTTAGCCCTGAAGCGTTTGCTTGCTGAAATCTCGTCGTCGAACATAAATCGTGGACCCCGAACGCTGTTTTATCCACATTCTGAGCGCGTCTTCTGAGTTTTGTCTAATCGTTGTATACGTCCTTCGATTTTGGGGGCAATAGGTCTACCGAGGATGGCGCGGCGGAGTGCTTCGGAATCGAGGGGAGCTCGTTCTGGCGGGGTCAGGACTGGTGCACCCTTGAACATTGTGTATCCATCGCCGCCGTCGAACGCGATGAACATAGTCGTAGTTAACGAATACTTTCTTGCCGGGGTTACAGGTTGGCCGTTGACTTTGAGTTCGACAATTCTTTCACCTGGCTGTTTAGTCGCATCATAGGAAAACTGGATTCCGGACACCTGCGGAAAGCCACCTGGCTGAGCGTTGTTGGCCACGCGACTAACCCCGTGCTCGAGCGCTTCGCGTAACAGCGCCCCTGTCACTTCTATCTTCACCAATTTGTTTTTGAATGGGAGAATCGAGAGCACATCCCGCATTGTCAGTCTCCCAGCTCTAATGATTTCATCCGCGCGGATTGAGCCACCATTAACAAGCGCAACGTCCGATGCCGTGACTCTTCGAAAAGCATCAGCGACGAAGTTACCGATGTTCGTTTCGTGTGTTCGATTTTCAGCGCTGCGTCCGTCCAGTGACACACTTGTGCGTCCTACTGGACGATCAAGTTCAGCTAAAAGACCTGAATACTTCCGATAGACAGCTGAGAAAAGCGGATCCTCGGCGGTTTCACTTGAGATTGGAATCACTTTCCAGTCGATGCTGCTCAACTCCCCAGTCGTCTTTGAGATGTTCAAATCAATTTGTCCGAGTTCACGCGCGTCGGCCGTCATCTTGAATATAGGAGCGCCGCCGGCCGAGGATTCGAGGAGCGTATGTTCGTGGCCTCCGATGATCACATCGACGTCGGAACAGCGAGCGACCTCCTTGTCTTCACGCATCGACAAATGAGTAAGTGCGACAACAACTTTTGCGCCTCGATTGTGTATCTCTGCGACCATGGTTTTCGCCACTTCGCATGGATTCAAAAACTCCACGTCTGCTCCAGGACGCGACGTCGTCTTGGTCTCGGGTAGAACTAAACCAAAGATTCCGATCTTCACGCCGCCAAATTCACGAATGACAAAAGGCTCAGCGTTGCCAAACGGCTTGCCCGTTGTTTTCTCGATAACGTTGGCAGCAATCCAGCCAAACTTTGATTCTTTCATCCGTTCCTTCAGTACGTCTGGCCCGAAGTCAAACTCATGATTCCCAAAGGTGGCGTAGTCGAGACCAGCGGTATTCCAGGCCTCGACCATTTGTGCGCCCTTGTAAGTAATCGATTCAACGGAAGGCGAAATCGTGTCACCGGCCAGTAGAAACAGTGTATTCGGATTCTCTTGTTGAATGGCTTTGCGCAGAGTAATGACCCGTCCGATCCCTCCGCGTGTTCCCTGATCTACAGGTGTGAACTGGTAGACGTCGTTGAGCTGTAGCAACGTCACTCGAACATCGCACTCGGTGTTTTGCTGAGCGGCGATGGGAATCGCGGGGAAGAGAACGATGAAGACCAGAATGATTTGTCTGATAAGACGTGAAGCAGTAGTCATGATGACCAACCTTCCGAGTGGATTGTCGTCAAAGTACAGTTACCGAAGGACGTGAATTATACTCAACGAGCTTCAGGGATATTAGTCTATGTCCATTGACGAAACATTCTTCATAACTGGCTTTCCGGGTTTTATCGCAAATCGGTTAGTCGATCGTCTTGCAAAACTAAGTGGGAAATTCATTTTGCTTGTCCAACCCTCGCTGATGGAGACCGCAATTGAAGGGATTGCAGAAATTGCAAAGAGGACAGGAAGAGCGTCCACCGACTTTCGGCTGGTAGAAGGCGACATAACGTTGCCGAATTTGGGCTTGAACGAGCTTGACCAGCAGGCAGTGCGTGCTGAGGCGACCACTGGTTTTCATCTGGCGGCGCTTTACGATCTCGCGGTTGCTCGCGACTTAGCGCTGAAAGTAAACGTCGAAGGTACCCGAAATCTCAACAACTTCGTTCGATCTTTGCCTCGCCTTCGCCATCATCATCATGTGTCAACTTGTTATGTCGCTGGAAAAAGAGAAGGCCGAATTTTGGAAACAGAACTGCGACACGACGCCGGCTTTCGAAACTTCTACGAAGAATCGAAATACCTTGCTGAGCTCGAAGTGGAAGTACTGAAGGCTGATCTCCCAGTTACGATTCACCGTCCAGCCGTCGTCTGTGGCGACTCACAGACTGGCGAAACCGCAAAATATGATGGTGTCTACTACTTGATCTTCTATTTGTTGCGGTGGCCAGGTGGGTTGTCGTTGCTGAATATCGGCAATTCTGACGTGTGCTTGAATCTTGTACCAGTCGACTTCGTCGTAGATGCGATGGCTCTACTTGCTTTAGACGACACGGCAATTGGAAAAACAGTACAGCTAGCTGATCCGAGTCCGTTGACAACAAATCAACTCTTCAACGCGATCGCTAAATCAATCAATGGCGGTCATTCGCGAATAACTGCTCCTCGTTCGTGGGTCCAATTCCTCCTGATGCTTCCGCCATCTCCGGCAATTACCGGTCTACCTCACCGCGCGGTACCATACTTCTTCATAAAGCAAACATACGACACGATCAATTCTCAAAAGCTTCTCGAACGTCACGGTGTGCGTTGCCCGCCATTTCAGAGTTATGTGGATAAGATTGTCGAGTTTGCACAAGCACATCCGCGACTGTAGTTGAGCAAGACCAATTATCATGCTGTCATTTACCTCACTACATCCGAACTGGTTAGTTCTGGTGAGGGTGCTTAAAGATTGAGCTTGCCCCCTTTCCCAACTTGTTCGATCTGGGCAGGTTCGTGATGCTGCTCGCTTGACAGAATCAGCGGTTTAGAATTAGTCTAAGTCCATTGTGAGGGCAAGTGGAAAAAAGCGTGATGACAAACAAAGCGGACAAAAGCTTACGCCCCAGCGTGACGCTGTGTTTCAAGTCATTCTGAACCGCGAAGATCACCCAACCGCCAGTGAAATCTTTGAAGCAGCGCGTCAGCGTCTGCCCACTATTAGCTATGCAACAGTCTACAACTCGCTTCGTTACTTGAAAGAGGCGGGTCTGGTGCATGAAATCAAGTTTGGTGACAGCGCCAGCCGGTATGATCGCGAAACCGATCGCCACGATCACGCCATTTGTAACAGTTGCGGAAAACTCGTCGATTTCGATCTTCCGCAAACAGCGGAGTTGATGCAGGCGGCAGCCCGCAAGTCACGATTCAAGCCGGAATCTGTTCATCTGACTTTGAGAGGTCTCTGTTCGGATTGCCGCGAGGCATAGAACAAGGGGCAAAAAGCAATTGGTCTTAATTTAGTCAACTTAATTTGGAGGATACATGACAGCAGCAGCAACAGCATTAGCAGAGAAAGCGCAGGTCGGCCAACCCGCGCCAGATTTTGAAATGGCCTCAACGAAAAACATCGAGAAGCTGAACGAGAACGTCAAGCTCTCAGACTATCGCGGCAAGTGGCTCGTGATGGTTTTCTATCCACTCGATTTCACGTTTGTTTGTCCAACGGAGCTTACGACCTTTAGTGATCGTTACGCCGATTTCGAAGGGATTGGCGCCGACATTATTGGAATCTCGACCGACTCAGTGTTTTCGCATCGAGCCTGGTTGAATACGCCGCGCGACAAAGGTGGTGTCGAAGGTTTGAAGTATCCATTGGCGGCCGATGCGACGAAAAAAGTCGCCAGCGATTATGGCGTGTTGATCGAAAGCCGCGGCATCGCACTGCGTGGTCTGTTCGTGATCGATCCTGAAGGCGTCCTGCGCTACAAAGTCGTGCATGATTTGAATGTTGGTCGCTCGGCGGAAGAAACGTTGAGAGTCATTCAAGCATTGCAAACCGGCGGGCTTTGCCAGGCGGAGTGGAAGCCAGGGCAGAAAACGCTGAACTAAGGGTATTGAAGATTGAAGATTGCAGATTGAAGATTGTCTGATATGGCGCCGATAGGGTACAGCAAATCTGAAATCTGCAATCTGAAATCTGCAATAGAAGGAAGATTTCCATGCCAATGAGAATTGGGACTCCGATGCCCCGATTGGAAGGGGCGACTGAATGGTTCAACGGAACTCAGGCCCACGCCGAGGCCCAGGCTGTGGGCCATCCAACGCTGGTGCATTTTTGGTCGGTTAGTTGTGGTATTTGCAAAGATAATCTGCCTCGTGTAGCCCAATGGCGAGACGAAAAGAAAGACCTTGGGTTACGGGTGGTTGCGATACACATGCCCAGATACGAAGCTGACACCGACGTCGAAAAGGTACGCGACTCGATTAGCGAGCACAAAATCACTGAGCCAGTGGGAGTCGATAACGAACACAAATTGCGCGACGCGTTTCAAAATGATCAGGGATACGTTCCTGCTTATTATCTTTTCGACGCGGAAGGAAAGTTGAAGAGTTTTGCAGCAGGTGAACGCGGCCTGGATATGTTGAAGTCAGCGATTGAACGGGTGCTGTCGACTGAAACCGTTGTTGCTAGTTAAGGCGAGTTCACAGCAAGACACCTGCGCTCCCAGCAGTCAGCTACCTAGATTCCATATCAGCTGACCCAGGCGAAGTGAGAGAAACACGCTAAGCGCGACACTTCCTATAACCAACCCAATCAAGCCAACGATGATCGCACCTACAAAAAGCCAGTCACTGGCTTTTCCTGTTTCCGCCTCAGCTGATACAAGAGCCCGCCGTTTTAGCAGCTCCACATTCATCTGGTTTGACTTCCACCAGGCATCAAACAAGTCACCGACAACCGGTACTGAGCCGACGACATAGTCGATAGCGATATTTAATCCCATTCTTAGCAACGTGATTTTGGGGACGCGATAACGGACAGCAGAGGCGAGAATGTAAAACGACACTAGGGAAGTGGTGGTGTCTCCAAAGGCAGGGATAAGTCCAATGATGGCATCAAGTCCGAATCGCCAGCCGAGCACAGGGATCCTGAAGAGATCATCCATGAGCCAGCTGAGCCGCTCAATATTCTGGTCAACATTGCCTGCTTGATTCCTGGGTCTTTCAAGCTGCAGTTCTTCGAGTTTTAAAGCTCTCATTGCCAAATGTCCGCTATGCTTTAGCTTGTCGTCGTCGTGCTAAAGCGAACACGGGGATCTTTACATCACGTCACGACAGACAGACGCATATCGGACATGCATCTACCTAATCCGCGTCATTTGTTGCCAGAAGAATTTCCCTACTTTCGCCAAAGCATTAAGCCCCTTCTTATCGCCCGACTTCTGCGGACCTTGCTTTGAAGGAATACCTAACGACTCTGCCAGCTCCTGATCGGGCAGCGCTATATCTTCGTCACCACGCCTCGATGTGAGCCAGCGGGTAAATGTACGTCCAACCATTCGCCTTTGTTCGATTGGTGTTTCGGCCACCATTGCGCTGCGCAGATCTTCCAACTGGGCGATCTCGTAGAGATTTGCTTGATAGTAATTTCTTAGGGCCGCGAAAATCTTCTCGTCGCCAAGTGCCCGTTGAAGCTCAACAAACATCAGAGCGCCCTTGGCAGTAACGATGGCCGCGTACTGAAAGGTGTTCCGATAATCGCGAGCCGGACGGTTTGCGTCCATGTCTTCGCCACCAAAGGTTCGATACAAACGATAGACACCGCGGATCTGATCATCCAAAACCATCTTTGCTTTCTCTTCACCGTAAGTGGTCTTGTAGTAGACGAGCGAAGACCAGCAAGACAACGCTTCGTCGAGAACCGGCTCTCTGGCCGGATCGTTGCCAACCGCGGCGCCCCACCATTGATGCGCCATGAGATGAGCGACGGTCCATTCCAGACTTTCTTCAACCGAAGGCCGTTGCTCGCGAATTATTTCCGGAAGGTTGCGCACTGCCGGAGCGTCGAAATCAACATAGAAAGCACTGGCAATGATGTTGAAGCCAGCGAACTCTGTGCTGCCGAGGCCCGCGACCAGCGGGGCCTCTGCGACGCTAATGGTTTTGAAGGGTAGTGGACCGAAGATCGATGTGAACACGCGCAACGAATTTGCGGCAACGGTCAATGCCCGTCTGCCGACACGTTCGTGTTCGGCGAGATAAATGGACCGGACAGTTACACCCTGAGATTCAGTTTGCTCGGAACGCAGACCACGCCCGGCCAGAATTGCAAAGTCGCGTAGCGCTGTGCCGGTGAAGGTTTGTTCATCTTTAGCGGGTCTGGTGGTGGATTCCGTACCCGAAGTGAAAACTTCAATACCAGCGGCTGTCGTTACCCTGACGTCGTAATCGGCAACTTCATTGAAAACGATGTCGCCCACTGAAGGCTCAACCTTTCGTCGCCAATCATCACCATCGTGCACAGCAAGTACCGGGTAAGAAGTCGCCAGCAGCATCACACCTTTACAACGAAAATTCAGGTCGCGCGCGCGTCTTGTTTCTCGTTCGTTTCGTAGTGCTGCGCTTACTTGCTTAACGACGTGGGTAGTAAGACTGGTCTCGTCAGGGTCTATTTCCGGAACTATTCCTTTGAACTTGATGACGACTTCGGTGTTTCCCTCTGACGCTACAGGCTCACGTAAACTGACGCGTAATGTGGTTGCCTGATCGTCGAGGAAGAAAAACAGAGGAGCGTCACTTTGCACCGAACGAACTTCCAATATGTCGACTCGAGGTTCATCGGCCTCAGACGCGTTGATTCCAACTTCTGGTTCACTCACGCGGAGGTTGGGGTAAAGATGAAAGTAAAGAACGGAGGTTGGTTTCTCCCCATGATTGATCCACCTGACACGCTCAGAACCACTGTAGGAGAGACGATCGAAATCGATCTTCAAATCAATCGAATACTTATTCCGTTCGGTTCGTTTGGTTGAATCCTGAGCGTGAGTGGTCTCCGAACTAGCATTCATTGCGGCAACTACCGCCACCAGAATGACCGTCAACAGCAAAAGGGTATTTGGATCTAACTGCTTGTTTTTGCGTCTAATCCACATCAAGGTTTCTCATCTGATTACGATCGAACGAATAACATCGCCGCGGACGATCGCGTCTACCGCGTTCATGCCGGATATCACTCGGCCAAAAACCGTGTACCCGCCGTCGAGATGAGGCTGCGGCGCATGCGTGACAAACCATTGCGAGCCGCCAGTATCCTTTCCGGAAAGAGCCATTCCTACGGCACCTCGATCGTACTCTACTTCGTTCACTTCGCAACGAATCGCATAACCGGGCCCACCGTTGCCGTCACCGCGTGGATCGCCGTCCTGGATCACGAAGTTAGCAACGACGCGATGAAAGACTATTCCGCGGTAGTAACCTCGCCTCGCGAGTTGCACAAAATTGTCTACCGTGAGTGGGGCTGCTTCGGGGAGCAGCTCAATCGTAAACGAACCCTTGGTAGTTGTCACAACGGCGCGGACCGTTTTGCCTATACGGGAGATGGCCCGCTGGTAGTCCGCGGCGGTGTTTTTCGTTTGGACCGTTCCAATTCGACTGGAAAAGTCGCCGACGCCATTTGCTTTTAACAATGCTACGGCTCTTTGTCGCAGCAGATAATCCCGCGAGTCGAGTACGCTTTTGAGAGCGTCGTTCGCCGTTCCGTTCTTCTGTTTCGCGAGAGAGTCGAGGATTGAAAGAGCTGCATCGTTTAAATCGTCTTTCAGAGCACGAGGCAGAGCCGCGACCAGCAGTCGCGTGTTTTCGTCGGAAGCAGGAAGGTCGCCCAATAGATCGGCTGCTGTAGCGCGTACGACGGCATCGCTCTCCTCGAGATTCGACCGAAGGACTTCAAACAGGTCTTGTGGTTTGTGAGCTGCATAGGCGCGCAAAACATCCGGGACGCCATACTCGGTGTGTAAAGGCAGAAGAGAATTGATTTTTACGTCTGAAGTTTTGTAGTCGAGCATCGCACGTAGGAACACCACGGCCGACTGCGTCAATTCTGCTTTGTTTGTTACCGTCGCTGGCAACGACGCAATCTCTCCGAGCGCCTGAGCGATGCTCGCGCCAGATCGCCAGTGGAGAATTAGGGTTTCCTGAAGTTTACGTTTGGCGCTTACAGGATCTGACCCAAACGAAGCTAGATAACGCTCCGGCGAAATACGGACACAGGCCAGTTCGACTTCCGGAGCTGAATGGTTGAGTTCGACTTGGCCTTCGTGCAGCCAGTCCAATGCAGCGGAATTGCCTTTAAGTGCTAAGAGACGGCCAAGAGCAGTAGCAATCTCCAGCACTTCATTGTGCTCACTAGGGAGCGGCTTGAGACCCCGGTCCGTTATTGAAATGCCATGCTTTAGTAGAATGTCCGCTGCTCGCTGGTCCTTCAACGCAACCAGCGACCGAATGGCGCTGACTCGAACTCGCGAGTCTTTGTCCTGTGTTGCGCTTTCTATCAATTTGTCAAAAGCAGACTTGTCTTCGGTCGCGCCCAGGACCCGGGCTGCATTGGCGCGAACTACGGCGTCGTTGTCAGTTGCCAGAAGTTCGAGCAACCTGGCATTCCCTTCCTTTGCGCGAAGTCTGGCTAGAGCGTTTCCGGCATCGGCGCGAATGCGGCCATCTTTGTTCGTGAGAAGACTGGCTAAAACCTGTCCGCCGTTCGGTGGGCGTGAACGTAGCACTGCTGTAATGCCAAGCAGAATTACTTTGCGATCGGGAGACTCACGTTCGCTTTCGAGTTTCACAGCTTGCAGAACATCCGTGGCGATCTCAGTCGCCAGCCCTTGTTGTCCTCTTGCTATTGCCGCTGCGATCTTTCCAAGTGCTTCAATGGCTCGGGCTCTTACTTCAGAGGTTTCATCAACCCTTTTGAGTGACGCCCGCAACGCCGTCGCGCCCCTTGCTGATTCAATCTCGCCGATCGCAAAAGCAGCCAATGCTCGTACGTCTGAATCTTTGTCGCTTTGCAGGATGTTCACCAATTCGGCAAGTGCGCCTTCATTGCCAATTCTTCCCGCAGCGAGCGCCGCGCGTCCGCGTACGGGGGCCTGAGGATTCGTCATCAGATTACGTAAATCCCCATCCCAACGCCGCTCATCCTCTGCCTTAACGATGCGAAGTAGCGTTGCTTGAGGAATGGAAGCTGGCCGAGCCTTAGTTTGGCCGACAGTCGCTGGTGTGCAGCATCCGCAAAGAATCAAGAACGTGATTACGGTTTGAAGTCGAGTTTTCATTGGTTTGCGGCAGAATAAGATCAACGGTCGAAGCCCAAGGAGGCGCCGAGGGATTAGGTATCCAATGATACTTAAAGACTCTCTTCTTAAGATCGTGGGAGACACTCCAAAACAAAAAGGCGCTTCGCTGCGGACCCAGCGAAGCGCCTTCAAATGAACCTGATTACCCTTAATTAGCTAACGACGCTCGACACGCTGGGTATCGCTGTAGGCTTTGCCCCATCTGCGCTGATCGTTTGCATTCTGGAAGTGTCGAGCGGTTCATCGACGCCCTTCTTTTCCTTCTTCATCTTGTCGGCGGCTGCGGTCATCTGCAGCATCTTGCAACTACCCTCAAACGTGGCGCCTTGCTCGATAATCAGCGAGGGCGTTTGGATGTTGCCATTCACTTTTGCCGCGCGGCCAAGCTCGAGACGTTGGGTAGCAATAATATCGCCGTTAATCGTGCCGTGAATTACAGCGACCGCGACTTCAATATTCGCATCGACTAGTCCATTTGCGCCGACGATGAGTGTGCCACTTGAAGAACTGACCCGACCGGACAGGTGACCATCCACCCTCATCATCGCCTTAAAATTAGCCTCTCCAGTGACAACCGTGCCGCCGCCCACGAAACCGCTAAGTGTGCCTTCCTTGATATCCTTCGCCAAAGTTTCGCTTTCGGTCATGGCACGAGACGAACCAGCTGTCACCTCGGCAGCGGGTTTTGCTTCAGCCGTTGATTGAAATGACGAGGCGTAAGGTTTCGCAGCGTAATCAGAAGCCTCCTGCCTACGGCTGGAGTTGTCGTCTTCCTGTTCCTTGGGATTCTTTCCTATCCTGAGCATTAGTAACCTCCGTAATTTGGGGGCGCGAGATGTTTAGTCACCGTGTGCCGTCGGGACATTAGAGCAACAAAAACGACGCGCTTGCCTTTGGGTTCGTGGATTGTTTTTCTAGCTTTGCGGCTAGTACGAAATGATCAACCGCGCGGAAGCGGGAAATCATCATAGACAAACTATCATGTTAGTGTCTAGCGTTGTAACCAAAATGTAATCCAGGATGGATTTCGTGGAGCCAAAATCGCCAGGATCCAAGCTCAAATTCGAAGTCCGGCCCCTTTCTCCTCTTCGCCGATCATCCGGCACACTCCTTCGAAAATTGCTCCATCCTTGATCACCAGCGAACGAGTCCAGATGTTTCCGTAGATTCGCGAAACGTGCCCAAGTTCCACTCGTTCACGAGCAACAATATCGCCGTTCACTGTACCGTCGATTACGGCAACTGAGACGTCGATTCTGGCGTCGACAGTGGCATGGGTATCAATGAAAATCGTCCCTGTCTTGGAGTACACGGTGCCGGAGATATGTCCGTTTACGCGGAGCATGTCTTTGAATGAGAGGTCGCCGTCGAGTTCGGAGTACACCGAGAAGGCCGTTGAAGGTCTTTGCTTGAGGTTAACGCAACTCTGCACGCCTATCTGTCCCGCCAGGCTGCCATCGATCGACATGGTTCCTTTGAAGTGACACTCTCCCGTAATTACCGGAAGCTTGCCCTGGAAATTTGGGTAATCCCGAGTCGCAGACGCAGAGACCGGATTGGTCGACTGGGTATTTCCATTGTTACGGTAAAGCCTGTCCGAAGCCGAAGCAGAATGGCTATGAACGGCTGGTTTTCTCTTTACTTCGAGCATCGACAACTCTCCGCAGAGATTAACTGCTTAGTTTCCACCTGGTCTGTTATTGAAAGCTGGAGTGAAATCCTACTGACGTTTGGTCAGGTCAGATATAGCCGCCCACGAACGCTCAAGTGAATGCACGTTAGCACAACGCTAATCGGTTCTACAAGTCTTTGTCTCAGCCACTTTACCTTATTTGTTCTGGATGCTTGTGGCCAGTATATCGTTCATCGCACAAATGGCCGCACGCTTTGGAACGGACGGCAATTTGATGTTCTTCAGCTCAAAAGAAGAATTACCCACCAATACCGCGGTTCCAAGTCTTAACCAGCCTTTGCCATAGTCAACGTAAACGGGGACAACCATTCCAAATTGATCGGACACTCCCGATTGGGTGATGCGCCCCGAAAGGGTGCCCTCTGGGCTAATTGTATAGTCGAACTTGTAGCTCGGCACTTCAGTTCCATACACCCATTCGTTGAAGAACCAATCCATCTTTCCGTTTCGCGTAAGGTTCATTTCCTTTGTTATGTGCTTTTCAACTATCCCCTTGAAATCTTCGGTTGACACGGGTTGGTTGTAGTAGGTCTGGACAAAGTCTTTCATCATCGTCTGAAATCTCTGATCGCCGGTCGCGGGGTCGGACATCATCATCCGCAACATATGCAGGATGTAGGCTCCTTTTGGATAGATCAGGAATCGCGCCACACCCCCAGTTTTGCCGCTATTCAATCTGTAACCTTGAGTCACGGGACCAACCGTGTAGGGTTTGCGATCTTTTGTAGCAGGTCGAGCTTCGACGATGAGTTTTCTCTGATCTTCCCAAAACTCGAGAAACTTTTCATTGCCGCGAATCATTTGTACGTACAACGAGGAGGAGAACTCGGCAAAACCTTCGCTCATCCACTGGTCGTGATAACTGTCCCAACCAATGATGTGACCCCACCACTGATGAGCGATCTCGTGCGGCGCAACGTAACGCCAGAAGTTGTCGGTGGCGCCTCTCACGCCGAACAACATATAACGCTGCGTGGTGTCCATGAAGGCGAAGTATGGCATGTAGATTAGTGTTGGCCACGCTTGGCCAAAGAATCCTGCCGGCTGTTGTGTCATGGCCACGCGTGTATATGGCAGCTTTCCAAAATAGAGGTTATATATGCGCGTGGAGTTTTGCGCGTCGGCTAACACGTTATTGGCCATCGCCGTAGTGGATATTGCGCCAAACGTTGGCAACGTCCTGATTTCATCAGGCAACTCCTGATTGCCAAAAAATTCGATGTTGTATCCGGTGTCTTTGTCTAAAACCTCTTTCTTCTTAAACCGACCGTAATTGAAACCAGCGACACCTAACTCGGTTGTACCGCTGGACCATTTGGCCACGTTGTACTCGCCGTCTTTGGTTTCTGGACCCACTGGCGCGCCCGTAGCGACGAACGTGTACGACTTTGGATAGTGAAAGGTCATATCGAAGATGGCCCGGTCTTCGCTGAACAAAGTATTTGCGTTGGCGGGGTACCACGTGCTGCGAGGGATGAGAATATAGTTGCCTCCGCCGGAATCACGAATCGCGTCGCCACCGCCATACTCGATGCTCCATTTGTAGGTCTTTCCGGCTTCGAGTGGTTGCGGAACGATTACGCCAAAATCTGAGTCTTCATCTTTTCCTTCCTGGATAAAGTCAAGTTCTTTGGCCTGCTCATCACGGACGTGGCTAACTCGCAGACTGCGATACAAGCTCATCGGCACCACACGGGTACCCGGAACTAATACGCGAAACGTGACGCGATCGGTGGCTAGTAGTTGGGACCCTTTAATCGTACCGTCGATTTCGTGGTGCGTTATATCTATTACGCGATGATCCTCAGCGCTGCTGGCGGTGCCGTTCGCGTACTCCTGTGGCCGATGGAAGGCTGTCCAGAGTCCTCCATCGGTTTCGCCATAACTAAACAGTGCGACTTCTTCGGGCGAAATCTCAGGGATGGCATCAGGGTCATAAACAAAGACGAGCTTATTGAATCGCTGTCCATCGATAAATGCGTTGAAGAAACCCGGCCGCGATGGTGTGTAAAGATCAGCAAGGATCCGGAGTTCACGGTTATCTCGAAGCCGCTTTTGGGTCAGGTTTTGATTATCGCGAAGCAGGTTGTGCGCTGTGCTTCTTTGCGGACCGTCGTTGCCCATTGTCACATTCGGCGAAGCCTTGATTTCCTCGAACGTTTGGTCTGTGAACCTGAGCACCATATTAGAAAATCGTTCCTTGATCGAAGGTTCATTCGTGAAGATCTTCAAACTATTCCGTTCCACTTCGATCGGTGGAACCAGCTCCATTTCTCCTTCACCCAGGAACACTGCGCCAGTAACACGACCTTCAACGGGGGCGAGGAAATAGATCTGTCCACTGCTAAAGGTAAAGCCTGCACCCTGTCGTTTTAGTTGGAGGTTGCTAACTGTTGCATATGCACCAGACACATCCTGTCGTCGCAGTTGTTGGTAGACAGGATCAACGTTAGGCTTGTGGGCTGCGCCAGAAATCTTCACTTCTGCTTCGACTGGCGCAATTTCAAGTCGCAAATCCACCGGGACCGCTGATCCTTCATCAACTTTGACGTTATCGCGTTGCGCATCATTGAATCCTTTGGCGGAAGCCACTACCGCATAAATGCCTGGTAGAAGTCCTTCGACTGTGTATCTTCCCTCAGCGTCGGTTGTTGTTTTAGTTTCCTGACTGGTGGCGGAGTTGGTTACGGTCACCGATGCCCCGACGATGGCGGCTCCTTTGGGATCCAGGATTCTTCCCTGGATCACGCCACCGGCCGAGTAAACAGTAGCTACCGTAAGACAGAGGAGGAGGATGAGAGCGAGAGCGCAGGTCGCGATTCTTGTGTAATTCATGTTGTACCTCGCAACAGGGTTGTCAGTTGTTTCGCCAGCATACTTAGGTATTATTTGTATATCACGAATAAGATAAAACTATAATCTCGACTGACAACTGACAACCAGCCAAATGAACACAGAAAGCAAAGTCAAAACGAGACTACTCCGTCGCATGGGTGAAGCCATTAGAGATTTTGGCATGATCGACGACGGCGATCGCGTGATGGTGTGCCTCTCGGGAGGCAAGGACAGCCACTCGCTGCTCGACCTCCTCATTGATATGCAAAGGCGAGCGCCTGTTCGCTTTGACTTGCTGGCAGTAAATCTCGACCAGAAACAGCCAAACTTTCCTGCAGAAGTGCTTCCAACCTACCTGGCTGAATGCAACGTTCCTTTTCGAATTGTCGAACGTGATACCTACTCGATCGTCAAACGATTAGTTCCCGAGGGCAAAACTTTTTGTTCAGTTTGCTCAAGGTTGCGCCGGGGGATTCTTTACAACATCGCCGTTGAGGAACGATGTAATAAGATTGCCCTGGGCCATCATGCCGACGACATCGTGACGACTTTATTGTTGAACCTCTTTTACGTAGGTTCGTTGAAAGCGATGCCTCCGAAGTTGAGATCAACAGATGGGCGGAACACCGTAATCAGACCGTTGGCTTACTGTTGGGAGCGCGAGATTGCTGAGTATGCTGCAGAACAGGAGTTTCCAATAATTCCATGTGATCTATGCGGCTCGCAGTCGAACCTCAAGCGAGCACGCATCAGTCGACTGATCAAGGATCTAGAAAGGGAAATACCGCACCTGCGTTCGTCGATGCTGTCTGCTTCGGGAAATGTGGCTCCTTCACAGCTTTTGGATCATGAGCTATTCGACTTTAAGAAGTTGGAATCTGCGGTTGGGGATGTCGAGGCGGAACTGGATTTGGCAGTGGGATATACGGATGAGGATCTGCGACCGGAAAAAAATCATTGGTCATATATCATTTGACATTTCTCATATTTCTCATTTGTCATTTTAGAAGCGGTTCGTGGTCAGTTGTCAGTGGACCCGTTGTCCACGGCCCATGGTCAGACGTCTCATAGGCCATATAGGTCCTATAGGTCCTATTTTAACGGACCACTTACCACCCCATCGCCATGAGTAAACGCGAACTTGACTTCAGCGACTTCCCGCCCGGAACGGTTACCGAATACACGACGCTCGTTTGTCTCGCTTGCATTTTTGACATCTTCACTAAGCAGTTTGGACTTGCTCCGCGTTCCGCCTATTCGGAAATCAAGCGGTACTCGCCAACCATCAAAGAATTGACTGCGCGCCTGGCGGTGCGTCCCTTTTTTGATAGCGAAGACAAGCATCCGCGCTGTCCTTATTGCAATGCCGCGAAACGTTGGCACGCACGTCTCGACACCCAGGCGATCGAAGGAGGTAAAACTTCTGATACAGCCCGGCGCGCACTCGTTAAGACACTCGCGAAAAAGGGCGACCAGTTTGCTGTGCTGGAACTCAAGTCAGACCGGCGCACCGCCTTCTTCGATTGGCTGGATACGCTGCGCATCAAGCTCGATTTGAATGAAGAGGGCTGGTTACTAGAAGCTACACGCGCCATTCTCGAGAGACGGGAACCAAAGACAGACTGGATTGAAATGTTTGAGGGCGTGCGGGCCGTACGACCGTCGTCACGTCTACCGGAAGGTTGGAAGCGCGATGGTTCCAGGCTTTTTCTAGCACCAACTTTATACAATGAGGCTTTGCTGGTTCAGTATCTGGTCAGTCGTTCACACGAACACGGCGGTCGCACACTAGAAGGTCGCCTTACGCTGATGGAGTTGATTCGGCGTCTGCGTCGCGGCGGTTACTTGCAGGCTCATGGAATAACTGAGACTAATCAGTTTGAGATTCTGGAGAAACTACTCGATGAAGTTGCAGGATCCGGGCAACTAAAACTCTATTTTGTTGTAGACCGGCGTGAGTTTTTGGAAAAAGTGAAATCGGTATACGCGAGCTACGCGAGTTGACACGGTTGCGAGTTTTCAAAGACACCACCGACTTCAGCCGCGTGGAGCTTCAATTTCTGCCTAGTCCTGATGTCCCTAACCGCCCTGCGCGCGGCTGCGCCGCGCGTAGAACCATAGTGGGCTAGGTCGAAATTGAAACTCCACGCGGCTGAAGCCGGTGGTGTCTTACACGCTCCCGCTCGGTGGATTGAGCGCGTTCGTATCCTCGAACTCGAAACTCCATTCTACTTCCGATACTTTTCAATCAGCTGCTGCAATCCCGCCGTTGATTGATTGTGCCGGTACTTATAATAAGCAACGAGGTCGGGAATCATCTGTTGTAGCAAACTCTGATACTTCACTTTACCAGTGGCGAGACCTGCCGCACGAGCGTACGCATCGATGATGTTGTCGAGCAGACCGTCCAGCTTTCTTCTCTCTTCCTGTTTAGAATTCCCTTCAGACATCGCCTGATAAGCGGTCAACAACTTTTCGTATTCATCGTTTAGCATCCGACCTAGTAGGGCGAAGCTTGAGGGATCTTGTGGAGCTAACTCTGTTGCCTTAACGATCTGTGTTTTTGCTTCGCTGGTTTTTCCCTGGGCCAGGCTAATCAAACCGATTTGCTGATACAACCCTGGCAGTGTCGACTTCAATTCTGCCCATTCAGAAACGGACATGCCTGTGGGTGGTTGTTCTTTTTCGATGATGTCGATGGCTTGACGTCCGTACTGCACTGCTGCGTCCGCGTGGGTTAGCTTTCTATTGCGTGCTTCCTGAGCGCCGAGGACGGCCATCTTCGAGAGAGCCTTTATGTCGCCTGGCTTCCCGGAAAGGAGCTCGGATGCCAGTTCAAATGCTTCATCAATGCGATTGGCTCTAACATAGATTTCCAGCGCGGCTGGACTGATGAACTCCAACTCGGGTGGCGAACTAAAAATGCTACGCGCGCGTTTGACTAGCGCAATCGCCACCTCTGGGTTACGAAGAGTAGTTATCTGTTCCGCGACCAGCTGGGCCACTCGTGGACGTTTGGTGCTTCCGGGAAAATTTGCTACGAAGTCCTCAGCAGCGGCCAACCGTGCAGCGGCATTTGTAGCTCGGGCGACGGCTCTAAACGAATCGTCTTCCAGTGAAGAACTTTGCTGAGCACGAATTGAAACGGATGGGACAGCGAGGAAGAGAACAATGAGCCAGAGATGAACACGGATGAAACGGATTAATTCAAATTGTGGTCGTTGAGGCTTTATCCCTGTCATCTCTGTCTTTTCCTGGCGCCTCCTTGGAGTGTGGGGACTTGTCACCGCTTTGGTACAGCGAAGGTCAACATCTCACGACGCCCTGTACCAAAGCGGTGACAAGTCCCCGCACTCCAAGGAGGCACCCTTATTAGCAATTCAGTTGTTCGCGTCGATAGTGATGCGTCACCGGCCGTCGTCTTCCAACTCCAATAGCATTTCTTGAAATGATCAATGTCGGTGGCAACTGCCGGCGCTTGAACTCATTAGCCGGCGACTCCACGCGATTGAGAATATCGTAAACAAACGCTGCCTCAAATCCGGTTTCAACAATTTCCTTTGGAGTTGCCTTCTCCTCGAAATAGAGCTTCAGAATCCGATCGAGCTGGTCGTAAGGTGGCAGTGATTGATCGTCAAACTGTCCGGGCGCAAGTTCCGCAGAGGGACGCTTGTCGATAATGGCCTGCGGGATAATCTCTCGGTCGCGATTGATGTGTGTAGCCAAGGCATAAACCTCGGTCTTCAGTACGTCTCCGATAACCGCTAAGCCACCATTAGTATCGCCATAAAGCGTGCAATAACCCAGGGCGAGTTCCGACTTGTTTCCGGTTGACAACAGCAGACGGCCCTCGGAATTTGAAATCGTCATGAGGATATTTCCTCGAAGTCGCGATTGCAGATTCTCAGCTGCCAACGAGCTTTTGCCTTGAGCCGGCGCCTCCAGCTCCAATTCACTTAACAACGTCTCGTAAGGCTTTATGATCGGATGTTTGATGACGCGCATGCCCAGTCGTCGTCCAAGTTCGACGGAGTCATCAATGCTGGAACGAGACGAGTAAGGAGAAGGCATCATCACGCTCAGGACGTTTTCAGCGCCTAATGCTTCACAAGCAAGCGCAGCCACGACAGCTGAGTCGATGCCTCCAGATAAACCAATGACAGCGGTAGTGAATTTGTTCTTGCGGGCGTAATCGTGGATGCCGAGTACGAGAGCACTGTGAACGGTTTCGCTGTCGTCGCCGGGCAGGCAACGTTTATCAGCAACTCCGCAATCGAGATCTACGGTGGCGATGAACTCCTCAAACGGAGGCGCTTGCAAAATGATCCTTCCATTTGCATCGGCGACAATGCTGGCGCCGTCGAAGATAATTCCATCGTTGCCGCCAACCAGATTGACAAAAACTATAGGCAACTTCGCCGCCTTCGCGCGATGCGACACCATTGCACAACGCTGCGCCATCTTGCCTTTGTTAAATGGTGACGCATTGATTGAGACCAGAACTTGCGAACCCATCTCGATTAGCTCGTCGGCCGGATCGTTTGTATAAAGACGTTCGCGCCAGAAGGTCTTGTCGTTCCAGAAGTCCTCACAAACTGCTACGCCTAAGTTTCGATCATGGAGCTTGAACAGATGACGTTCTTGTGACGGTTGGAAATAACGCGGATCGTCGAACACGTCGTACTCGGGCAGTAATGTCTTGTCGGCAAAACCGAGCAACTCACAGTTCCGGATAACGGCCGCCGAGTTGTAGAGGCGTCGTCCCGTAGCTAGTCCTGATGGTCTTACGGTGCCGACGATGGCCGTGATGCCGTTGGTGGTGGCGATGATCTGTTGAAGCGGCGCGAGTGCACACCGTTCGACATCGCGATCAAGAAACCAATCCTGTGATGTGTAGCCCTGGACGCTGACTTCCGGAAGAACAACTAAGTCTGACCCATCCTTCTTGCCTTGTTCGATTGCCCGGATAATGCTGGCCGTGTTGCTTTCCCAGTCGCCATTGATGGTGTTGATTTGACCGATCGTTACGCGCATAGGCAGCGAATGGCCTTAGGTCTTTCGTCTTTGTTACTTAATCGTGCCTCTTTCCCCGAGAGATCGCAAATTTAGTTAGGCACGTATCTAATGCAAAGACAGGGAGACGGGGAGACGTGACGGGGAGACTGGGTGACGAAGACGTGTCACCGCGTCTCCGGATCACTGTCTCGCCCCATCACCCCGTCACCCAATCTCCCCGTCTCTGCAAGATCTTACGCGACTGGTTCGCACACGTTAGCGTTCGCGAAGTTGCTGACTACAGGCATGATTTGTTTTAGTGCCAGTTCCAAATCTTTCAAACTCTCCATAGCGTTTGCCAAATCATTGTTCGACCCCTGCGTTTCTAGTCGCTGTGCAGCTTCAGTTGCTCTGTCACTCGCAAAATAACAAACTGAACCCTTCATTGTGTGTGCAGCTCGTTTGAGCTTTTCGTGATCGTGTTGTTCAAGTGCTTCGCGTATTTGCCCAAGCAGTTTTGGACAATCCTCAACAAATAGCACGGCAAGGTAACGCGCCACTTCCACGTCGCCATCGACGCGCGCGACCAACGCTGAAACTATTTCGTCGTTGTCCTGATTATTTCCATTCGTTAAGGTTGTTGGGAGCGATGTTAGCTCTGCTACCTTGCGCAACAGTTCTTCCGTCTGCAGCGGTTTGGAGATGTATCCGTCCATTCCCGCTTCCAGACAACGTTCGCGATCGCCCGTCATGGCGTAGGCTGTCATGGCAATGATTGGTGTGCGTCTCTGGGTCGATTGCTCATAGTCTCGAATTAGACCTGTAGCATCAAAGCCGTTCATCTCAGGCATCTGAACATCCATTAGGACGATATCGAAGTTTCCCTCTACAAACATTTCAAAGGCTTGCTTGCCGTTATTTGCGACAGTGATCGCGTGGCCCTGTTTCTTCAGGACATTCGTAGCCACCAGTTGATTAATGAGGTTGTCCTCCGCCAGGAGGATCTGAAGCTTGCGTCCATTCGGTTCTGCTAATTGCCCTCGGTTCATTGCTGAATCATCCTTCCTCTGAGTTCTGGTTCCCAGCACCTTCCGGATCGCCGACAATAATTCGGAGCGCCATATTGGCTTCACAAGTAAGATGTCCAAACCGAGCTCTTTGCAGTATGCGCGCTGTTTCGACAAATCAGCTGAGGACAACATCATGATTGCAGCTCCGCTTAAGTCAGGACACTGCTTGATATTCTTCATCAGTTCGATGCCGTCCATCTCGGGCATGTGCATATCGAGCAACAGCAGTTTGAATGCGTTGTTTGCAGCAGCCGCTCGTTTCATTTCGGTTAGAGCTGCTTGACCACTCTCGACAGCTGTTACTTGCATGTGCCACGTCGCGAGAGTTTCTTCAAGAACTTTTCTATTTGTAGCGTTGTCATCCACAACGAGGACTGGAAGGTTTTCCAATTGTGATAAGTCCGCCGAAGTGGCGGCGACCGTTTTGGCAAATCCGAAGGGCAGGACGACGTGAAATGTACTTCCGCAACCAGTCTCTTTGGAGCTCTCCACCCGAATCTCGCCACCCATCAAATTAACTAATTGAGCCGTAATCGATAGCCCTAAGCCTGTGCCGCCATACTTGCGAGTAGTGGAGCCGTCAGCCTGCGCGAAAGCCTCAAAAATCAATGCTTGCTTTTCCGGGGCGATACCGATGCCTGTATCTTTAACCTTCAAATGCAGGACGACTTCACTTTCTCTTTGCGTCTCCTTTTCGATGGACAAACAGACTTCGCCCTGCTCGGTGAATTTGATCGCGTTACCAATCAGGTTCACAAGGATTTGCTGCAACCGAGTGGCATCGCCAGACAAATAGTCAGGAACGTCGGGAGTGACATGCGTCGTGATCTCGAGTCCTTTCTCGTGAGCACGCACTGCCAGCGGGCGTATCAGATTGCTAATGGTTTCACCGAGGTCAAAATCGACCGCATCAATGTCGATTTTGCCGGCCTCAATCTTGGAAAAATCCAGTATGTCGTTGATTACTACCAAAAGAGATTCTGCGGATTGCTTAACCATTCCCAGATACTCTTGTTGCTCATCGGTAAGATCTGTATCAAGCGCCAATTCAGTCATTCCGATGATGCCATTCATTGGCGTTCGGATTTCATGGCTCATGTTTGCCAGAAACTCCGACTTGAGACGCGCTGACTTAACTGCGACATCCCGAGCTTTCTCCAGATCCGCTTCCATCTCCTTACGTTCAGTTACATCGCGCGCGATACCTTGTATTCCTACCGCGCGACTATTGTCGTAGATGGGACGTGAACTGATCTCAAGAGTTCGGACACTCCCGTTTTTTCTGATCGCATTCAATTCGTAGATGCTTTCAGATTTATCCAGTGCGTTGCCGTCTAAGTATGTGGCTGAATCACGATCTTCGGGAGCCACTATTTGCATGATGTTCATCTTGAGTACTTCTTCACGCGAGTAGCCACTGAATCGTTCGGCTGCGGAGTTCAGAGATGTGAAGTTTCCCTTGAGATCAAGGGTGAAAATGATATCGCGGGCATTCTCGAAGAGTTCTCCATAACGCTGTTCGAGAGCAGCCTCATTTTCCAATCGATATCGAATCGTCTCTGTTTGTTGCTGAACGCGACGCCTCAACGTTGCCACCCAGCCGAGTACGACAACGATCAGCACAGCCATTAGGCCCAACACTGCCAACGTCCTCGTCGCAGTCCACCAGGTGGGCTTTTGCAGCACCGTTATGTCTGCCGGACCGCGCAGGAAAATTCGAAACGAACTCGGCACGCGAGCAGCACCTGAGTCAGTCACTTGCACTGAACAGACGCCCACTAATCGCACAAGAGTTCCAGGCTCAATGGCGTTCACATTACTATTACTGTTTTGCTGGGCCAGGTGCGCGTTGAAAACAATCTGACCACTCTGCAAGACAAAAACCCGCTCAGCTGAGCTAGTCAATTCCTGCAACACGCGAGCTTCTATCTGTACGAAGACAGCGTCGTAATTGCCTGTCATAGCAGTATCGCCGGTCAACGTGAGGGGAGCGGGGACTGGTTCTGTACCAATCTTCCTGAAGACGGAATTCTGTAACACTGGGGTATAACCGGAGACCATCGGGTAGCCTAAAACCTCGATTTGATCGCCAGGTGTTACTGATACTGATTGATCTGTCTGGATGTAGAGTCCGCCGGTGTAATCCTGAATAACGAAAGAGTCTTTGCTGCGCTGAAGAGTTACAGTGCCGGCGACTTTGACCCTGTGCCCAGGTCCTTCTTCAGGTGAAAACCGGAGAAGCGAATTAACCGAGCGCGCCGGCGCCGAAAATGGATCATCATGAGTTGCGCGTTCTACAACGATGTCGTCCAAATGTGAGATGAATAGTTGAACACCGATCAGCTGGCGCATCTTATTGAATATAGTTCCGCAAACAGCCCGTACTCTGACCTCCGAATCTATCAGCTTGGAAGGAATGCTTTGCTGAAAACTCGGAATTTGTGCTTTTAAGATCATTCCGTCCGCGTCGATATTGAGAAAGAGATGGTTTGGATCCTGCGACAGCGAACGAACAATCCCGGTCGTTTCTATGTATTGACTGTCCTCCTTCCCGGAAATCAATCTGGCGGCTGTGAGTTGCTGCGGGACAGGCATATCGGAGTTACCCAAAACGCTAACTTGCGGGCGGCTAATTATCGGCGCGAAGTCGCCGGGCGATGAAATCCCGTCGACCTGCACCACATCACCGGCGTTGATAGTTAACTGTTGGCCGTGCGTGTCGACATAAATGCCGCCTGTTGAATCCTGAATGAAGAGGAGACCCCAGGCAGGATCGTGGTAACTAACTACGCCTCGGATCTGTACTGCCTTACTCTCGCTAGCTTCTTCGGGAGTAAGACGACGCACTTGAGCGACACTCGTAAGCGCCCCCGGATGTTGTTGAGCTACCGTTTTAGTGGATAAGTTGGCCTTGCTGGCTGGATGGACAATCGCCTGCTGTAGTGTGTGATTTGAGTCTGCGAGCTCTGCAAAACCAACCACATCGACGGCAATACCCGGCTGAACAGAAGTGAGTTGTTCCGCGTGTGCCCAGATTTGTCCTGTCTCGTCTTTTATTGACAACCACCCACTCTCCTTTTGTTCAAGCATTGTTGCTTTGAGGCGCACGCGATGGAGTGGGTAATTCTCAGGTGTTGAATTAAGAATGCTGTCAACAGAAGTAGGAACCATCGAAAAAGGATCCGCAACCGGCTGCTCTTGCACGTTTATTTGAGCGTGACTGGTGACTAGTAATGTGGTGCCGTCAATCGCTCCGCGCTCATTAATGTGGGCCCCGCAAACACCTTGGACGCTGATACGTGCATCTATTAGCCCTAAAGGATTAACGTCTTTAATGTTGAGAAGAATTGCTTGTAACTGTCCACCGTGTCCTGCAATTCGAAGATTCAATCGTCCGTCCTGCATGCTCGCTGCACGAACAGTGCCTGTGACCCTGATCCACTGATTCAAGAGATCCCCACCGGCTGCTGCCTGCTTCAACGTTACATCTTTTGGATCAGGCATCAGCGTCGGTCCGAGTACTTGTATTTGCGGATCAATTAACTCGCTTTGCTTTCCGGTCGAAGCCACAATTTCCACCATCTGTCCTGACTGAATATTCAATTCGCGCCCGCTGGTATTTAGATACATTCCTGCGGATGGGTCTTGAACGAACAAAATGTGCCACTCGGGATCGTAATAAGTGACGGCGGCTCGCAGGTGCACCGGATAGCCAAGCAAAGCTTCCGCAGGGGAAAGTTTCAGAATTTCGTCGACGCGACTGAGCGTGGGAAGATTTGGTTTGGGGCGAATGTAGCTACACGCCGGGAGTAACATGGTGAGGAGCAAAATTGCGGACAATCCAGCCAGCCCACTTTTGATCCGGCAGAGGTTGTCACAGTGAATGAGTCGCAGACGAATTGTGTTCATGGGGACTTCGATTTGGGTTTTCGATGTTGGTCGGGCTGAAGAGCGCGGCAAAGTGGGACATGCAAAGGCGAAGCGCCGGGGCATAAAGAACCGATCAGCTCTTTTTTGGTGCGCTACTCGCCCTCAGAGTCTTAGAGCACGCTGCGTGCCATGTGAGATTTGAGATCTGAAATTATCTGAAATCTGAGATCTTAAATGGGTTTGGCGCGTGCTCAGGGTTGCGCTATATTCATCGACGCCACAATGCGGAGGGGTCGCATAATGGTAGTGCAGCGGTCTTGAAAACCGCCGGCCGAAAGGCTATGCAGGTTCGAGTCCTGTCCCCTCCGCCACTATTTTCAACAACTTACACACTTCCATGATCACGTTCCTTCGGTCCCAGTAGCGAGTTGGCGCGATCTTGGCGCGCTTCTGGAACCACCGGCCACCAAACGCAGCGGTAAAGGCCCGCCCGTTAGTGAGTCAACCGCAGTACGCAGGTTCTCCGGCATGGCATGACTGTACCGAGAAGTCATTTGCAAAGTGGTATGGCCCAACAATGACATGATGTCCATCTCGTGTACTCCCTTTGCCCTCAAACGAGTCGCGAACGTGTGACGCAAATCGTGAAAACGAAGACCGGATATCCTCGCAGCCGCACATGCTCCTTCCCACGCGTGCCTGAAGGTTGTTAACTTCAAACCTGTGCGGGCATAACTGAAAACATGTTCGTCTGAAGAAGCATCCTGCTTCAACGATCTGAGTTCCACTTCGACAGGCTCGCTCATAGGAAGCTTTCGCGGTCGGCCTGTCTTTGTATGAGCCACATAGATCGTGCCTTGCTCGAAATCTACGTTCTCCCATTTCAAACCCAGGATTTCCCCTTGCCGCATTCCTGTCTGCAGAGCCACGACCATGATCGGACGGATGTGAGCGCGCCTCCCGACGAGAACCGCGAAAAGACTCTTCTCTTCTTCGTCGGTCAGATAACGCTCGCGTGCCGGAGCCTCGCGTAGCTTGTGCACTCGCCGCATCGGATTTGTCTCCACCAGTCCATTGTCGTAGGCCATGGAAAATACCTTCGACAGAACTTGTAGCTCCCGATTAACCGTCGCTGACGACCGCTTCCGTTTGTGCAATGTGGTCGTATTCAAGCGTTGTTGTTTGTACTTCTCAATCAGCATCGGCGTGATGTCGCGAAGTCGCTTGCCTTCGAAGAAATCTTTGAAAGGCCGTGCACGCTCCTCGTCATCCTGCCAACTGCGCTTCGATGCTTTCGCCCAGGGCACAAAGACTTCGTCCACAAATTCAGCGAAGTCTTTGTTGCCGGCGGCGCGATTGTATTTATCATCGAAGATTTCTCGCTTGATTTTCGTTTGTGCTTGTTCTGCTTGTTCTTTGGTCCGCGCTTCCGGGATAGCCTGTTTGATGTAGTGTCCGCGTAATCTGAACTCTACGATCCAGGTTCCTTTGCCCTTTGGTCCTTCTCCCTTGACGCGCTTTCCGTTGTAACGTTTCCAGACTGCCATTTCTGTTTCTCTCCTTTCGAAGAGTGGCAGCCATCAAAGTGATGCCGCCATTCTATCGAGGAGCCTGATCGGTGTCACGATTCGAACTGATGCACGTGTGAAAGAGAGGCTCCGTTTCACTGGGAGCGCGGGCGTCTCGCCCGCACCAGGTCGGACATTCTCTCAACTGGCGAGCTGAAGCTTCTTTCTGTTGCTCTCAGCCCTACGACGCGCGGCCTCTTCCTGAGCCCAGCGGTCAACGTCGTCTCGCCTGAATCTCAAGAGGTCTCCCATGCAGCAGTAGGGCAACGGATGTTCACTCTCTGCCCGCTTCGTCCACTTCATGATTGCGGCAGTTGTCGGCTCGCCGTTCGCATTCACGAGTTGCCAGTAGCGGGCCAACTGACTCGCGGTCATCCACTCAGGCAACGGCTCGGCAGTGACTTTCTCTATCTCCGGTTGGGCCGCAAGCAACGCAATGGCTTCCTCGCTCATGCGATTGAATAAGCGAGTCAATTTCTCTTGTAGGTCTGGGTCGAGCATGCATCGCGTATTACAACGGATGTGCCACAGCCGGAAAGACGCGGAGTATCGGGAGATTCTGACGAGTTAGTCCGAGAACGCCTTGGGACCGCCGGCGAAATTCGAGTTGGTGGGACCACCTGTGTGTAAAACGAAACACCCAAGGTGCGTGTAAGACGTAACACCCACCCTCTTCTCTGAGAGGGGTTCTGACCCCCTTCTATTCGGGCAATCAAAAACTCTATTTTCAGAAATTGATCCGCCCAAAATGTCGCGTGAAAATAGAGCCGCAAATAGCTGAGAGGAAACCGCTTCGCTGCGTTCTCAAGTTTCTCAAGATTATTTCTCAAGATTCTAGATTCTAGAGTTGTTGATTACCAAGAACTTACGGCTGAATTGAATTCGGTTTTGAAGCTCTATCTTGTCTGCCCACTCTATTGCCCAACTCTATTTCATTTCGCCCGGCGGTTAGCCCCTCGCGATACTGCGCGCTGTTCGCTGATTGCAGAGCTGCGCGACGACTGTTAGTCAACTCCGCGAGCGTGGCTGATCTGCGTCATTACACGCGCACGTCCGCCTCAAAAAATGACTCTTGGTGATCTTAGGAATGCTTCGCGAGAATTCAGATTTTGGTTAAGCCGCAACCTACAGTGAGAACGGGGTTTACCCAAAAGGTTAACCAGGTTAAGTAGGTTAATTAACCCGCTTAAGTCTTAACCTACTGAAAGACGGAGACTTGAACCGAACCCGAGGCGGCCAAATCCGCTTCTATCTTGTCTGCCCTCTTAAGTGCATGACTTAATCGAATTCTGTGTCAGGCCTCGTCACTTTCCTTTGCCCTAAACACCTCAAGGCTCCCCAGCAGTTTACGTTTCCGATGGCAAAGCTCCTTACGTTGAGGCAATATATGCCCGC
>DASYRR010000143.1:0-33751 GCA_036004125.1 Pyrinomonadaceae bacterium | reverse complement strand
TGGCAGGTTGATTCACCCGCCCCTGTGAGATCTGAGATCTGAGATCTGAGATTTGAGATCTTAAGAGTAGCCATCCGGGTGATTCAGGCGCCAATCCCAATCGCTCCACAGGATCGATGCCAGTTCAGTGTATTGCGGGTTCCACCCAAGCACCGTACGTGCATACCGAGCATCAGCAACCAGTCTCGAAGGATCTCCAGGACGAGGGGGTTCGATTCGTATCGCAATTGGCTTACCGGTAACTTGTCTGGCCGCTTCTATCACTTCGAGAACTGAGTATCCGTGGCCATTACCGAGATTAATCCGCTCAGATTTGCCACCACCACGCAAGTGCTCCAGCGCTCGGACATGTGCGTCAGCCAGATCTGAAACGTGGATGTAGTCTCGTATCGGCGTACCATCGGGCGTCGGATAGTTATCACCAAAGACAGAAACGACTGAAGTTTTTCCAAGTGCGGCCCTGAGGACATTTGGAATCAAATGCGTTTCGGGATCATGATCTTCGCCCACTTCTCCCGCTGCGCCGCAAGCGTTGAAGTAACGCAAGGCAACGAACTTTAGTCCGTACGCCTGGTCGTAACTCTCCATAATCCGTTCCATAAACAGCTTCGACCAACCATACGGATTGGTTGGTTTTTGTGGATGGTTCTCCGAGATGGGTATTGTCTGTGGTTCACCGTAAGTCGCGCAGGTTGAGGAAAACACGAGCTGCTTTACGTTGCCTTCAATAAGTCCATCGAGGAGACGGATACCTTGTTCGACATTGTTATGAAAGTAACGGGCTGGGTCGACAACCGACTCGCCCACATATGCGAGAGCAGCGAAGTGAATACACGCGTCGACTTGATGCTCACTCGTGATGCGCCGCAGCAGCTGACGATCTCCAATGTCACCTTCGTAGAACGGCGCACTCGCTGGCAACGCGAGCCGGTGACCGCGGGAAAGATTGTCCAGGATTACGACATTCTCACCATGAGCGATTAATAAATTGGTAGTAACACTTCCGATGTACCCGGCACCGCCGGTAACGAGGATCATTCAAGGCTCCGAAAAACAGAATCATTGCTCATATATATGACCAATGATTTTTTCACTTCTGCTGCTTGTAGTGCACTTCTGACTGCGCTCGCAGCTCTGCTGCTTTTTCATGCGGCGCGGTGTCGCTCAAAAAATTACCGCCACCGATTTCTGGGCCAGCCAGGTACTTTAGAAGGTTCGGTTTCCGCAGCGGAGGATGGAACTCGATGTGGAAATGAAAACCGCTGTAGTCTCCTCCATCAGTAGGCGCCTGGTGCAACGGCATCACATAGGGAAAAGGCATCTGCCAGAGATTGTCCATTTTCACGGCTACCTGTTTTAGTACTTCGCCAAAATCCTTTACTTCCTCTTTTGACAGCGATGCCAAACTGGGGTGGGTGGCTTTCGGCGCAACAAAGACTTCATACGCATAGCGCGCGAAGTAGGGCAAAAAAGCGATTGCCGAATCGTTTTCCACAATAATGCGTCTCTGATCTTGCTTCTCAGCAGCCAGAATATCCTGAAACAAAATGCGACCAGTTTCAACTAGATGGCGTTGACTGGCACGGGCTTCGGTTTCGATCGTTTTGAACACGAAGTTGTTCGCATAGATTTGGCAATGCGGATGAGGATTCGACACACCGACAGCTTCACCCTTGTTCTCGAAAATCAAGACGTGTGATATTTCCGGGCGTTTTCCAAGTTCCTCGTACTGTTCCTGCCAAACGGTCAGCAGGTTCTCGACGTCTTCCAACTCCAGTTCACTCAACGTCAGGTTGTGTTTGGGACTGTAACAAACTACTCGGGCGACACCTTGAGCCGGTTGATTGCGATAGATACCTGTTGCTGGATCTATCTTGCGTGGCGCTTCGAGCGAAACGCTGGGATGATCATTATCGAAAACAAATGTGTGACTGTATTGCGGATTGATTTTTCCGCTCACCCGATGATTGCCCGGGCACAGGTAACAATCGGGCTCGTATTCAGGCAGCTTCTCTTCCTCGTGCTGAACCACCGCGCCGTTCCACGGTCGATCCTGCCGATGTGCCGCAACGATGACCCATTCCTCACGCAAAGGGTGCCATCGTTCTTCCCACGTCATTGATTCCACCTGATTACCGACGACCTCAGAAATAAGCGAATCCTTTTATACGAGTCTTAGTTGCAGCCTAACAACCGAGGCTGGTGGCAAACGAAACACCACGCTGCCGTTTCTCAGATTTACGACGTCGTCACGTGACTCTAATGCCCGAGGATTCTCGAAACTATTGTGCGCATGAATATCGTTAGCGGTAAGCACTCGCGAACGAGCGCTCTGCACGGTCGCTCCACGAACGACGATGTCAGCCTCTTTAGGTTCACTTGCGTGCGGATTGACGGCGGTAACGATCAGCTCCTTGTCATGTAAGGACGCCGAGCCTGCTACACCCCAAAACGAAGCAGGCTTGCCCATTCGAGTGTAATTAACAGTTGGCGCTGAAAACACTGTCCGTACAGCGGTTCCGCCCTGGTGTGCCGAATACATCTCGAAAACGTGGAATGTGGGCGTAACGATGAACCGATCTTCGTGGGCGATAAAGAGAGAATGTAAACAATTTATTAGTTGGGCCACATTTCCCATGACAACCTTGTCTGCGTGACGATTGAAGGTATCCAAAGTTAATCCTGAAAGGAGGGCGTCTCGAAGAGTTGAGGCCTGGCCCAGCAGGTGTGTTGGATGAGCTTCAGTTCCCGGCTTGTACCACGCGCCCCACTCATCCACAATCAGCTTCACGCGATGTTGCCGATCGATTTGACCCATAGCATCCCATTGGCTTTTGATCAGCGATTCCATCGTGTCGCCCTGCCTGAATAGTTCGTACCAGTCTTCAACTCCGAAGTTTGAAGCATCACCTTTCGCACTGAACCAATCGTTACTCTGACCTTTGCTGAGATTCCAGGTGTAGTTATGCAACCCCCACCCGTAAAGCGAGCCGAGTTGGCCCTGACCCTTTTCCACCAGCTTAGTAAAGAACCTGCGAGTCCACTCCAGGTCCCCACCGTTTGGGCCGGAACCTATGAACGCCAGGTTGACTCCATATCGCGGAATCCAGGCGATGAATCGCCGATACTCCATCGCATACTCTTCTGGTGTGAAATTACCACCACAACCCCATGATTCGTTTCCAATTCCCCAGAACCTGACTTTGAAAGGCTCGCGATCTCCGCCCGCCGCTCTGATGTCAGCTAGTGAAGTACTTCCTGCCGGCGAGTTGCAATACTCGACCCATTCGTAAGTATCTTTGGCAGACAAGCTCCTTAAGTTAGCGGCTACATACGGCTTTGCTCCGCTTAACTGGCAAAAACGCATGAACTCATTTGTACCAAATTCGTTAGTCTCAAACTTCCACGGTCCCGTGGGGGCTTCGCGCCATTCCGGAGCATCGACCCAAAAATTCGTGCGACGCGGTCGTTGAGATCGTGGACCAATGCCATCGCGCCAGTTATAACTGTCAGCGAAACATCCCCCAGGCCAGCGAATGACGGGCGCTTTGATGCGCTTCATGTTTTCGATTAGTGCGCTTCGGATTCCTCCGATGTTTGGGATCTTCGAGCCTTCGCCCACCCAGATACCATCGTAGACAACCCCGCCAAGGTGCTCCACGAAATGGCCGTAAATATCAGGCGAGATCGTACCAATGGGTTCGTCCAACAACACTTCAATGCGCGCTTCAGCCGTGCGGACTTCCTGACGATGAGAACCACGGGTCAAAAGCGCACCCCCGGTCAGGAGCGATGTCGCAAGGAAATCACGTCTGTTCACCAGTTTCATAAGGTCATACTCGTGGGGGTTGGGCTCAGCAACGTCTGATGATGAAGTGTCGCTTTTGGAAGACTGAGCATTTCTCGGCAATAAGATCGTTGGGCGTGCCTATATAGGATTATACTGAGCATGATGTCAAGGAAGACTCGACGTTAACATGAATTTCTTTGTCGGGCGCCAGAAATTCTCCCTTCAGTTTTCACCGTCCGCCTCATTCACCGTCAAATACTTTTGAAACGCCGGATTCTTGATCGTTTGCACTTTACTGCTCGGCCAGCGTACTTCAATTGACTTGACTCCAGTAGCCTGTCCCAAACCAGCAATGAGTCGTGGATCGTTTGCCGAAAGATAACTTCCACCTGTAGAGACATCGAACACTTGTTTCCGACCGTTGGCGACGGTTACGACAACTCGGGCACCAATCCCCGACCGATTAGATCTTGAACCGACGAGGGATATACCAATCCAATTGTTTTTAGTCCCCTCGTTCCGCAAGATTACAGGTGAGTCGTTAAGCACGCCCAAAACAACATCGATCTGACCATCATTATTCAGGTCGCCGAATGCAGCCCCTCGCGCGACAATCGGCACATTGAGAGATTGACCCGCTGTTGCCGAAACATTTACAAAAGACTGGCCAGTATTACGCATTAATAAAGGCATTTGCTTATACTTCAAATAGCTGGTCGTTTTCTCAATCGTGTCCAACACGTGACTTTGGGCCACAAAGATATCGCGCCAGCCATCATTATCAGCATCTATGAAGTGGACGCCCCACCCGGAATAAAGCAACGAAATCTGCGCGACAGACGTGGAATTGGTGGCCCAGGCGAAACTCAGATCCTTGTTGTTGTGGTAGAGCGGATAGGTTTCGTTCGACAGCGTAGTAATGACAACATCCGGCCAGCCATCGTTGTCGTAATCAGCAGCGTCCACGCCCATTCCGGCAAACGTTTTGCCATTCTCATCGTAACCGGCACCAGACACCACCGCGATGTCTTCGAATGTTCCATCCTTCTTGTTGTGATATAGCGATTGCCGCACACTATCGTTTGCCACAAACACATCCAGCCATCCGTCGTTGTCGAAATCTGCAAATGCCACTCCCAGCCCCTTCCCTTTTGAATCGGAAACTCCGGCCTTAACAGTTACATCTTCAAAGCCGCCTTCAGACTTTTGGTGATACAGAAGATTCGTAGTGCCACTGAAATTGTCCGGATGACAGTATGCGCGCAGGCCTGGGCGCGGATCTCCGCAACTCAGAAATCCTTTCGCGAAATCCCAAGTCAGGTATCGCGCGACAAAAAGATCGAGTCGGCCATCGCGATCAAAATCGAACCAACCCGCACTTGTGGACCATCCGCCTCCACTAACTCCCAGTTTTTGGGCGACATCAGCGAACGTACCGTTGCCCTTATTCTGATACAGATGATTCTCTCCATAGCCCGTCACGTAAAGATCGACGAAACCATCGTTATCGAAATCACCAGCAGCAACGCCCATGCTGTAACCCTTGCCTTGTAGCCCCGCGCGTTCGGTGACGTCTTGAAAGCTCCCATCAATCTGCTGCTGATAGAGTCGATTCCAAAACCTGGCGTCGACTTTTTCCGGCATGGCATCAGCCGGCATCTCTTCACGCAGCAGTGCGCCATTTGTGAAAAACAAATCCATGCGACCGTCGTTGTTGAAATCAAAAATCGCTACTCCTCCACCCATCGTCTCCAGCAAAAACTTCTTCGACGTGGGCGAACCCGCATGTATGAAATCTATCTTGCTCGAGATCCGGATGTCGGTGAAAAGCACGGGTGACTTAGCTTGAGGGCCAGGACTAGGAGGAGTCTTCGGCAGGTTGGTAGTGTCATAAGAGCGCCCCGTTTGTGGCGGTGTTGGAGTTGGTTGCTGTGCTGAGGTGAGAAGGCGAGATGCGGTCAGAAGTAGAAGCAGAATCACTATGACGCGAAGCTCGCGGCCGAAGTTCTCATGTGGGAACATTGTTGTTATCGCGTGGGGGATTCTGTCGAAGCGCTTCTTCAGTTACCTCTCATTCTCACCGGGCTTCAGCCCGGTGACAAGCGCTTTGGAATTTAGGGGAACCGTTTTAACGGTTTACTCTTCGAAACATGCCAACCACCAATCTCGAGTGTTCGATAAACCGTTGAAACGGTTCGTAATCTCCAACGCCTCCTTTCACCGGGCTGAAGCCCGGTGAGAATGAGAGGCGGATTGAATTCACGCACTAAGTTGTTAGTCATGAAAGCTCGGCTCAAGGCAACACTGCTGCCTTTGGCCAACCGTTTTCCCAAACGATCGTCGAGATCATCAGGTTGGCCCTTCCCGTTTGCGCATCGTAAGAATGAAAGGCCATTAAGTACCGCGAAGCGTCACGGAATACTGACTGTCCCCCAGGCCCACGCCAATCGCGCGAACCTTCCACCAACAAAGTCCCACCACCCTGCATCATTGCTTTACCGTCTCGGTCGAGGTAAGGGCCCGTTATCTTATCGGCTCGACCAACACGGATTTTGTAGGTGCTCTCCTTTCCCCGGCAGCAAAAATCAAACGAAACGAAAAGGTAGTAATGTTTGTCGTGGCGAATAATTGCCGGTGCCTCGATCGCAGGCGGTTCCAGTGGTCGCCGAGTAGCTAATGAATATAACTTGGTGTCCTGCTCGGACAGTTTTCCTGTTTTTTCATCCAGCCTTCGCATTTTGATGCCATCCCAAAAACTTCCGAATGCCAACCAGCTATCACCATTCCCATCCCGAACGTAATTAGGATCGATAGCATTGAAGTTGTCTTCTTTTGTCGATCTGAGAACCACACCTTGGTCCACCCACTTGTATGCGGAGTCGTTGGCGTCGAGCGTCTTGTTTGTGGACAATCCAATCACGGAATCTCTGCTGCCAAATGTAGAGACCGCATAGTACAAACGATATTCGCCGCGAACATGAGAAATATCTGGCGCCCAAATGCCACGAGCACCTGGTACTTCCTTCAGCGCCCACTCTGGCACTGCGTCAAAGACGTTTCCACAAAACTTCCACTGTTCCAGATCCGTTGAACAAAAAATTGGTAGGAGTTTTCGCTGAAACCAGTTGGTGGAAAAGACGTAGTACGTTCCGCCCTGGCGAATGATAGACGGATCGTGTATTGGGCTGAGGTCGCCCTGGAGCGAGAGCACTTGCGGTTCAGACTTTTTGGTTTGCGCCAGCCCTGATATGGCACAGAACAACAATAACCCTGACAAAATGGCTCTCAAACCTCTGCGCGTCACGACCAGTGATGTCCGATATGCGTCTGTCTGGTCGATCCTCATTCAATCAGGTCCTCGCTAGTATACGCACGAAACGACAGAGGCATATCGGATACAGCGGCCCCTATCGAGTAGCAATTCGCAGGACCGTAACTGAACTTGGATCCAGCGTGTAACTGAATTCAACTGATTGCACTTGGACCTGACGTTGAACTGGCGCGAGCGTCATCGGCTGATCCAGGCTATTTTCAGTCTTGAGATCCGTGGCACCGAGAACATAAGCCTTCGCAATTCGTCTGACTCCGCTGGCGCCGGCTAAGTTTATGCGGACATTTCTTTGCGATGGTGCCGCGTTGACAATCTTAAGAACCACCTCACCAGCTCGTCGATCCACAGATGCACTAGCGTAAAGGCTTTGTTGAGCGTTACGGGGTGATCCATCTAACAGCACTGGAAGAATATTTGTGCCGCGGTTAGTGCTGAATAGTTTTTGCACGTAATAGTTTGGTGTGCCATAGGAACGTAAATTGTCGAACCAGATTAGATTGGGAGTCCACTGCCAACCATCAACGTGAGCAAAGAGCGGCGCGTATGAGGCCATGCGAACGACATCTGCGTTTCTTTCAAGTCCAGTAATGAATGCCGCTTCAGCCAGTGCGCATTCCCAATTGTTTCGATTATTAGGACTCGCAATCCCGACACTCTGAGCAGCATATTCGCCGCTAAACACTTTTGGGCCGGTGCGCGGATAGTTGTCATAACGATCCGAATTTGCGAGAAACCAACCCGGCGCCGTGTAGTAATGCTCATCGACGATGTCTGCGTTTAGTTCTCTTAACTTGGTCCAAAGGAACTTAAACCTCTCGTCGTTGGGACTCGGGCCGGAGTCGGAAATGAGAGTGATCTCTGGATGTTTTGCTTTTAGAGTTTTTGAAAAGACTTCGTATCTTTCAATGAACTGTGGTCCCCATTGTTCATTTCCAACACCAAGCATCTTCATGTTGAATGGAGCCGGATGCCCCATCGCAGCACGGAGACGGCCCCATTCACTAGACACGGGTCCGTTGGCGAATTCGATCAGATCCAAAGCATCCTGAACGTAAGGGTCCAACTGATCCAGCGGAACTAACTCACTGGAGTTGAATTGACACGCCATACCACAGTTAACAAGCGGTAATGGTTCGGCGCCGATGTCCTCAGCGAGCTGAAAGTATTCGAAGAAACCCAAGCCGAAAGATTGATAATAATCAGGAGCGGGACGGTGTTTGAATTCGTCGTTCCAGCGATTGATGATCAGTTTCCGCTTCGTGAGATCACCAACCGTTGTTTTCCACTGGTAACGAGTTTTCAGGTATCGTCCCTCAACAATGCATCCTCCTGGAAATCTCAAAAACCCCGGCTTCATATCTTTTAATAACTGCACGAGGTCTGCGCGTAGGCCGTTTTCACGGTTCTTCCAGGTCCCCATCGGAAACAGCGAAACAATGTCGAGGTCAAGTGAGCGGCCTGCTTCAACAAACAGGTTGAGATGAGCTTTTACAGATGTAGCGGAGGGTCGAAGAACGATGGAGTGCTTCTTCCAATTCTGAGAAAAGCCGGAGAGCCTTGCAGTGGCAAGAACACGACCGTTTTGATCTTCTAATTCCGCTCGTAGCACAACCGGAGCGTGTTCTGTTATCCGTGCATTGCCGGCTCGCTCAGTGTGGACAGGATTGCGCGCAAAGAGCGTCAACACATATGGTGCTCCTCGTTGAAAACCCATCCCTCGAAAACCTTCGTTCATGACACCGAAACCTTTGCCAGCCGATGTCACTTCGAAGTGAAGGTAATGAGCGTTGACATCGTTTATAGGATTTTCAGTAAGAACGGTAATGCTACCGTTTGCTGATCCTTTGTCGATCTGCTTCCAGGCCATAAGCGGCTCGGGAAACTCGAACGAACGATTCTTCACCCGTTCCGGATAGAGTCCGCCATCGGCACCGAAGTTAATATCTTCAAAAAAGATTCCGAACATTGTTGGAGATATGTCGGCGCCAGGTTTGTCGACTTGAACGGTGATGGTGTTGGTGTTCTGAGCAAGAGCACTCGGCGCTTGAAGGCTGAGGCTCAATGCACAAACAGGTAGGAAGAACCATCTACTAACCTGCTTTTGTATTCTGTTCATGATGATCCCATCAAATTAGCTTTCAACTCTCATTCTCACCGTGGCTTTAGCCAGGTGCTCAAGGTGGCGCTGACAATACGAAAACCGTTTCAACGGTTTATCGTCACGAGCAAGCGTAAACCGTTAAAACGGTTCACGAATCGGGCTCCCACTAGACATCGGGCTGAAGCCCGGTGTGAATGAAATAATTTGACCCGCTCCGCCAGCGGCTCCCAAAGATCCGTGGTGTGCACCTGAACGTCCACCAAGAATCAGACGTCTAATCAATTCAACCTCATCCTCGCGATATGGGGAACCGTCTGTGCGAAAGACCTCATGAAACCAAATGGCAGGTTCGCGATCCGTGTATGGGTGCTGCCACGAATCCCACGGGAGATACGTCTGAGTTTTCCCGGCGACCAGTCCCCAGTTGATTGCCGCCACCTTATATTTTTTGGCAATAGGAAGCGTTCCCTGGAAAGTGCTTTTGTTACCTCGAGCCATGTATTCAGTACAAAGAAGCGGCCGGCGATAGCGCAGCAGCCACTTGACGCGTTTCTCGAATTCGTTACCGTCGTCGTAGTTGTGAAAGGAAACGATATCCGAGAGATGAATCTGCATTCGATCCATCACGTCCATTTTGTCAGGCGCAGACCAATCACCTTTCCAGATTCCACTCGTCAATGGCTGCTGTGGCCCGACTTCTCTTGCCCATGCGAATGCCTGTGGTAACAGTGCAAGGATTATCTCAACCTTACGTTTAGGTTCCGTCTTGTCGTAACTCGAACCATTCGTGTTGTCAGGTTCGTTCCAAATATCCCAGGCTAGAATCCTGGGATCACGCGCAAATGCCCCGACAACTCCCTTTACGTATTGTTCTAAGCGTGGGTACTCCTCTGGATCTGCAAGCGCTTTGGCGCCCGGACTCTGCATCCAACCGGAATTGTGTACGCCCGGACGTGGCGCACGCTGCTTTCCAACAGCAGGGTAAGGATCCCAGCATGAGTCAAAGAGGACAAACATTGGTTTGATGTGATGTTTGGCGCAGATATTTAGAAAGGTATCAATTCGTCTTTTGAACCCCTCGGGATCCTGCTTCCAAACAAGGTCGTGCAGAAACACACGCATCGTGTTCATACCGATGCTGCTGGCCCAACCCAATTCAGTATCGATACGTTTGGGATCAAAAGTATCCGCTTGCCACATCTCGAGTTCGTTTATAGCGGTGGCGGGAATGTAATTGCTTCCAACGAGCCAAGGCTGATTTCGGTACCACAAGTTCGCCTTCGCTTCGGACCATTTTTTACTTGGTAAGGCTAGAGCGACTTGTGACAGCACCGCAATCGTGACGAAAAGCAACGATGATCTTCGGAACGCGGACATGACCTGTACCCCTTTGCGCTGTGATTTCATTGGTGCACGCAGTTCAATTGTCAGAAAATAAACGCGCCGCTTCAGCTTTGGATAGCGAGTTGCCAAGCCAAAACCCGATGCGTATTGAACTCAAACTATATTCTTGGGACATTTAGGATAGCACGCTCTGCAATCCGAGGGTTACGGCTCATCTGAAAACAATGGGGATTCAGTTCAAGTTCTGGTAACTAAGAGCAGGTGAATCTCCGCGCAGGCTGGATATCTCATACTCACCGTGCTTTATTTAGCGCGGTGAAAAAAGTTGCTACACCGGGCTGCAGCCCGTTGAGAATGAAAACTTCTAATGCGATCACCTACGCCAAGTGATAGCCAAAGTTATCGGAAGAACCAGATTGGCCTGAAATCTTTAAGATTCATCCTTATCCTTTGGCTTAGTTTTGCAACCTCATTAACTGCTCAGGCACAAACTCAGTCTCCTCGCGCCTCTATCTCGATCGATGCATCTCATCCCACGGGCAAGATCAGCCCGCTACTCTATGGCCAGTTCCTTGAACATATGTTTGAAGGCATCAAGTTTGGCCTTCACGCCGAACTCCTGCACAACCGTAGTTTCGAGGAACACCCCACTTCAATCGGCTTGTCGCGTTACTGGGAACGTTACCCAGACGATCGGAACGACGACTACGCTCTAAACTTTACCTGGGACGCGACGGCTAGTTACCCCGAGCGCAAGGCAGCGGAAACCACTGAACATTCCTTACGGGTTGATGCCCGTGAAGGCGTCATTCGCAGGCATGGATGTTTTCAAAATCGGGTCTACGTGCGGGCAGGCCTTGGTTATGTCGGGTCTGCATGGGTAAAGAGCAACGATTACATCGGACGCATTACCTTCTCATTGGAAAAGGATGACTCCGGCGGTCGCGTTTACGCCGAGACTGCAATCACTCCAGGGAAGGGTGGTTGGCGCAAGTACGAGTTTCGTCTTACGAGTAACACCACGGATTCGCTTGCGCGGTTTGTGATTATTTTTGAAGGCCGCGGAAGGCTGTGGCTGGACCAGGTATCACTGATGCCGGCCGATGCAGTTAATGGAGTAAGGCGCGACGTCCTTAATAAGGTCAAGGATCTTCGACCTGCTTTCTTACGGTGGCCCGGCGGCAACGTCGCTCAAGACTATCACTGGGAATGGGCTGTCGGGCCTCGCGACGAACGCACCACCTGGACAAACCTATCCTGGAAAAACGAACCAGAGCCAAGCGACTTTGGTACACCTGAGTTCATAAGTCTCAGCAGGACGGTCGGCGCCGAGCCGGCGATAACCGTGAACGTCGAAGGTCGTGGCGCAACCGTGGAGGAAGCGGCCGCGTGGGTTGAATACTGCAATGGTTCCGCTTCAACAAAATACGGATCGCTGCGAATCGCTCATGGTTATTCTCAACCGTTCAACGTAAAACTCTGGGAGATCGGAAACGAGATCTGGGGACCATGGGTCAGAGGCCACAGTGATGCCGAGATATATGCACGTAACTTGAATCGTTACGCTACAGCGATGCGTAAGGTGGACGCATCGATAAAACTGATCGCCGTGGGCGACAACAACATGGAATGGAATCGCAAGGTCGTTTCTAACGCAGGGTCTCAGATCGATTACCTCGCAATTCACCACTACTACGGACGAACGGAGATTGCAGGCGATTCTCTAAACTTGATGGCGCGTCCACTCTTTTATCAACGGTTCTATCAGCAAGTCTCGCAGATGCTGAATGAGCTTAGCCCACGACATCCAATCCAACTCGCAATCAACGAGTGGGGACTCGATTTACCCCTTGAGCAGCAATACTCAATGTTGTCCGCACTCTATGGAGCGCGTCTGATGAACGTTTTTGAACGCTCCGGTGGATTAGTCGCAATGAGTGCCGTCTCGGATCTTATTAATGGATGGCCGGGCGGCATCATACAGGCGAGTAGAGATGGGTTGTTTGTCTCACCGATCTACGTAGTGAATCAACTGTACGCGGAGAAGTTAGGAAGCGAGGTTCTTGAGTCTGAGGTACGTGGCCCCACATTCGATAGCAGCCGAGAAGGAAAAGCCGTATCTCATCTGGATGTGGTGGCGAGTCGATCAACCGATCGGAAAAACATCTTCATCAAGGTGGTAAATGCGAGTCTCGAGAGCCCGCTCACGTCAACCATTTCGCTCAAAGGTGTCGTGGCAAAGCCGCGCGTTGAAGTAGCAACCATTAATAGTCAGCGGCTTAGTGACGCAAACAGCTTCGCTTCACCTGAGGCAATAACCCTGAAGCGATCGGTCTTGGTGAGCAGGTCAAATCTTACAATTACCTTCCCGGCACACTCCGTAACAGTGCTTACGCTAGCTATACAAGAATAAGTTTTGTCCTAACTCGCTAATGGGAAGTAAAACGACAAGCTAAAGCATATCGGACATCCGCGGCTACTTCGCTTCCAGCGGCAGTCCGGCTTTCTTCCAAGCCTCAAATCCTCCATATAGCGGATGTACATTTTTCCAACCCTGTTCCATGAGCTCTTGCGGCACACGGGCGCTCGAAGCCTCGTTGGGTCAGGTGCAATAGGTGATGATGACGCGATCCTTCGGTAACTCATTCAAATGATTGTCGACATCATCAGCCGGAATACGAATCGCTCCTGGCAGCTTCGTGTCTGCTTCTGACCATGCAGTAGGATTCCGTGTATCGACAAAGGCGAATTGTTCGCTGCGATCCATTCGTTCCTTAATTTCTTCAACGGTAACTCTCGTTGCTTCCATCGCCCTCTCCTCACAAATGAAGCTAAGCGATTCTCGCGTTCAGATGTCATGGAGTTTTCATGATTCCGCTTCATTGGTCTGTTTTCAAAGCTGGCGCGATCCTGCAAAATATATATCCTTGCCATTTGGATGTAACACTGGTTACACTCCCTTACACAGTTACATGAGCAAACAGTCCGCTCAACAATGGGTCCTGCTGATCCATCAATTACCGCCGAGACCTACAAACCTGCGGGTGCGTATTTGGCGCCAACTGCAGAAGCTTGGGGCCGTCGCTATAAAGAATTCTGTCTATGTGCTGCCAGCGAGCGAAAAGACTTATGAAGACTTTCAATGGTTAAAACAGGAGATCGAATCAGCAGGCGGTGAGGCCGTGGTCTTTCGCGGCTCGTCAGTTGAAGGGGCGACAGATCAACAAATCATTGAAGTGTTTCAAAAAACGCGCGATCAGGAGTTTGCCGAACTCACTACGGAACTTAAAAGCCTGACCGAGGCTGTCCGCCCGCAGGCACGGGCGAAGCATCTGTCTCCCGGTCGACTGGCTACGCACGAAGCCGAGCTCAATAAGCTTCATGCCGAACTGGAACGAATTATCGGGAACGATTTTTTCAGTGCCAATGGTCGTACAGCAGCGCTTGATGCTTACCAACGTTGTGAGAAAGCGATTCGTTTCACGCAGACCTCCAGCTTGAAGGCCCCACGCGCCGGATCGAAGAACTTGAGGTTGGATATTGGCAAGTATCAAGGCCGACGATGGATGACGAGATGCAATCTCCACATTGACCGGCTCGCGTCAGCCTGGCTGATCAAGCAGTTCATCGACAGGCGTCCTCGATTCTATTTTATCGCCGAAGGCGAGACGATCGATGGCGCGATTCCGTTCGACATGTATGGTGCGAACTTCACTCATCAGGGAGAGGACTGCACTTTCGAAACGATGCTCAAGCGGTTCGGTTTGTATGAAAACGACGCGCTGCGGGAGTTGAGCGAGATCGTTCACGACATCGATCTAAAGGATGACAAGTTTCACCGTTTGGAGGGACCCGGTTTGAACGCGATTATCAGCGGCCTCAGCCAAACGTTGCGAAATGATCGAAAGCTGCTACAACAAACCAACATTATTTTTGACGGACTGCTAGCGTTGCTAACGAAGTCAAAGAAAGAGCGGCAAGGCAAACAGCCGCGCCCCATCAGCAAACGACTCGTCAAAGCAAAAGGATTCAGTAAGAAATGAAGGCGGGTATGAAATCGCAAACCGAAATACCTAACGATTCATCGCCGCCGTCGTGGAAAGAGGTGTCGCTATATTTCTTGATGCTCGGCTTCATCAATATCGGTGGCCCGGTGGCGCAGATCACAATGATGTACCACCACATGGTCGAGAAACGACATTGGCTTTCGAAAGAGCGCTTCGTACAAATCATGGCCTTCTGCCATATGCTGCCCGGTCCTGAAGCGCTGCAATTGGCAATCTACGTTGGTTATCTAAAGCGTCGTTTTTGGGGTGGAATACTTGCCGGACTAACGTTCATTCTTCCAGGCGCTGTTGTAATGGTGGTGCTCAGTTGGCTCTACGTTAAGTATGGGAACCTGCCGCCGGTTAATGACTTTCTCTACGTCCTGAAACCGGCAGTGCTGGGAATCATTGCCGCCGGCATCATCAAGCTTACGCGCGCCTCTATCCGCAACTTATTCCTCGCAGTTTTGTTGATCGGTGCCTTTCTGTCGATGCGTTTTGCTGGAATTAACTTTCTTTTGATTCTGCTCGTGTGTGGCTTAGTCAACCTGGTTGCAACTGAGGGCTGGGTACGGTTTCGACGTACACCAGCCACCCTGCCATCCGTTGTCGGAATACTTGGACTGGCCGTTGGCGTCACCGCTCCTCAGTGGTTTCAGATGGCATGGTTATTCCTGAAGACTGGGCTGTTCAGTTTCGGCGGCGCCTATGCGTCGCTGGCCTTTTTACAGCAAGGGGACAGTCGAACAATATCACTGGCTGTCGGCAGCCCAACTGCTGGACGGAGTGGCACTCAGTGTTGCAACACCAGGCCCGTTTATGCTGTTCACAACCTTCGTCGGTTTTGTGGCCGGTGGATTGCGCGGTGCTGCCATCGCGACCTTCTTTGTGTTTTTACCTTCCTTTGTCTTCGTGCTTGGCGGCGCGCGTTACGTTGAGTCAGTTCGCAATAACCGTCTGATTCAATCGTTCTTAGCCGGAGTCAGTGCAGGGGTGATAGGTGTGATCGTGGTCGTTTCTCTCGAATTGATTCCGGCAGCTCTTACGGGACTACCGACGATGGTAATTGCCGTTGTCGCTTTTCTGGTGATCTTTCTTCTGAAAACAGATGTTGCCTTTGTTGCTCTGGGAGCAATGAGTACAGGCATTCTGTTTGCGCTTGCGCGAGCCCTGCTCTAGAGACTTCATGAACCAGATCGTTGCACTTTCAACGAGACGCGAGAGACTCATTGACTATCTGAGTCTGGAACGAAATGTCGGTATTGCATCGCTTGCGGTCTTTCTGTTTGGGCTCGGCGAGGAATTGTGGAAAAAGTTCTTGCCGAAATACCTTGAGATGTTAGGGGCGACTACACCGATTATCGGCATCTTTGGTACTGCCGAGGATCTCCTCGATGCTCTTTATCAATATCCCGGTGGATGGCTTGCCGATCATCTAGGCCGCCGTCGCTCATTCATAATTTTCGTAGTATTAGCTTCCATCGGTTACATCATCTACCTGCTCAGTCCTGCCTGGCCCTTCTTGTTCTTCGGTCTGATCTTTGTGATGGTCTGGCAGAGCATGGCTTCGCCCGCAATCTTTGCCGTCATCGGTGACTCACTGCCACGGGAACGGCGGGCGATGGGGTTCACCTTGCAGTCGATTCTCAAACGCTTGCCAACGGTTATCGCACCGATTGTTGGTGGTGTTCTGATCGCTCGCTTTGGAATCGTCAGCGGTATTCATCTAGGACTGCTGATAACACTCGCGTTCGCCGCAGTAACACTATCGCTTGTCTCAAAAATCAGTCTCGGAGTAACAGCAACTCAAGCAGTGAACATTCGGAGCGTTTGGCGTTCGTTCCACAGTGTACTCAAACGACTCCTCATCTCTGATGTAATCATCCGCACCTGCGAAGGCATGACCGGAGTGTTGGTTATTCTCTACGTTACAAACGTGCAGGGTGTTGGCCTCAAAGCGTTTGGAATACTAATCGCCATACAGATGGTGACGTCGATTCTCGTTTACGTTCCTGCGAGCAAGATTGCCGACCGGATCGGTCGCAAGCCCTTCGTCATCGCTACGTTTCTGAGTTTTGCGCTCTTTCCCCTCGCGATAATTGCAGCATCAAACTTCGCCTCCTTAATTGGAGCATTTGTCGTCGGCGGTTTGCGGGAAATTGGTGAACCTTCGCGTAAAGCCATGATTATTGATTTCGCGCGAGACGACGTTAGGGCTCGGTCAGTTGGTTTGTATTACCTGGTGCGCAGCTTATCGATCACACCGGCAGCGGCGGTTGGCGGGTTACTTTGGAAACTCACTCCTCAGGCCCCATTCGTTACAGCCGGAATCATCGGAATAGCCGGCACAATCGTGTTTGCGCTTACGGTCGAGGAAAAATATGCGAGTTAAGGACGGGTGCAGTAGCCCGACTGTCAAGGAGGCTCTCTCCGATGTGGAGCAATGCTCGGTCTCAGCCCTCCTTGACAGTCGGGCTACTGCACCGGAGCGACTGAATCAATTCCAGGAGAAAGCTTATGCCAAACGAAACCAAACGAGTCTTGTTGATTAGCAATTCCACACTCTATGGGAGCGGTTATCTTGATCATGCAGAAAATGAAATCCGTGACTTCCTCAAAAATGTGCGGCGAGTCGTGTTCGTTCCTTACGCCCTTTACGATCGTGATGGCTATGCAGCCACAGCGGCGGAGCGATTTAACAGAATGGGTTACAACCTAACGTCAGTACACACAGCCGCCAACCCGGTCCAGGCAGTTAACGACGCCGATGCAATTTTCATTGGTGGAGGCAACACGTTCCGGCTGTTGAAGTCGCTCTACGATGCTGAGGTATTGGAGCCGATTCGCCGGAAAGTCAGTGAAGGAGTGCCGTATGTAGGATCGAGTGCCGGCGCGAATGTTGCCGGCCCAACGATCAAAACCACCAAAGACATGCCAATCGTTCAACCTCCTTCATTCGCTGCTCTCGGGCTCGTAGCATTCCAAATCAGTCCCCACTTTCAGGATTCGGATCCAAACTCAACGCACATGGGTGAAACACAAGAAAAAAGAATTCTCGAATTCCTCGAAGAGAACGACACACCTGTCGCCGGACTACGAGAAGGCGCGATGGTGCGAATCGAAAACGGTGTCACTACGTTGAAGGGTTCCTTTGGCGCACGGATATTTCGCAAGGGAATGGAACCGGTGGAAAGAGTTTCAGGAGACGTACTTGATGAACTTTTCGTCGGATGAACGATATGTCTGAAGAAACACTCTTACTAACGCGTAGCGACGTAGCCGCTCTTCTCACTATCGAGGACTACATCAACGCGGTGGAGCAAGCCTTCAGGTTATACGGTGAAGGCAAGACTGAGGCTCCGGGAATTCTCGGAGTGCACGCGCACGACGGAGGCTTCCATATAAAAGTTGGCGTGCTCGATCTCGAGCGCTCATTCTTTGCCGCGAAAGTTAACGCAAATTTCCCCAACAACGCGAAACGGTTTGGCCTGCCGCTGATTCAAGGAGTTATTGTTCTAGCGAACGCTGAGAACGGCTCACCATTAGCCGTCATGGATTCCATGGAAATCACAGTTCAGCGCACTGGAGCAGCGACTGCAGTCGCAGCGAAATACCTCGCGCGAGCGGATTCGAAAACATTAACGATCTGCGGTTGTGGCAATCAAGGAGAAGTCTCTCTGCGGGCGCTCTCAAGAATCTTCGCCTTCGAAAACGCTTTTGTTTATGACATTGAGGCGGCACAAGCCAAACGCCTTGCGCGTAAACTGTCTGACGAGTTCGGATTTCACATAGAAGCTGTAGACGAATTAGGACGAGCTGTCCGACGAAGTGATGTTGTGGCCACCTGTACACCCTCAACCAGATATTATCTGTATCATGAATACGTGAGGCCCGGAACATTCGTAGCGGCTGTAGGAGCCGATAGTGAAACGAAGCAGGAACTAGATCCGACATTACTCGTTCAAAACAAAACCGTGGTGGACATACTGGAACAATGTGCATCAATCGGCGAGCTTCACCACGCACTTGATTCAGAACTGATGACAAAGCAACAGATTCATGCCGAATTGGGTCAGGTGATTGCGGGGACTAAACCAGGGCGAACTTCATCAAAGGAGATCATCGTTTTTGATTCAACTGGCATGGCGCTGCAGGATGTTATCGCTGCGGCAACAGCGTACGAGCAAGCGATCGTTCGTGAAGTCGGAACCAAAATCAGGTTTGCTCAATAGCAAGCCATTGAAGACATCCGTGACGACCTTTCGAGTTTAAATAATTCGCACGAACGATTGATCGCAACTTTCAAAAACAAGTCAGAAGCGCACATTACTTAATCTCTTGACGACTTCTCGTAGTTCCGCGTCCTCCCGTTTCTTCTCTGCATCGCTTAGCCGCTTGAAGGTGACCATCGCGGACTGTGCATCTGCTGGTCGTTTCAGTCGAGCATAGCCGAGGCCCAATTGGTAATAAGCTTCGGGCCCATTCGGGTCAAGCTTTACAACCTGCTCGAGTTCTGAAACAGCGTCGGTCCATCGATGAAAGCGCATAAAGAGCTTGCCGAGTGACAGACGCGCCGGCGTGAACGTCGGATCCATCTCCACAGACTGCCGCAGATGTGCCTCGATGACTCGCGCATCTGTATTCTGCTTCAGCATCGCATCGGCGATCAGGTGATGGACAACGGCGAGTTTCGGGTCGGCGCGCAAGGCACTTTCGTATAGTGGGATCGCTTCACTGTACGAACCAGTTCTTGCTCGAATCAACCCAAGATAAGCGAACGCTGGTGCAAATTTCGGATCGAGATCGATTGCTTTCCTCAAAGCCCGCTCAGCCTCTTCATTCTTATCGAGCTTGAAGTTTGCAAATCCGAGTGCGAACCACAGACGCGATGATGAAGGAAACGACTGGAGCGATTCCTCAAGCCGTATAACAGCCGCGGCAGGCGCGTTGGAATTGGTTAACAAAACTGCGTACGTGAAACGATACTTCTCACATTGAGGATCGCGCTGAATGGCAAGTCGCATCGCCGGGATGGCGTTTTCTACGTGTCCGCTTTGCTCGTAGACGTCTGCCAAGAGGGCGTAAACAGGCGCTGGGTCATTACCGCGCGCAACGGATGCCTCGAGTGTACGACCTGCCGCAGGTATTTCCTTGAGCGCGAGGTAAACGCGGGCAAGCCGCACGACGGATTCAGTATCTGCTGGATTGAGGCTGACAGCCGCGGTCAACTCAGCTTCAGCTTCCTTTGAAAGTCCGGCTTCAAAGAGTGCGGCGCCCAGCTCCGCACGCGCGGCCGGAGCGTGGGCCGGCGTTCTGCTTTCCGTACCGAGAGCAGCGACATATTTCTGGTAATAGGCTGATGCGGCTGGATAATCCTTCAGACGTAGTGAGATGGCGGTCAGGGCACGGGCGATTTCTACATCAACCTTGATGGCAAAAGCGCGCTTGAACAAGTCTGCAGACGCGCGCAGGTCGTCAGTCGTACCTCCGGCGAAGCGGATCTGAGCGAGATTCACCAAAGCGTTGGGTTGATTGGGATCGAGCTTAAGCGACCTCTCGAATTCAACCGCGGCGAGCCTTGGTCTTCCGGTGCGCATGAGGATCGCTCCGTAGTTGTTTCTCACTGATGCGCGGCTAGGTTCGGCTGTGACCGCCGCCGCGAAATGTCGCTCGGCCTCTTTCAAATTGCCGGCGCGGTCCGCGATGATGCCCAGGTACGTGTGCGCAGTGACTTCATCCTTTTGAATTCTAAGGGCTTTCTCAAATGAGACGCGCGCTGCGGTGGTGTCACCGCGGTCAAAGGCAGCCAGGCCCTCATCAACGAATTGCTTTGCTTGTTGAGCAAGCGCAGGAACACATCCCACAAAGAGGCACATAATGCACAAAACGGTTTTTCGAATCTCAGTACGCGGTCTAACCATTTGTGCGTTGATGCCTTTTCGTCACCCCTGTCGCTAGAAGACGAACCTCCCGCCTACTTGAATTCGACGCGGCTGGAAGATGTCTGCGTTGCGTGCAGAGATGCCGAAGGTCGCGACGTTAACATCGACGATTGGCAGTCCGAAGCGCCCCCGATTGAAAACATTGAAGAACTCGGCACGTATTTCAAAGTAGGTTGTTTCTGTAACCTTAGTCTTCTTCATAAGGCTGAAATCCTCTGTGAAGAAAGGTTGTCCTCGAAGTCCGCCGTACGTTGGCGCAGCGTTTCCGAAGAACCGAAGCGGATCAGAATAATAGGCAACGTATTCTGGATTCACTGTCACGCCACCGTCGAGGGAGAAGGCAGGTGCGCTGCGGTAATCTGGCGGACGTGAAAACGCGGCTGGATTGAGATAACGATAGTTCACGCCTCCCGATGCGATGTCGGTATAGAACGGCTGTCCTGTAAGGTTGGGTCTTAAGTTGCCGAGATAACCGGCGAGCTGAAGGAAGTCTCGTTGTCCTCCTGCGAGAAATGGCGTCAGCGCAGGCCCGCTTCGATACCGATGAATTCCTGTTACCTGGAACCCCCCAATGAGACGATCAACCACGCCACCCTGATTCAGGTATCGCCTGCCTTTACCAAAGGGCAATTCGATGATGTAGTTGAACACAAGCGAGTGCGGTGGAATGCTTGGCGAGACAGAACGAAGCGGTCTGCGATCAAACGGGTTCTGGATCACTCCGTTTAGTGGAGAATCGCCGAAGATGTCTTCGCCTGCGTCCGTGAGCAATTTAGCGAAAGTGTACGACAGTCCACCCTGAATACCGCTCGAGAAGCGCCGCGTCAGATCAACCTTACCCGCGTTATAGAAACTCTGCCCCTGACTCTCCAGGCGGTTGTTGATAATGCCATACTGCGGGAACGCTCGAAGCGACTGTGCGACAGTGCGTTGGAATGCTCCTCCCTGAGTACCGAAGCCAGGATAGACGGCATCAGGGCTTGCCGCCAACGGGACGCCCACACTTGCCGCGAACGTGCGCTCGAGTGGTGTCACTGCGGACAGTTGCTTTTGTAGTAATGGTAGGCCGAGCTTTAACGCGTTCAGCGGAATTTTGTTGATGGGATCGAAATTCGAACGCAGACGAGTGCCTTTGCTACCGATGTAACTGACTTGAACCGCGAACTTGTGGGGCAATTGGCGCTGTAGGTCGAGACTGTACTGCACGGTACGACCGGTCTTGAAATTCTTGTCGAAGAAATCCAGATCGTTGCGGTCGAGTTGACCCACTACCTGGTCGTTCGGATTGGCTAGCGGTACGTGCGGGTAGTTATCGAGCGTGATAAACGAATAAAGACCACCATTAATGTTGACGGCGCCAGGACTGTAGCCAAGAAATCCTGTGTTGCCGAAGTCGTTATAAACAACAGGCGCGTAGTAGATCCCATAGCCGCCACGCACGACGGTCTTATCGTTCAGAGAGTAGGCGAAACCGATACGCGGCCCAATATTGGTTCGGTCCGGGTTCACCAGTCCGAAGTTTGCAGCCTGCAGGCCACCTTGCCCAATTGCTCCAACGATGGCTCCTCGTCGCCCACCTGCCGCAGGGTTCGGTGTGTCCGGGTCAAAGCCACGCAGGAATCCGCGCGCCTCTTCTCTGGGACGTCCGAAGTCGTACCTGACTCCGAGGTTTACGGTCAATTTCGGCGTAACCTTGATGTCGTCCTGTGCGAAGAACGCATAGGAAAAGAATCGCAACGCCGGATCGATCGTCTGATTGCTGTTAAACGAAAACTCTGGTCTGCCAGTAATGAGGCTGGCGATGGGCCAACCCTGATTGCGGTCGTCTGTATTGGCGGTCTGGTTGCTGCGGAAGTTGAAGTTGCCTCCGATGTCAAAGTGCGCGGCGTTATTCAATTGTTGTATGCGGACTTCGCCGCCGAATCTCATTGTGTGTCGGCCTCTGATAAGAGTTGCGACGTCACTGAGGTGCTCGGAGTTGTCGCGAACTCTATTGTCAAAGAAAGTCGAACCGCCGGCCTGATAGGCCCTTGGATCAGTTGAGGTGACGGCGCCGCCGTATCCCGGAAACCCAATCAGCGGGAGGCCAAAGTTCTGCGTTGCCTGCGGGTCCAGTCCGAGCGAGCTGGCGGGAATACCGCGCGTGAAATTACGGTTCTGAACGTCGGAACGCGAAAAGCCCAGGTTGAAGTGGTTGATGAAAGATGGTGTCAGAGTCCAGTCGTGTTGCAAGCGCGCGTAGTACGACTTGAAGATCTGGTTCCAAACTCCTTGCGCAACGAAAGGCTCCGGGAAGCGTGGGAAACCGCCTTTCACGCTGGGCAGCTTTCGAAATGTGTAACTAAAGTTGAGCGTTTGCCGGTCTGTCAGGTTGTGGGTGATCTTGGTTACGTAGTAGTCCGTTCTTGCGGTCGCGTTGGTCGATGCGAGGAAATTGTGAAAAACTCCGCCTTGTGTCGGCAGCGGAAAGAGGTTGACGAAGTTTCTGCCGATCGCAGAAAGACGAGCTCCACCCAGGTATAGGTCGAGTCGGTTGCCTGGGATAGCTGTGCGACCGTTCGGGCTGAAGTTCGCCTGTGTAGGATCCGGTTGAAGCGGCAATTCACTCGGATCGAAGATCTGGACCGGACCACCGAAGAATTGAAGCACGTAAGGATCAGTCAACAGCTCGCCGAAATCGCCGTTGCGCATCCTTAAGGTCGGAACAGTCAACTGAACCGTTTCGGACTGCGATGTTCGATAGCCGCCGTAGTTAAAGAAGAAGAACGTCTTCTTCTTGCCATTCCAAAGTAATGGTCCACCTTCGCCGAAATGCGGCAGGTACACAGGTCCACCGACACTGAAACCATAATCAAACTGTCGATCAAGCGGCTTATCAAGACCCAGGATTCGATTGCGATCTATGTTTGCATTGAGAGCGTCGTTGATGTGAAAGAGGTAGGCTTCGCCATGAAAGTCTCTGCTGCCGGTTTTGATCGTGAAGTTAACGACACCACCTGAAGAGTTACCAAACTCGGCTGAGTAGCTGCTGGTGGAGAGCGTGAATTCCTGAAATGCGTTCGGACCCGGGGCGACTTCTGAGAAGAACGTGCCGTTCTCACCGCGTCGCGTTTGGGCGCCGTCGATCAGAACGTCTGCGCCGAGACCTTGTCCGCCGTTGATGCGGAAGTTGGTGGCGTTTGTTCCGGTACTGCCGGAGGTGGCCCCGGTTCCGGTCCGATCATTTGAAACCACACTGCTGTCGAGAAAGATGAATGACAGCGGCGAGCGACCTCCGCTTTCAGATGCGACGAGTAACGGTAATTCTCGCACTTGGCGCTCGCTAACGTTGAGTTGCGACGCCGGGTTTTCCGTTTGCAGTACGGGTGTAGCGTCACCGGATATTAATACGGTGTTGGCAATCTCACCGACTTCAAGCGTGACATCGACAGTACGAATCACTTGGACCGCGACTTTAATATTTTCGACCGAAGCGGTTTTGAAGCCCTGCGCCTCGACCTTAAGCGTATAACCCACCGCTGATAATTGTGGGATGGTGTAATTGCCTTCATCATTTGTGCGCGCCTCGCGAGTTTCCCCGGTTTGGACGCTCAACACCGTCACCTTCGCACCGGCAACCACGGCACCGTTTGGGTCAGTTACCCTTCCCGTCAATCCCCCGCGATCGCTTTGAGCGAAGACGGTTGAAATACAAACGAACGTGAGGACGGCTAATCCAACTTTGGAAAAGTTAGAGACTTTCATTCTTACCTCCTGGGACTTGGACGCAAGCAGAGATTTTGGATTTAACGGCAACTTTGCAGATCAGGGTTGCAGACCCGATCAGATTTTGACTGCCTGGGGGACGAACGTTGTCGTGTGTAGGGGGATCGCCTAGGGAGTGTGCTCATTTACACAGGAAACGAGCACGAAGTCAAGAATTATCTCGCTACAGAGGCTTTCCAAAGAGGCTGTCTCAAAACTCGACAGAGCGGAAACGTCGCATCCACAGATTACGCAGATTTGAATGAACCGTGTCTAACTAATGGTTAGTGCGAAAAAGAAATCTGCGTAATCGATGTAATCTGCGGATGTGACGATTGCATCGACCTTTTATCTAAGGTTGAGGCGCCGGTTCGTCGATCAACTTCAGAATTACTCTTTCCTTCTCGTGCTGACTTTTGCGTAGCTCATCGGCGCGGTCAAACATCTTTTTCGCCGCTTCTCTTTCTCCCAATTTTGCGTAGACCAGTCCCAGTTGGTAATTAGCGCGTAAGTCGTTAGCGTCGAGTTCAATGGCCCGTTCGAGCTCAACGCGAGCTTCGACATACTTTCCCGCTTCGCGATAGAGAGCTCCAAGCGACGCATGAGCCGCAGCGTGGTCTGGGCGTGACTGAACGACCTTGCGAAATACATCCATCGCTGCGATACGGTTGCCCGCTTTCTCAAAACTCGCACCAAGCAGATACTCAGTGTCGGCATCCTCTTTGAGAGTGAGACTACGCTGAAGCGCCTTCTGTGCGTCTGAAGTTTTTTCCTGACGGAGCAATGCTGCGCCCAGTAGATACCACCCCGAAGCGTCGGCCGGTTGTAGTGCAACGTAGTTGTTCATCAACCGCGTTGTGTCAGCAACGTTGCCCTTGGTCCAATGTGCCGCGGCGAGCGCATAGAGAAAAGCAGGTTCACGAGGATGATCGCGGTGCAGTCGCTCGAGCACCGGCAAGGCATCGAGAACCAATCCCATCTGCAAAGTTGTTACACCGAAGTCGTAGAGGATGCCGTCAGAATCGGGCGCAATACGACGCGCCCGCATGAGATGAGAAAGCGCCTTTTCGAAATTACCAGTGACTCGTGCCACTCTTGCGAGAGCGCGTAGAGTCGCAACATCATTAGGCTTGAGGGCCAAGGCTGAATTGAGATATTCCTCTGCCTGGCCATATTGCTTTGCTGACACGTTGACGATTCCCAGTGCGTAAAAAACCGGAAACGATTTAGACGTTTGTACAGCGGCGTTCAAGATTTTGAGCGCATCGTCGTGAAGCCCGACTTTTACCAGCAAGGACGCAAACTCCGCCTGCGTTTCCGCATGCTCGAGCTTTGAGTCCTGAAACTGACGAACTAACTCGCGAAGTTCCTGTTGCCGTTTTAGACCAATTAAGGACCGCAGCATTAAGAGGAAGTACTCGTCGCTAAAAGCTTCTGGAGGCACAAGGCGAAGATGTTCATATGCCTGTGGGTAATCGCGCTTCGCTTCATACAGCGTTGCCAGATTAATATTGATCTCAGGACGCGAAGGCGCAAGTTTGTATGCACGGAGCAGAACCGTCGCTGCTTCCGTGGATCGATTATGAGTCAGCAACAACTCTGCAAGGTTGATGTGGGCGCTGATGTGTGTCGGCGAAATTGACACTGCGCGGCGGAATAGTCGCTCCGCGTCAGCAATGCGATCTTGTTTTGCTCGAACCACCCCCAGCAGATTCAATGCGTCTGAATCGTTGGGTGATGTCGCGAGCACGGAATTGAGAAGCTCTTCAGCGCGCGGCAGTTGGTTTTCGCTGATTGCGCTCACGGCTTTCGCGAGGCGATCGAGGTTGACGTCGATGTTGGTCGTTTGCGCGTGTGCGATCGATGCAATCGCAAGTAGCGGCAGGACTACTGCGTTCGTTCGGATCACAGCAGATAACTCGCGCAAAGATCCAAAAGCGCCAAGAAAGACCGCTAAGAAATCGAAGAGTTTACGCCTTACTACACCTTTGTCGGTACGCATAACACGCGCTTTGATTCGAATTCAGGCGCCGATCGAGGAGCCGTCTACACAAGTCTACAACAAACTTTGAAACCGATAACTAAAACATCTTCGAATTGTGATGACGACGCGGCAGGTTCATGCCGAACTGACCGAAAGCTGTTGCTGCCAGAACCAATAGGATAGACAAAGCGAGAGTAAGACTTGATTTCATCCCCACCTCACCAGATAGGTTTCCATTCCAGAACGCTGATCATTTTGGCAGGTATGTTTTCAAGACCTTCTGCCTCACCCTGGCCAACTGTTTGTACAAAAAGATGTAGTTGCTTCTTGCGCCGCCACAATTCGGGATCGTGTGTAGGTTCCCACATGCCTACCGATGTTTCGGTTAGGTCCTTAATCTTCCAATTATTGTTCTGCAGGTTATCGGTGGTTGCTACAGAAATACGATCAGCTCGTTCGGCATCACGAAAGACTACTGCTACTCGAAGCCTGCCCCGCTGCGCGTTGATGAGTACCTGCGGACGCGAAATCGGTATCCGCCGTGTTCCCAAACCCTCGAGCGTAAACGGTGATCGACGCTCGGTAACTTGCGACGTCTGCCAGTGTTGGCCATCGTGATAGACGAGCTGATACTGAGGAATCCTGCTCCCCTCTGACCGCCAATACGTAGCGAGGTAAGGTCTTCCTTGTGAATCGGTAGTCATCGATGTCTGGTTGATTAGATCGCTGTGCTGCGGAATGCGAACTACATATTCTGCTGACGCGGCTGTAATTGGAAGTTGATACGTTTCGCCAGATGACTTTTGCCATGAGATGCCGCCGTCCGGAGATTTTGCGTAACAGAGGTCGTGGTTGCTCGCGACGTCAGCCGTCTCGCGCCAAACCCAGGAGAGATGAATTGTTCCGCTCGAGTCTACCGCGGCTTGCCAGTAAGCACTGCGGATGTCTTCTCCATCAATCAGTTTGTGTTGAACTCTGGACCATTTACGCATCTTAACGTAGTAACGGTTAATCACGAGGTTTCCTCTACCTGAACTACCATCGCGATAAAGGAAAAGTAAGTCACCGTTTGCAAGATTGTAGAACTCAGGATAAGTAACACGATTTTCTCGATCGTTGAGCATTGGGAGCTGCGGCGTGAGATTTAGAGAGTTGGGGCCGATACTGCGGCAATACTGAAGTGCCGAATCATGTTGGTTCCAGACCATGTGCAGATAACCAGTGCCATCGATAACAATACTGATTGACTTGTGCGCGTCTTTGACGTCGCCTACGTATTGTGTTCTCTGAATCTTCCATACGGGCGTGCGCAGTTTACGCTTCGCCAAAATCGCGTTTCCTTCGGAGTCGTAGAACGCAACGTATTGTTCATCTCCATGACTGACGATGGAGTTGCGTCTGAAAATCACCGTATTGATCTGGTTTTTGGCCCAACCCGCGCCGACCGGAAATTGTTTTGATTCCAGAATCTGCCCTGAGACAGTCTGGGTACATATCAGCAGACTAACACTCAACCGGAGAACCACGTACTTATACATAGCTCGAATGTATCGCGTTTAAGGGTCTAAAAAGAAAACTGGGGCCCTGTCGGAAAACATGGCCCCAGTCAGTTTTTTTATCTACTACGTCGAACTACAGGTTGATCAAAAAGCGACAAACGGATCGGTGAAAACCACTCGAACCGCAACACCCTCCAGCGACGGAGCAAATAGCGGTCTGTGAGCTGACGTTCGATCGACATAAACGATGATCGCCGGTTCCGTATCGTTCTCAGCGGTGGCTCCTACACCAGCACCGATAACGCCCGGCGTGGCCATCAAGTTTGCTCGATAGTTTTCAAGCGCCGCAAGTGCTCGAGCGGCGGCTTGCTCGGGTAGCTGTCGCATTTGTCCCCCACCGCGAAGGAAAGGTTGGGTCTCAGATTGAAGAATCTGAGAGATTGGGCTAGAGCCACCAGGGTTACCAACGAAGCTCAGAGCTGAGCCATGCGCAGCACTTAACTTGGTGAGCACTTCGCCGATCGGATTAGCGATCGTGGAGGAGGAACTTCCCGCAAACAACAAGGCGACCGGGTTCTTCGAAGAGTTGTCGGTCACGATGAGCGAACCAGAATCGCCGCCAGCGCTGAAGCTACCAGGTGTAATGACGACTTGATTGGTATAAGAGATGACAAATTTCTTACCAGAATTACAACCCTTCTGATATTGCACACTCACGCTAGTATTGATTGTGCTCACAGACCCATGGGTTTGTCCGGTCGTGCGGCCGCTTTTGGTAACGGCAAGTCCGACTGTGGGTGAAACTGTGGTCGTACTTGGTTGGCCGATATCCAAAATATCTCCGGTTGAATTCATTGCCCCGGACCTGAGCTGTGCAATAGCGGCATCAACATTGGTGCCAAGTTGAGCGGCTACGGTGAAATCAGCAACAATTTCCGGCAGGCGGCAACCGTTATCAATAAGACCGGGCTGCGAAATATCCTCGCCGGCTGCTGCCTGATCGGCGCGCGCAAGCACGTGATTGTTGCTAAGGATGTAAGAGTTTGACCCGTCGGTCACGAGTGAGCCAAGAGTGCCACTACAACAAAACGCCTTGCTTTTATCGTTTACGTTTCCACCAGACACGCCGTAAAAGTCACTAGATCCTTGGTGATTAGCACCGCCATCGGCTAAACCAGGCGTAATGAGCGAGCCACAAACCAGAAACGCGAGGACTGTAAGCGCAATTGCGCAGTTTCTAAATCGGACCATTCGGGTGATCTCCTTGTAATGAAAAAATTAAATCAACTGTGTTCGACTTGCAGGCTCTGTCGGGCCAGCGAGTTTTGTTAAATACCTGCTCGTCCCAGACGACTGGTGAGGCCCTATCTTTTACGCGTTGCGAATCGGCAAGTCAACACCCAACAGGGCAAATCCGCGATTTTGCCAAAGCCGTGGGCTTAAGTACTTAAGAAACGTCTAATGAGGTGCAGTTGCCAATTAGGCGTACCCGCGTCGCCCAGCTTCGCAGAATTTCGCCTCCCCACCCCAAATCAGCGCCGGTTCTTCTCTCCAGAGTGGCTTTGCGCATGTGCATAGCCAGCTTGAGTTTTTGGCGCCGTACGAACGTTTCATTAGCACTGCCTTGCTACACGCCTTGAAACCAGCTTCGCAGTTGGGACCATTCAGTCATCGAGCGCAGCAGCTGCGTCATCGATACCTTGCCTTTGTCGAAGAGCTGATCGAAGAGTCGATTCCAGGCTATCGACGCAACTCGCTTAGTTGGCTGGTCCCCGAGGTCCATTGGATCTACTACCTCGGCGCTCTGCTCTACTGGCTATACGACTCGTCAGAAGGTAAGCAAAACACACTTGCGTTTCTTGATCGCTCTTTGAGCATTGCTGTTTCGATGTACAAGCATGGAGTCAGCGATAAATGAGCTTCTCGAGCAAGAACAGTCCGGCCAAGCGGGCCTTCAGTATGGCTTCGATGCGTGCCGATATTGCTAGCGGTTACGTTGGTTACTTCTTGCAGCGAGCATTTCTCGGAGAAGCTAGCTCCAAACGCAAATTGAAATCTGTACACACTCGAGGCGAAGCAACGAGACGCAATGTTGTTCGGCGATGTCGAAGAGGTCAGACGACGTTATGAACAGCGTTACATTCCTGGGCAGAAGCTCTATTTCGACCAGTGTCACCCGCGCGAGCGCGCAAACGTCGTTATCGACAACAATGAAGAATGGAATCCTGTATTGGTCTGACGTCGGGTTGGTGGTGTAGAGAATGACTGAACTAAGGCAAACGCGAGATACCTTCAATCCTACTTTGATCGCATAGCGCTGCCCGCTTCGCGGTAGCTAAATGCTGTAATTTTCTCGGTGAAACTTCTGAGGAGTTCGCGAAGAAGAGCTCTAATCCCGACCCACGCCCAATGCATCCGCAACTCGATTGATGTAATTGAACCACGACGCAATCAAGGTGATTTGCAGAATTCCTTTATCATCAAACCCAACCGCACGCAGTTGTTCATGATCCTTTGGTGAAATACGAGTGGCGTCCTTGGTAACTTGCACAACGTAATCAAGCATCACTCGGTCTTGTTCTGTAATTGGAGCGCTCCGGTAATCCTCCTGGAGCGCCTTAACCATCTCTTCATCCAGTGTGACGCGACGCAGAAACTCTGCGTGAGATTCGATTCAATAGTGACACCGGTTTGTCACTGAAACGATCGTCGTGATCATCTCATGCTGACGTCGCTGCAGAGGAAGGTCAGGAGACATCAACGACCCGAACGTAGCGAACGCGTGGAACAGTGCAGTTGGGATCAAGCTATGCGACAGCACAATTTGTGCACTCTCACCGTCGGGTGTTGGATGCACTGGTGTCGCATATTCGATCGGATATAGATGGCGTTGACCTTCTGAAGCCTTTCGCACCTCTTCGTCTTCAGATGGTGAAACGGTTTTGATCCAGGTCATAGGGTTTTCCTGATCAGAATAGTTAATTACCTGGCTTGGACACAGTCAGTACCGTAACGCGGTAGCGTCGGGTCCTCGTCAACCGCGGCGGTATGTTGGGTTACGGACCCGACGCTACCGCGTTACGCTACTGACTGTGTGTCCAAGCACAACACTTAGACTGGGCGCATAGACAGGATTCAACCACGTCTATCTCGTTTTACGAAACAACAAGTAATACACCGGCAGGCCCAAAGCAACGGCTACTACACCCAACAACGCTTGAACTGGATTGTTCCCCGCCAACAGCAGCAGCATTAGTGCAATCAACAGTAAAAATATCAATGGCGTAGCCGGGTAGCCTGGTGTTCGGTAGCCGCTACCGACATCCTTTCGCCGCAGTATGAACAGACCCGCAACCGTCAGTCCGAGAAACAGCACCACGACGAAGATGAAGTAAGAAATGATGGAACCAAAACTACCCACCAACACAATGATAGATGCGAGCATTGCTTGAATCGCAATGGCACGTGCCGGAGTCTCAAAGCGGGGGTGAATTACCGCGACAGAAGAAATGAATAAGCCGTCACGGGCCATTGCAAAGTAGACGCGCGGCGCCGACATAACCACCGCAGCGAGACTACCCAGCACCGCAACGATCACGATTACAGAAAACAACTGTCCTCCAAATCTGCCGAACAAAACCTCGCCTACCTGTCCAGCAAACGTCTCCCCAGACGTCACTCGATCGACCGGAACCAGGTAAATGAAAACTGCGCTGATGAGAATGTATACAACCGTGATAATGGTCACTCCATAGACAAGAGCCTTAGGTAATGTGCGTTCTGGATCGCGCACCTCCCCCGCGAGCTTGCTCAGATCCCACCAACCGCCAAAAGAGAAGAACGCACCGACTAGACCTGCAGCTAGGGCGCCAACAAGTGGTTTGGAACCCGCGCGCTGGGTTACTAGTGGACTAAAGTTCGACCAATTGCCTAATTGAAACGCAAAGCCCCAAACAAGAAGGAGCAACAAGAGTCCGAGCTTTGCCAGAGTCAGCCAGCGAACAAATGAGCCTCCCAACCGCACGCCACGAATATTCAGCAATGCAACAAAGAGAATCGATCCAATTGCCACTGCTTTCAGACCCACCGATGAGAGCTTGTAGATGTAACCAACGTAGCTGGCCAACCCGACAGCCAAAGCCGCCGTAAGTCCCGGATCCATGACAAGGAGTGCCATCCACCCGTATAAGAACGCGATCGAAGACCCGAAGGCTTCGCGCAGATAAACGTAGGCGCCACCGGCCTCTGGAAAGCGAGCTGAGAGTTCGCCATAACATAGTGCCCCGCATATTGCCATTCCACCCATGACAAGCCACACGATGAGCAGCCACAGCGGCGACCCGAGTGACTTTGCCATGCCAGCCGGTGTCAGGAAGATACCAACTGCAATCACCTCCCCAACAATTAGAGCCGTGGCAGTGCGTAATCCAATTTGTCTTTTGAGATTGCGGGGAGCACTCATCGAGATGTACGGATCAGAAATTGACTCGGGCAGCGAGTTGGAATGCACGAGGGCCACCGGAACCAAATACGCCGCCAGCCGTTGTGACAGGCTTGCCAAAACTCGATGAACGCAAAAATCCGGCACTCAAAGGATCAGTGTTGTCGCGAACTAACACATTGCTGAATCCAGAGTAGTTTACGTTTGACACTCCAAGGACATTCGTGACGTTGAAAATGTTAAAGACTTCCCCAATTGCTTCGATGCTAACTCGTTCGCTGATTCTGAACTGTTTTGCGAGGCGCAGGTCTAAGGAGTTGAAGCTATCACTAAAACGCGCACTTTCGGACACAAGTGGCAGCGAGCCACCGCCGGCATTCACCTGTTGGATAAAGGCGTTCAGATCACTGGCGCTGTGGAAGAGTCTGCCACCTGCATTTCGCTGTAGTTGGGGAATGCGCTGGCTACCATCAGGAACGAGAATATCCATCGGTACTCCCGACGCCATAGTGACGATCGGAGAGAGGCGCAGTTCGTAGGGAAGATCGAACACACCAGCAAACGTGAAGCGGTGTCTTTGATCGTTTGGAGTCGGCCCATATTCGAGTTGCAGGTTGTTTGGATTGATTGGTCCATTAGAGAAAGGTATCTGGTCGTCATTGGCGTAGTTGAACGACTTGGACAATGTGTAGCCTGCGCGAAACTGTGTTCGGTTTGAAAAGCGTTTCTCAAAACCGACCAGCAATCCGTCGTATTTCGTTTTAACACTTGATTCGAGATTCTTGACGAGGTCGGGGCCACCAACTACGGGATTGAATACCTGGCCGATCGTACGACCAATGATGAAGTGAGTTCCGAAGTTGTGAAGGTAATCCACACGTAAGACGTAATCCTGCCCAAACTGTTTCTGGACTCCGAGATTCATTTGCTGAACCATCGGATTCTCCATTGCATTGTCGATGATGTTGATGCCACCGGCGCCCGCACCCGCAAGGAGAAACCCGGTGAAAGGATTCGCCAGCGTTGGTGCCCCGGGTGGGAACTTTCCATTTACCGAATCAAACAGAAACTGTGGTGGGATGAAAAACACATTGCCGGCTCGCACGTCAATGGGCAAAGCCCGTCCATCCAGACCTCGCTCCAGAGACTGAATCTCGAGAGTGATGCGATCGTAATATATTCCGTAGCCACCATGAACGCTGAAGTCACCTCCGCCGGTCGCATAGTTGAAACCAAACCGTGGGGCAAAGTTGTTACTGTCTTTTCCTCTCGTGCCATGAAGAAACGGCAGGATGAGTGGATTCAACTCAGAGACGCGACTGACATTCTTAACATCGGTATCCAGTTCATATCGCAGGCCAAGATTGAGTGTCAGATTTGGTGAAACACGCCATTCGTCCTGCGCGAAACCGGCAATGTGGGTGTTGCTAGCATCCGGAATCAGTAATGGCTGCGTGGGATGATTGCTGCGAATCGTGACGGCGAACAGCAAATCGTTGTCGTCGACTCTTCCGTCACTGTTCCGATCG
>DASYRR010000142.1:0-53874 GCA_036004125.1 Pyrinomonadaceae bacterium | reverse complement strand
GTCGAGCGTCTGCACCAACGCGAGGTCGTCGCGAAGACGGTAAACTCCAGCGTCGTCGGCTGTATCAAAACCGACAATCAGGTTGGGATCGTTAGGTTGTTTTGGAAGCCCGCTCAAAACTTGAGCGAGTAGACTCGGGCTTAGCTTCGCCGCTCAACCAGAACATGAAACCATCTCAGTCAGACGCATCGATAGCTACCTCCTTCTTTTGGATCTGGGTCGAACTGATATCGTTAAGTCAATTGTGTTTTCGTGTCGATTTAGATAAACGTCGATATCCTTCAAGCGTACTGTCTTAATGCTGTGCAGGCCACTTAACGAGGCCAAACTGGTCTGAAGCATGTCTCGCCTAAAGGTTTCACCCTCCTGGAGCCTGGGAATTCTTCTACGCAGTGTCTGGTCTCGAGTCCAAGTGTTGCCGACAAACTCAACTCGTCGAACAGTGAATTGGTTTATTTCCGCCTCAGTCATCAGCTGTGAGAATAAAACCTCTTCAATGCTCGGTCCGGCCGGGACAACAAACGTGGATGGAACGAGCCAGAAACCGATCTCATGACAGTAGCGTGAAGCGCCTACTTCAGTACGAAGTCGAGTTGACGCGATGCGGTATTTCGTTTCGAGCCTGGCCCGACTATCGTTGAGAAGTTTGATTCCTTCCCTGACCGCCATGCGCCAGGATGGATGAACTATGATGATTCCTTTTAGGTCGGAGTGTTCATTGAGCGCATCTGCGAAAAATCTCACAGCGTCAGCGGGCTCATAAAGTTCAATCGTGTATTCTGGCCAACACCCATCGCCTGCATAAACCTGATCAAAACGAGTAGGCCTGGCTACCGTGGCGCTGGGGGCGTAGGCGGAAAAACCAGCACCGTCAGGCACCAGCCACAGTTCAATCTTTGGCTTGTCTCGAGCACCACTGTCCACAACTCGCAGTTGTTCACTCGCAATCCCTCGGCTGTTCACAAGATAGTCATGGTAGCCGAAGAGTAATCTCAGATGGCTCCCAACAAATGTGTCCTGAGGGCGATAAGCGACGATAACTCCTCGAACCTTCGAATCTTTTGCAAGCTCCTGCGCAAATCGATCAAGATGGGCCTGCGCATCGTCAGTCGTGAGATCCCAGAACTCGTCAAGCTTAGTCGCTGTAGAGTTCGTCTGCGCGTTACCCGACCAGGAAACAACCAGACAGACAAGGATCGCACCGAATACCCAACCGCGCGGTGCTCCGGTGACTGAAAGACTTGGATCTAAAAAAAGGCGCAATTGAACTCTCAATGTAAAGCGTTTTTGGTGATAGTAAAGCCAGCTCGATTCACCGGCAAGGAACGTAGGTATTGTAATTTGAAAATCTGAGCGATATAAACACGGCACCGCCCTAGGAATTGGTTAAGGAGTAATGTTATGCGCAGCGTTAAGCGACCTATTATCTATCTGCTTCCAGATCTGGTTCTATTGTTGGCGACTTGTGCGCACGCTCAAAGTCCCGACTACGTCCGGCATTTCGATTACGACAAGAATACCCCTCTGGACATAAAGACCATTGGCTCTGAGAAGCGCGGGGACGTCACAATTTACGACCTTACCTACGCAAGTCCAAAAGGCGGTGTCGTTCCTGCTTACCTGATCGTGCCGAAGGGAAAGGGCAAGTTTGCCGGCGTCGTTTGGGGACACTGGTACTGGGAAAACTCGCCGATGCGCAACCGGAAGCAGTTTTTAGACGAAGCCATTGCCCTGGCACCGGCCGGTGTTATCTCATTGCTTCCCGACGGCCCGGTTGCGCGTCCGGGATTCGTGGCAGACAAAACCGAACTAAATGTAAAGCAAACGACCGACATGGTGCAGGCGGTTGTGGATATGCGTCGTGGTTTCGATTTATTGTTGGCGCGAGCTGACGTCGATTCGAAGCGCGTGGCTTATGTCGGCCACAGTTACCACGCGGTAATTGGAGCCTTTCTCAGCGGCGTCGACCGGCGCGCAAAGTCATACGTGTTAATGGCCGGGGGCCTTTCAGACGAGGTCGATTTGAAGTCAGCGGAATACCGCGCGTATCGAGACAAGGTTGGGCCAGAGAAATTCGACGCTTTTGTTGAGCAGTACAAGTGGTTAGACCAGGGCAAATACGTTTCGCACGCGGCGCCCGCTTTTGTATTTATGCAGTTTGCCACGCAGGAGAGGTTTCTAACACCCGAACGCGCCCGGCTTTATGAGCCGTATGTGAGCGAGCCGAAGCGTCTGAAGATTTACGACGCTCCGCATGCTTTGAATGCGGAGGCGCGGCGCGATCGAATCCAGTTTCTGACGGAACAGCTCAAATTGAAGCCGTTGGAGCCAGACGCGATTGCAAAAGTGCCTGATTTGTATCAGCCGCCGGATCCGAATTGAGGACTTTCGAGTTCAAGGTGACAGACAAAACTTGGCCGCAGATTTACGCAGATGAAACGCTGATCACATAACAACTGTGAGTATGCTTGCTCAGGTTTTGTATGATCTGCGTGAATCTGCGGCTAAATATTTTCGAATAATAGTCTGAAGTTCATCGAGAAGACTTCTTTCGAGCCTTGCCGTTGCCCATAGCTACGATTACGTCAAACTCATCCTTTGTTAATGGCATAACGGAAAGCTGCGATTGTCGAATTAATGGCAGCTGACTGAGTCGCTTATCGTAACGAATAGCCGCCAATTGGACTGGGCTGGCCAGCGGTCTCACCGGCTTAAGATCGACCGCTACCCACTGCTCACCGTCGGCGGTAGGATCTGGATAAGCACTCTTGACCACTTCGGCCAAACCGACGACTTCCTTTCCCTTGCCGGAGTGATAAAAGAGTACCCGATCTCCGACCTTCATGCCCCGCAGGTTATTTCGCGCCTGATAATTGCGCACCCCAGACCAGTCGGTAGTTCCGTCTTTTACCAAATCAGTCCACGAATAGGTTTCGGGTTCCTGTTTGACCATCCAATAGCTATTCTTTGTCGCCTTTTTCATTTGCTTATCTCGGACGAAGCGGTTGTCTTGTTTGAAGCTGCTGCTTAGAATGAGCTCGATTCTGCCATTAAACTACAAGGACAATAAAATGGTTAAAGAAGGAAGCACTGCGCCTGCGTTCAAAACGACTGATGCGAACGGTGAATCTGTAAGTCTGAAGGATCTCCGCGGCCAAAAGGTAGTGCTCTATTTCTATCCTAAGGACGACACACCAGGCTGCACAAAGGAAGCGTGTTCATTTAGAGATGCCTTTTCGAAATTCAAGAAACGCGGCATCACCATTCTGGGAGTATCTCCTGACAGCGAAAAGTCTCACCAAAAGTTCGTCACAAAATACAACCTTCCATTTACGTTACTTGCCGACACAGATCACTCGATAGCTGACGCTTACGGCGTTTATGGTGAGAAGAAGTTTATGGGTCGAACGTACATGGGAATTCATCGAACAACGTTTCTGATCGACGAAAAGGGCAAGATCAAGAAAGTATTCGAAAAAGTAAAGCCCGAAGATCATGCTGATGAGGTCCTTGGGGCTTTCTCTTAATCGCCAACGCAGATCCACTTATGTCCGATATGCTTTAGCTTGTCGCAGTATTTCCAATGAAGTCGTTAGAAGGTCACCACGACAAGCTAAAGCATATCGGACACTTCACCGGAGGTTAGGCTGCCACCCAGCCTCCAATTTTTTCGGGTTCACCCTCGGGATTCTTTCCTGGCATCAGTCCGTGCAAACAACTGAACGAACTCGGAACGTCGCGCTTACGTGGCGGGAGTTGAGGACTGTCGTCCTCATTCAGAGCATCCGAAGCGTCGTTCAGATAGTAAAAACGCGTGTTATCGTGAACCTCAGTCCGGATTTCGCGTGTCCATAGCAATAGATTCGCCAGCGCGTCGCCAATTTCGTCTTTGCCGAGCTTCGTTTCCTGTGCGATTTCTTTTTGGGTTCTTGCCCCCCTACGAATTGCATCTCGAACACGCTCAATCGGAGAAAGCTTACAAACGGACTTCGTAGTGTAGTGAGGGCCGGTTGAATGATCCATCAGATCGGTCATTTCAACTTGTTGCGAGATGTACTTCCTGCGTGCCGATTTGTATTCCTTCAAGGCACGACGACTTTGAGTAACCTTGTTGCGAATGCAACTCTTGCAATACAGGTTTCTACCGTCTTTGCGCGCACGACAAATTCCAAATTCGGATGTCGGAAGTTCCTTCGAGCAAATCGGACAATGCTTAACGTCGGGGGCGAACATCGTCTCTTCTTTCATTCCAAACACTCCACTAGGGGAACAGAAATTAGGGCAATCAGTCTTTTTCTGAGAACACTCCACCTCAGTCCGGTTCCAGAAAACGCACCGGTCTGGAGATACATTTTTGGAGTTATTGTTTGGCGAAGGGGCCCCACATCAGGGGGCGATCGCCTAGATTGCCTTGCGCAACTTTCTTTGTTGCGCCCCACCACTTAGCTGAAGTTGATTAACGAAGAAGGCTTCCGGGCAATTGCGAGAACGAAATATGAGAGCTAGTAAACCTTCCAACGAAAATCAAACATCAGGTCGCTGATCCAAACCTGTTACGGCAATCAATGTCTTCAGCGAGGGAATCGCATTATAGTGATCGACGATTTTTTTGCAACCCCTTTTTCCAAACTTTTGCGCGATGAATTGAAGGAAAAATATTTGCAAAATGACGACCGCATAACATTGCACTTTTTCGGATCGCAAACACCTCTTGCTCGTGAGGATAGATGATCGCTTCATGCACTTCATGATGTTGAGTTGTGACTCAGAAATCCCAAAATTGATCGGAAAAAACAATCGAAATTGTTAAGAAAATTTAGTCAACATTGAAAATTAAAAAACCGTTCGCCGTCTGTTGGCGCAAATAGTTCGGATCCATTTTCTGCACATACACAATTAGTAGAGCAATGTCCGATAAACTTTAGTTTGTCGTGTGTTAATTCATGTAACGCTTGATTCAACAGGCGCCTTCAGCAACATCACTTCGACAAACTAAAGTTTATCGGACATTATGGTTGGTCCATCACAAGGATTTGCGAACAATCGAGCCAACAATGTCAACGTGTTGCTGCCAAAGGATTTTGTCCAGCGCCGCTGGTGTGTGCAAAGTGTTCTAAGTGAGCGCTTGTAACAGCTTTGTAAAATGCGGACTATTGATTTCCACAAAGTTTTCCTCAGAAGCTGTGGAAAAGTCTCGTCGATCCCAGATCTCCATCTCAAAGACACCGTTACTTCTTTCGATCTTTTAGGCGAATCACAAACTTAAGACCCGACCAGGTATCGTCAACAGCGCAGATCTTCACATCAACTAGTCCGCAGTCCAACCCTATTCGTTGCACGCGTTCAAAGATCAGGTCTGTTGGAACCCCGGAACTCTTTTTCGGCCACGCCACCCAGATCATTCCGTTACTTGAAAGCTTTCTGGCCAGTGCCGGAAATTGTTTGACTAACATCTTCTCTCGATCGACAAACAGAAGCACAAGATCGAGAGGAGCGCTCAATCTCTTCACGATCTGCGAATTTGGAGGGAGTTGTCCAAGTTCTTTTTGAAAGTCCTTCGGTTCATTGAGGAGTGCAATACGTTGATTAGCCTTAACCCCAAGCTTTTTCGGTAACGGCGTTCCTGAATATCCAACCATTGACTTAATCTCTGTATGCTTTGGGGTTCTTGAGCCCGGTCTTCAACTTGTTTTTCACTTCTCGCAGCACTCTCGCGGCCAAGCCTGTCTCATTTTCAGAAATAAACTCTTCAACTAATGACCGGTCTCTCTTTGATAGCTCACGAAGCGACCACGACAACGCTTTCACCACCATGTCGTCGCGATCGTCGACTACCAAACGACAAATTCGTAGGGTGCGGCGAGAGTCGCCCACTCCACCTCGTGCTTTGTTGTTGAGAGCAATCGTGCTAACCACCGCCGCACGGCGCCACCAACGATCCTTCGAACGAGCCCAACTGACAATCAGTGAGTCAGGTACCAGGCGCTTTCGCCAAGCAGGGCCCGAAAGATAACAAGCAAAGGTATCAACCGCATACCAACTATCAATTCCGTCACCCAAGAGTCTTACAGTTCTGGAATTGAGAAGTTCTGGCGCCGAACCATGGTGCTGAATCAATTCGTACGCGAAAAATCGCAATTCAAAACTGCTACGTTTTAGCAATTGAAGACCGAGATCGATCACGGCCTCTCCGTTAAGGTCCGCAATTCTGCGCGAGTATTCGCGACGAAGCGTTCGGAGATCGGCAGTTGTCGCGGATGGCAACGACTGTAAGCGGCTGACAATCTCCCGCTCAAGCCCGTTTATCTCAGTTCCTGTTTTTGCTTTCACCAGAGTTGTAAAATTTTCCACCACGTAAAACCAACAATCGTCCAAATGGTGATTGTAAGAAACGATACGATGAGACCTACAAACCACCACATTCGTTGTGTGACATAGCCTGCTCCAAAGTAGATTGGTGCCGGCGTTGTGCCATAGTGAGTCAACGATGCCCCGAGATTTGAAAAGTAGGCTAGCGAGAGTACGGCAAGATAAGGCGGCGCTCCAGCAGCCAGAATGACGATTAGAAAGGGCGCATACATCGCCGTGGCGTGCGCCGTAATACTCGCGAACCCATAGTGAGCGTAAAAGTAAATCAGAAGCAAAATCGCCAACGCCAGCCACCACTTCCAACCCAAAGTCAAACCCGCTGCCAATTCCGCAAACCTCTTGGTAATTCCCGTTTGACCAAGAGCTTCCGCCATGCGCAACAAGCCACCATACCAAATGAAAACACTCCAAGCGGCCCGCTCACTAATCAGATCGTCCCAACCGAGTACACCCGTTAGAACCAACACACATATCCCCACCATTGCGACCGTTGCATAATGAAAGCCTGTCAAACGTGGTGTCATCCACAAAGCAGCCACCAGAAGAAAGACCAGCAACATTAGCCATTCTGACCATTTAGTTCTGCCCATTTGCCTGAGTTCATTTGCAGCGAACTCAGAAGCAGCCGGCGTGTGTTTTATTTCCGGTGGAAACACGCGATAAATCAACACAGGTACCAGGAGCAGACTAAGAACCGCGGGAAGCAGAGCAGCAACTAGCCAGCGTGTGTAAGTGACGTCGATTCCGGTCACTTCTTTTGCCAGCCTGGCGATAATTGGGTTGGACGCCTGACCAGTCAGATACATCGCGCAAACCACAACGTTGCACTGGTAAACAGCCGTCATTAAGAACGATCCAAGCCGACGTGCTGACGGCCCTGGTCTTGATTCGTAAGCTTCCGCCAAGCTCTTCGTGATTGGAAAGATGATCCCGCCTGAACGGGCGCCTGTCGAAGGAATCACCGACGCTAGTAGAGCCTCTGTTGAAATAAGGGCGTAGCTAAGTCCGAGTGAATGCCGGCCAATTGCTCTGATGAAGAGAAACGCTATACGACGTCCCAACCCTGTCTTGATCATGCCACGCGAGATGAAGAAAGCCGCGAGAACCAACCAGACAACTGGATCTGCGTAACCTACTAACGACTCTTCAATCGTCATTACTCGGAAAAGGGACAGCGCCGTTACACCCAACAACACGATCGCGCCACCGGGAAGTGGTCTCACGATTGATCCGGTAATAGTGGCAGCGAAGATTGCGAGCAGACGCCAGGATTGAGGTGTGATTCCCGCCGGCACCGGAATCAACAGGATTCCGAACGCTACGAGCAGGACGACCCCCCAACGGAGAAGCCTACTTCTCAAGGAGATGTTGTCGGTGTTTTCGTTATCTGGCGTGAGCTGTTGGGACTTTGATGGTTGTTCCACTTAACGTCCTCAGGACCGGGTGATACAACAGCCTCGGATACTATTCTGTGGGTGTTCACTTACTCAAGGCGCGCTTCACTATTCGAGACCAACCATCATTTTTCGCAATAAATCACGTTCTTCTTCGGTGGGCTCTCGACCGATTTCTGCGTATTTGCGAGCTAGACCGAGAAGCCCGCTAGCTCTTCTGTAACTTCCTTCAATTGAACCTACGGTCGATAGGGCGCTACAAAATAGGCGATCTGCCCGCTCAGGCTGGTCCATCCTTACCAAACGGAGAGCTATTTCACTTAAGGCCAAGCTCTGCTCGTATGGTATGTCGATAGTTGCGGCTGCCTCAGCGTGGCTGAGTGCATCTTCAGCGTCTGTACCTTGCTTCAACCCCAAATACGCATCACAGATTCCCAGCCAGTATGACACTGCCCTCGTGGCATCAGGCACTAATTCCGCGGCTTTAGATGGATCAAGCCCGGCGGATACGGCTGCTTTACCGATCTCTTGGAGAACTCCCGTTCGTAGCTCTGTTCCGTTAATCAGTTGCGCCACACGCAAACTTTCTTGGTAGTGACCACAAACAGCATACGCATACGCTAACCTGGCAAAGACTTCGCTCTGGAGCAAAAGCCCTCGTTCTCCCGTCACTTCAGGGTCCTTGGCAACTTCAACGGCCTGAGCTAGTAACGCCTCGGCTTCCTTTGGGCGACCGCTCTTGTGGTACTCCCGTGCTAACGACCTGGTGGCATCTGAAAACTGAAAAGGGTCCTCAATATTCTCGAGTACCTGATCAGCCTTATCGAAGAAGTTGAGCTCCGCCAAGCCGCCGACAACTTGTGCCAATGCCTGATCCCTTGCGTAAGTTGCGGTTAATCCAACACCAGATGTGCTCTCTATATCACCGCAGAGGTTTGCTGCCTCCAAGAGTGTGGCAAACGCCTGCTCGCGTTCACCCAGCGTGGCGTAGACCGGAGCAATGCCTATGAGCGAATAGGCACCGTCTTCAGGAAAATCGATCTCTTTAATAGCTTCAGCGGCCTCTGACAGAAGTTCTTCCGCTTCCTGATTCCGACCTCGGTTTAGTGATTCGGTTGCTAATTGTCCCAGCGTTGAGGCTTTCGTCATCGCGTGCTCTAGCGAACGTGCCAGCTTCAACGCCTCCTCGGTTAACCCGCTCTTCGCGCAGATTACCGCGATATTGCTGATTACCTCCGTGTTATCCGCTAGTTCTCCTACCGTCTCAAGTGCCTCATTGAAATCGCCACCTTGCGCGTACCTGATAGCGATCTGTTCGATTGCCAGCGTCAGTAGACTGGGATCGTCTATCGCATCCAAAAGGTCGCTAGCAAGATCGGGAAGGCCTGCATCGATACTGCACGCTGCGACTGTCCCCAAAGCGCGATCTTTTAAGTAAGGATCAGAGATACGTTCTACAAGTTCGACGGCCCTGCTTAGATCCCGACGTTGCGCGTATTCAACAGCGATGGCTTCCATTATTTCCGAGCGTTCTTCACCGTTTTCCACGGTATCTGCTACAGCCAAAGCGCTTGCCAAAAGATCTTGCTCGAGAACACTGTCGTCGTCTCTTATGTTACTCATGACAATTCTGAAGGTCCTCTAACATCCAACTCCAATCTCGCGCCGTAAGTATTAGGCGAACCCAGCGACAAATGTCAGTATTCTAAGAGCAGGGCGAGAAAAATGGCGGGAAATATTAAAGCAAGCGAGATTACGGAGAAGCAGACTTACCTAAACCGCCGCCTTTTCATGCGCGCGGCGCTAATGGCCGGCACTGCTACAGCAAGTACCCTGTTGTATCGACGTCTCAATCCACCTCCAGTTGTTAAGAAGGAGGGTGAAAAGCTTACCCAGGTAGCGCCGACATCAAGGGACGAGGCGCTTAAAGCTGGGTACACCGTCGAGGAAAAGCACACGACGTTGCAAAGCATTACTAACTACAACAACTTTTACGAGTTTGATACCTCGAAAAGCGGCGTCGCCTATGCCTCTCAGGGTTTCGTAAGCCGGCCCTGGGCTGTAGCTGTTGACGGATTGGTTCACAAACCAAGAGTGTTTGACCTCGACGAGTTGCTGAAGTTTCAACTCGAGGAAAGAATTTACAGGTTGCGTTGCGTTGAGGGCTGGTCGATGGTCATTCCCTGGATTGGGTTTCCACTCAGCAAGCTCCTCGATAAGGTCGAACCAACCTCTCAGGCAAAATATGTCGCATTTCAGACTTTGCTGGATCCGAAGCGGATGCCGAACCAGCAAACAGGCATTCTTGATTGGCCTTACGTTGAAGGCTTGCGATTGGATGAGGCGATGCACCCCCTGACTATTATGGCAACCGGACTGTACGGCGAGACGCTGCCCCCGCAGGATGGAGCACCGATTAGACTAGTGGTGCCCTGGAAATACGGATTCAAAAGCATCAAGTCGGTAGTAAAGATCTCGCTGGTCGCGGATGAGCCTCCGACGACCTGGAACATTCAGGCCCCAGATGAGTACGGGTTTTACTCAAATGTGAATCCGAACGTTCCCCATCCCCGTTGGAGTCAAGCAACAGAACAACGAATTGGAGAATATGGCAGGCGGAAGACTCTACTGTTCAATGGCTACGCAGAACAGGTTGCGAAGCTTTATGAAGGGATGGATTTGGTTAGGAACTTCTGATCTTTGTATGTCCACCATCCGTTTCTCAAAACTTGTCATCCTCGTAAACGCGCTAATTCCGCTCGTCCTATTGCTTTGGGATCTCTATCACCACAATGTTGGGGCGAACCCCCAGGAATTTGCCATTCGCACCACTGGGATGCTTACCCTCGTTTTTCTGACCCTCACCATTGCGATTACTCCTCTGCGAAAAACCTTTGGAGCAAATTCGCTAGTCAAACTAAGACGAATGATTGGTCTTTTCGCGTTTTTCTACGGCGCGCTTCACTTACTGACATATCTCTGGCTTGACCGTCTATTCGACTTCCTGAGCGTCACCCAGGACGTGGCGCGGCGGCCCTTCATACTTGTAGGAATGACGGCTTTTTTTCTTATGGCTCCCCTAGCAATTACTTCCACCAACAAAATGGTAAAACGTCTGGGTGGAAAAACCTGGGCGAGGCTCCATCGGGTCGTTTACGTCGCAGCAGTCGCTGGAGTTGTCCATTTCTGGTTACTGGTAAAGTCAGATACTCGACTGCCATTAACCTTTGGGTTCATTATCGGACTGCTCTTGGCCCATCGCCTGTTTTTAAAGTTCGCTCCGTCCCAACCTCCACAATCTACCGCAGGACTTTTTCCCAAAGACTGAGTTGAGCCGCAAATAAACGCAGAGTTTCTAATCTCTTTACTGATCTGTGTTTATCTGCGTTCATCTCCGGCTCAACTAGATCAGTCGCGAAACTATAGGCAACAGAACTGGCTTGACCTTAGAATGAGCCCGAGGTGTTGGTCGAATGTCGCAATCAGTCGAACGCTTTTCGAGTCGCGTAGATAACTACATCAAGTATCGCCCCGGTTATCCGACTGAGATCGTTACTCTCCTCAAGAATGAGTGCGGTTTGACCCCTCAATCAATCATCGCGGATATCGGATCGGGCACCGGAAAACTGTCGGAACTATTTTTGAAAAACGGAAATGTTGTAATAGGAGTCGAGCCGAACGCTGGGATGCGAGTCGCTGCGGAAAAAATCCTGGAAAGTTATTCCAGCTTCAAAAGCATCAACGGTACAGCAGAACAAACAACACTCGACCCCACGAGTGTTGATTTCATAACGGCAGGACAAGCGTTTCACTGGTTCAATCCTGCTGACTCAAAGACCGAAACCTTGAGAATCCTTAAACCTACTGGTTGGGTGGCACTTATTTGGAACGATCGTAAACTTCAATCAACCCCTTTTCTTCAGGATTATGAAGCCTTGTTGTTGAAGTACAGCACGGATTACCAGGAAGTCAGACACGATAAGGCCGAAGCGGCTATTGCGGAGTTTTTTGCCCCTGAGACAGCAACACTCGAGATTTTTCCGAACGAACAGGTGTTTGACCTTGATGGTGTAAGAGGCAGCCTATTCTCGTCCTCCTATACGCCTGGGCCCGAACATCCAAACTTTGCACCGATGGTTCGTGCACTCGAGCGAATCTTCGACAAACATCAACAGAATGGACACGTGGTTTTCGATTATGATACGAAAGTTTTCTACGGACATTTGCCCGCTGCTACTTAACGACTATGTCTGAGGATCGAAGGAGTCACAAACGCGTAAGTATTATGCTTCCTGTGAAATGGGAAGCAATGTCTGGCAGCCATGAAGCGCGGACTGAAGATATCAGTCTAAGCGGATGTTTTGTAAATACAAGCCTTCGCGCCGAATTGGCCGAAGTTGCCAGTCTGGAAATCCAGTTGCCGTCCGGAGAATGGCTGCCGCTCAAAGGCGAAGTCACTTCTTACCAACCTGGCATTGGTTTTGGCGTCTTGTTTTCGTTATTGACTGACGATCAAGAGGACGCGTTAAAAAAGCTGTTGGAGTGAAGAGCTACTGGACAGCGCAATTCTGGATTAATGACACCGCGTGCGCCAGCTCGCCCCGTGTGAATGAGTTTTGTGGCCGGAAGTAGGTGTCGGCTTGAATAAAACCTCGTGTCACGGCGACATACACATAACCTCGCAAAGCCGTAGGAATACTCGACGCGTCAAGAAAAGTAAGGGGTGTGTTTGATTTTGCCTCCGCCTCAGCACGCAGACCGGAAGCCCTCACGATCGCCACAGCCGCCACCAAACGCGTGACATTGTCAGCCGGACGGAAACTGCCCCCCGCAGTCACATCCGTAAACAAAGCCCCGGTCGGCGAAGCCTGGACACTTTCCACGAACAAAAGCGTCGAACTGTCGTGAATATCCTGATAGGTAGGTGTGCCCGGCAAATACTGGGGAACTCTCGCTCCCAAAACCAGTGATGAAGCTAGATCCCGCCGGCTCACGATGAAGTCGGGCCTAAACTTCGATCCGATGGGCAACATGTCAAGCGATCGGAAGTTCTGATTCACTTCATTTAGCAAGGCTGGGGTCATTAGGTTGGCATCGCAGAGTCCACCATAACTCACTCGATTAACCTGAACGACTCCAGAAAACGCTTGGGCTGTACCAATTCCCAGAGTGTTGCGAACTCGGATGCGCCACGTTCCTGCCGATGGCAAGGTCAAAACCACTCTCTCAGTCTTACCTGTCAGTCCTGGTAAGTTTATAGCGTTTGATTGCGCCCGAAGATTTCCCGTCGAATCATAAACAGACAAACTCAAATCGTTGACACTCCAGAGCGGTCCCCAACCTATTTGGATTGAAGTTGACACGGTATCGCTGGGAATCTGAACGGTGGCGTCAACCGCACCGCCCGGCGTCACCGTACCTGAAAAGCTGGTAAGGGGATTGTTGGCAAAACTCACCTGACCTCGATCCAGCGTCGAACGCCATGAGCCAATCTGCCGATCGGGAAACGCCGCCTGAAGAACTGCTGCATGCGCGTTTAGCATTCCGGCACCTACTTCATGTTGGTAGTAGGGCGCGAGTGGCGTTGCGGTGCGTTGAAGAATGTCGCGCACCTGTGACGGAGTCAGATTTGGATTCGCTTCCAGCATTAAAGCGATTGTTCCAGCAACTTGAGGCGCCGCGAAACTGGTTCCGCTTGCGGTCGTGTAGTACGGAAGTTCAAACAAGCTGAGGCGTTGAAGATCAGCGTTCGCGATTCCCTGGGCACCAATTACATTAGTGACACCTGATCCGCGCACACTAACGACATTGACCCCGGGGGCAACAACTGTAGGTCGGAATAAGCCACTAGCGAAATCTCCCCTTGACGAGAAGGTAGCCAGACGACTTTGTGTATCAGTGGCGCCAACACTGACTACCCAGGGTGCAATCGAATACGGATTCAAGGTGTGCTGGCCAGGTCCAGTATTGCCTGCCGAAAACACGACGTTAACACCACTGTCAGCCAAGAGCTTGGTTGCGATATTGACTGGATCGTTGACGTCAAAAACTGTGTTGGCGGAGAAACTACAATTAACCACGCGAGTGTTCAGACTACTGCCGTTTGTTAAGAGGTAATCAAATCCCTCCAAAACGTAGAGCAGCGTAAGGTCTCCGGCGCTTAAGCCAACAAGTTTTGCATTGGGAGCGACTCCCTTGTATTTTCCGTTTGACGCATTACCGCCGCCACCAATTACGCCTGCCACAAAGCTGCCATGTCCGTACAAGAGATCGGTGTTCGATAAGCTAGTGCTCAAGGGATAACTAAATCCTACGCCTAAGCTCAGCGTATCTAACAGTTTGATGTTCTTTACAACATGGCCGGCCAAATCCGGGTGATTGCCATCGATCCCAGTATCAAGTACAGCGACAGTGACGTTGCGTCCACTGACCGGAACACTCAGATTCTCGGCAGTAATCTCGCGATCCAACCAGGCACGATCTACACCAGTTGCTCCGCGAACCTCAGGTTCGCTGGTCAGGTTCAGTGTGCGGTTACCATAAATCGAGCGAACTGCTGGCAGTTTGGAAACAGCCATGATCTGCGCGCGCGTGCCCGTAACTATCGCCATCGGCAATGCTCGAAAACGGGTGCCGCCGATAAAGCCCAGGCTCATGAGTTGTGCAAGATCAGAATCACTTGGCAAATGATGGTAGACGATAACGGCGTTAACGCTGCTGTCGTCGGTCAAGCGATTCAATGTAATGGCTAATTCGGGATCAACGCTACGCAATCCCGTTTGAGAGGAACCCGATTCCAACCATGAGGTCAAAGCATCAACGCCAGTATCTCGAATGGTGTCTGCTTCACTAAAACTGATTCCATGAGCATTGGCAGCCAACATGAAATCTGCGCCCACCAACGTCAAACTGTTCGCTGGAATTGAAAAGACACTTCCATCTGCTCCGGTTGCCGTGATTCCATCAGCACTTGAGATTGTTATTCCGTCTGCGCCCGTCGCTGTTATGCCATTCGCGTTTGCTATCTCACGCGAGTCTGCCCCGGTCGCCGTGATGCCATCAGCACCCGTTGCCGTTATTCCATCCGCTCCGGTAGCCGTAATCCCATTTGGAAAGCGAATCTCGATCGCATCGGCCTGGTAAATAGTTCCGTCTGCGCCGGTGGCGGTAATCCCGTCCGCTCCCGTCGCTGTAATTCCATCTGCGCTCTGGATTAGGAGCGAATCGGCGCCAGTTGCGGTAATGCCATTTGCGCCAGTGTAGGTGTAGCCATCGGCCCCGGTGGCGGTAATTCCATCGGCCCCGGTGGCGGTAATTTCATCGGCGCCAGTTGCGGTGATTCCATCGGCTCCGGTTGCGGTAATCCCGTCTGCTCCTGTGGCAGTTATTCCGTTTGGACCAAACGTGAGAATGCCATCGGCCCCTGTGGCAGTGATGCCGGAGACCCCGGTGAACTGAACTCCATCAGCGCCGGTCGCGGTGATGCCATCCGAACCAACTACGCTAATGCCAGCCAACGCAGGGCCAGCACTCAAAAGGACGACGAGCAGCAGTGCAATCGCACTTCTCAAATGGTTTGTATTATCTGGATTAACAGAACGAAGCTTTAGCAAACCATCACCTCAGTCGGGATTATCGGCGCAGTCATGCTAGTCGCGCGGTTTGAGCGGGGATCCTGCTTTTCGGCTCTCTGGCGAGCGCTGATGTTGGCCCACACTCGGCGCTTTTTCGAGTGAGTGTCGCCGGCCACTGTCCCGTTCGAATGTCAATTCGACGCTCCAAAAGCGAGATGTATTCTAGGTTGACTGTCAATAGCATTTGTTGCGGTACTCTTGCGTTTTTCCCAAGAAAACGAGGCCTTACTTAAGTGTGGTCAATCAGTCCCTGGCCCAGCAATTCCTGGTAAACTCTGCGGGTTTCACGTCCTGGCTCTACGCCGAGTTCGCGTTCGAGCAAGCGACGCAAAGACTCGAATTGATCCCGAGCTGCCCCCCGGTTTCCGAGGTTAACGTGCGCCCGCATCACCACGCAGTGAATATCCTCACGAAACGGGTCCTCGTGGAGAATTAGCTGTGCCAGTTGGAGCGAACGCGACCACTCCTGTTGCTTCTGAGCCACCCCTGCAAGCGATTCCAGCAAATGGAGATATTTTTCACGATAATAGCTTCTTTGCTCATCCACCCACGGCTCATAACTCCCCTGGGCAAAATCACCCCGGTAAAGGGCGATCGCTTGTTCGTACGCTTTGACACACTCGTCGAACTGCCGGGCACGCCGCGCAGTCTCGCCAACTGAGACAAGTCGATCAAACTCCTCTATGTCGATTTTGTATGAAAGATCTGGATTCAACTGGTAGTCGCCGTCGCGATAAAGGATGAAGTTTTGTTTGAGCGGCTGATTGCTATTAAGTGCTTTGCGAATATGGGAAACAGTGGGGTGAAAGTTCTTCTCGACGATCTCCAGGTCCGCCTCGCCCCAGAACGTATCTATGATGTTGTCTTTGGAAGCCCGCCGATGCCGACGCGATGCAATGAAACACAAGATGTCGCGAGCTCGACGTGTCGTCCACGCATCCGCGGCGAGTGGTCGAGAAAACTCCCGAAAGATTTCAACGGGGCCGAGCATATTTATTGTCAGGTCAGGCACTGGTTCGGGATTGAGGGTCACTTCGGTGGTCACACTCAAAACAGGTTCGCTGACTGTCGATTCAGCTAGTTGCTTCCGCAGCTCGGGAGGCAGGAGTTCAGCAGCTTCCTCAGTGACGAATAGCTGATGGTTTGCTGTTGCTTCACGTCGTAACCAATATTCATAGTCGTACCGCACTGCGAGGTCGACGGCTCGCCGCAAGCAATCGATCATTTGCGGTTCATTGCCGAGTCGGTATTCGGTGATAGCACGCGCGAGCGAGGCTTGTGCTTCATAGTAGTAAAGGGTGTGGTTCTGGAAATACCGCTGCGCCTCCGCGAGGTCATCGGCAGCCGCTTGATACTCACCTTGCGCAATCATGATCCGCGCTTTGGCTAAGGTTGCTGTATAGAAACCGATTTCATTCTTCTCCAGCGGCCGTGCCTCAATTAGTCGCTCAATCTGATTCCGCGCTGCTGACGCGTCACCAATTGCCAGACTCAGGAGCGCCTGCTCCTCGATCAACTCCGTTCGTGCAAGATTGACTCCGGCTTCGTCGTAAGCTCGGGCGGCACGTTGGTAATACTCGTTTGCTTTATCAATTTCGCCTTTCTCTCGAAACAGATTCCCGTACGTTTCAAAAGCATCTGCTCTAGCCGCCACAAGATTAAAAAGCTGACACCGTTCAATCGCCTCATCCAAATTCTCTTCGCATGCGCTCAGGTCGCCGAGATACAGATAACAATGAGCCATGTTCAAGAGCGCTGTTGCTTCCTGGGGCATCGGAGACTGGTTTCCTCCCCTCAACATCCGGCGCAGCCAACGCAACGCCTCGCCAAAGTCGCCGCGCATCATCGCCGGCAGCCCGAGGTTGTGAGTGATCAGTCTGACGTAGCGTTCGTCATTAGCTTCCTGGGCTAGCTGCAGGGCGGTACGAAATTCCATCTCTGCAGCTGTCCATTCCCCTACGCTTACGAGGCATAGACCCCGAGTATTGGCGCACTTCATAGCAACCGAACGATCGTCCGTGAGCTCAAGCGCACGATCGAGGAAGGTAAACGCTCGGGGGTAATCCCCTTCGCGGCGAGCCAGCGTCGCCAACGAGTGCTGAGTTTCAGCCTCACCTTGTCGATCACCGGTTTGCCGCAACAACGAAGCGGCCCGCAGGAAGAGAAGCTGTGCGGGTTCGTATTCACCTCTTAACCTGGCGACTTCGGCACGATGCACTAGTATTCTCGGATGCATCTCGACGACATTCGCCGGCAGCGCATCTGCCATAGATGCCAACGAATTCAAAGCGCCAGAAGAAATCCATTTCCCGCCATTCCCGGCAACAACCTCCGCAGCTCGAACATAATCCTCCGCCGCTAACAGATGTCGTACCGCTTGCTCCGAGGGGCCGCGAGCCAGATAGTGGTCAGCAAAGCGCTGATGCTCTGCAGCTACTCCACTCCTGCCGACGTCGCTGCGCAAACGACGCCGAAGAAAACTCTGAAATAGAGGATGCAGCCGGTATTCTTCGCCTCTCCCGTCGCTAGCCACCGTGATAAAAACATTACGGCGCACTAGCGTGGGCAACACTCGAGCGCACTTCATCCCGGGAAACAAAGCAGCGCAAGTGTCCAATTCAATGTTGTCCAATAGTGCGATTTTCAATAACAGTGCTTGAACCTCTTCGGATTCATCGGTGAAAACTTCTTCAGCGAAATAGTCGAAGATATCGCGCTCGGATTGACGCAATACTTCAACAAGGTCCGCTGTGCCCGTTTGCAAATTGACGACAGTTTTTTGGGCGACCTGTCTGACAAGTTGCAAAGCTGTAATCCAACCATGTGTGCGTTCGCGATATTCAGCTAACTGCTCCGTCGTAAGTTCCAAATCGAAGACTTTGCGAAATAACTCACGCGTTTCTTCGTCAGTGAAAAGTAGATCGGAGCGATCGATTACAGACGCGGGCGATTGGGAGCGCAAACGAGCAAGGGCAAGGGGCGGCATTTCACGCGATATCATGATGACGTGCAATACATCGGGAAGATAAGCCAACAAGCGATCAAGAACCGCGTGGACGGGAGTTTCTAGTCCGAGGTGATGATAGTCATCGAGTACGACGATGAGTTGTTGTTCAACCCGTTCCAGCACTTCGTTGATCAAAACATCAACAGCTCGTTCCGGGTTCTGGGCCAACTCACCTGATGCCTCTTTAAGGTAAGCAAACATTGCGTTCCCGAAATCAGGAACTATTTGCTGAATGCCAAAGGTTACATAACCGAGAAATACGAACGGATCAGTGTCGGTATGATCCAGCTGATACCAAACAAATTGTCGATCCTGTGTACGGAGGAAGTCAGCCACCAGCGTGGTCTTTCCCGAGCCTGCATTGGCTGTTATCAGTGTGAGAGGATTCGTGAGATTGGTGAGTAGTCTATCGGCAAGTCGTGGCCGAGTAAGCAATTCAGGCGCAGGCCTGGGAAGTAACAGTTTGGTACGGAGGAAAAACCCCGGCCTAACGTCAGCTGCTTGCACATTGGCTGCAACTGGCGATGATTCGGGCGGTTTACCCTGTCGGGTTCTGGGCGCCATTACCCTATTCCTCTGGACTTGGCGTTCGAATAGGCGAAGATTAGCATAGCGAAATCCTGGCACTCCACTATGCTGCAAATGGCTGGTAGACGGCGTAGTTTCCCCAGCTTTCACTTCGAGGCCTTCCATACAAAGATTGCTATTGCATCAAGAGAGCAACTCAGCACCAGGTCTTAAAGGGTGAGACGACCTTTCGCTACTCAATAGCTCTGTTTCGGCAAAGTAAAGCGTGGCCGCTAGACTCGAAAGAGCCGCTGCTCGACCGCGTGAGTGGTCGAGCGCAATGCTCGCCTGTTCACGGGTCAACCCATACTGCTCGAACAGTCGAGCCGCCTCGTCCCTGGTAAAGGAAAGTATTTCTTCGTCGATTACTGACAGGGTTTGCTTGGATCTCATCCGCCAAAGTGGTGCGGGCGGCATAGTTCGGCTCGTAATCAACATGTGAACGTCAGCCGGTAACAACGGAAGCAATCGGCGGAAGAACGGCACCAGCCACTCTGCATCACACACCAGATGGAGATCTTCGATGACGATTAACAACGGGTGCTCAGCCAAAAGCTCCAGCTCGAAAACAAAGAGTTCAGCTAAGTGGGAAATGTCTTTGAGTTCCGTCTCGTCTTGCAGCAGGGCACTAAGTGAGTAACTACCAAATCCCGGGCGCTGGGCGTAAATGCTGGAAATCAGATACTCAAAGAAAACTTCTAACTTGGTTTCGGGAGCATCAACTTTATACCAGGCGACTGACCTTCCCGATTTTTCCGCAAAATCGACTGCCAGGGTTGTTTTACCTGAACCCGCGCGTCCACTGATTATCGTTGAAGTACAAGATCGAAGACTTTTTTCCAGAATTCCCCGAAGGCGAGGCCTGGCCACACATCCGGTCGGCGACGGGACTGTGATTTTCTCCATTATTATCTTGCGTTGAGTAGTATTTGATTCGGTTGGGGGTTCGGGATTTACCATGGCTCGTTTTTTGAGGATTCCGGCTTTTAGAACGTTTGTGATTGGTTCGTTTCGGCTTATTAATGGAGCGATTTGCCGTTGGATTTCTTGGAACGCCGACACAGAGGTCTTTTATTGCAGTCCGCTTGAGAAATTCTTGAGGTTTTAAACATTGATGGGCACGAGGTATCCGCAGATTACGCCGATTCGCAGATTTGAATGGGGAAAAGGCTCTTAGTCAGGCTTTTCGTCATGAAACAGGATGTTGAAGGCTAGTACGCAACCCGCAGCAGCCGCCAGGAGGAAGAGAATCATTGCGATGCCAGGATAGCCAAAGATGCGAAACGAAGTCTCCACTCGCATTACCAGCGCTGCCCCCACTATCAGGGCGGCCACTACTAAACCAAGTGTGATTCGATTTGCGACCTTCTGTAGACCATCGAGGACGACCTTTTCATCAATCGCATCAACCTTAAACTTAAGTTCATTATTGCCAACCGCGTCGAGTATCCGGTTGACGCGCGACGGCAGCTTTTCTGCAAATTCCTTCACATCTACTGCTCCGGCTAGCAGGTTACTGGGCGAAATACTTCGAATAACGTTGCGTTCCAAAATCTCAGTGGCCCGCTCGCGAATCACCGCGTTGGGATCGAAGGTCGGATCGAGCGTATAAACAACGCGGTCTAGATTCAGCAGCGCTTTTACGATCATCGTAAACTCTGGCGGTAATCGGAACCAACAATCAGCCGCAATTTTGGTGATTTCTAAAGCGACCTTGCCAGAATTTAGTCGGCTCAAAATAGCGTCCCTGTTCTCGGCAACGAGATCACTTACGCGACGAATGAAGATTGAACGTTCGAAGCCCTCTTTGGCTTCGCCCATTTTGATCGCTGCTTCCGCGGCTATCTCCCCGCGTCCCTCGCTGATTGCCAGCAAGAGTCGCAGCAGATTGTCCTGAAAAGTTCTCGATACGCGGCCGACCATTCCCAGATCAAGTAAAGCAATCCGATCGTCAGGCGTGAGAAACACATTGCCCGGATGTGGATCCGCGTGGAACAGACCGTCGATCAGGAACTGCTTCAAATAGGCGCGGAAAAGTTCGTCGGCAAGTCTGCTGCCATCAATCTCGAGAAACCTCAGCGGGTTGAGCAAAGTAATCTTTTTGCCCTCGATATATTCCATCGTTAGGACGCGCGTTGTCGTGTAGTCTTCAATCGGCTCAGGAACAACAATGTCAGCAAACTCACCAAGATTTTCGCCGATCGTAATCAGGTTTTGAGCTTCACGAGTGAAATCGAGTTCGCGAAGCAAACTCTTTCTTAGGTCGGAAAGCATGTTGGAGAACTCATAACGCTTCCCGAGCTCAGTATGGGCGTCGAGAAACTCGGCAATTTCGCCCAGAGCGTCAAGGTCTTCGATTATTTGCTCGCGGATATTCGGCCGTTGGACTTTCACAACAACTGCTCGGCCGTCGCGCATACAAGCACGATGGACCTGAGCCAGCGACGCTGCGGCGGTCGGAGCAGTTTCAAAATCGGCAAATGCTTTTGAGAGTCTGACACCAAGCTCGCTCGAGACAAGGCGTTCAACTTCTTCGAAGTTAAAGGGCTCGATCTGATCCTGTAGTCTTGTTAAGGCATCAAGGTAGGGGCCTGGCAGTAAGTCGGCTCGTGTCGAGAGAAGTTGGCCCAATTTAATGAACGTTGGGCCAAGTTTCTCCAGATCATCGGCTAATTCCTCCGCGGATGCAGTGGAGGAAGACTCCATCTCTGCCGGCAAGATTGCTTCTTCCAAACCTGCCTTGCTAATCAGGTCGGACCGGCCATACTTCATCAGCAGCATGGCGACGTCTTTGTAGCGCTTGAGACGCTCCGGCTTTAATGAAATCCCCATCTCGCCGCTCCATCAGCTTTGGGGGTTAGATACTTTTAATGTCGGGAATATCCCGTTCGTCTCGATTTGTAGGTTCAGTTCGTGTCGCGATAGCGACGGAAGTCTTACGGAAGAGTCACGTAGTCTAAGGGTCTTTTGCTCAAATCTTTAGATCATCAAGGGGAGAAGAAACCAACTCCCGATTAGTTCGGAGATGCGGCGGTACGGTTCGCAGCAGCGGCTGCGCGATCGATCGCTTCGCGCAAGCCATCTGCACTTAGTGTTTTCAGCAGCATGCCATTGACGAAAATCGATGGCGTGCTGCCTATTCCGTAGATCTCGCCATCATCCAGATCGTGTTTGACCTCAGCAGCATAAATCCCTCTGTCGAGTTCAGCGTCAAACTTGACACGATTTAGCCCTAGTTCACTCGCATACTTCTTCAACGAGGGAACATCGAGAGCTTTTTGTCTCTGGAAAAGCAGCATCGCATACTCGAAAAACTTTCCTTGTGCCTTGGCAGCGTTCGCCGCTTCAGCGGCCTTTCGTGCCCACTCATGTTGGTTGAGCGGAAAGTCGCGTACCACAAATCGGACCTTGTTACCGTAACTCTTCAACACTTCGTCGAGTATCGGATGCATCGCGGCGCAAGCGGGACATTGGAAGTCAGTAAATTCAACGACTGTCACCGGCGCAGCAATAGGCCCAAGAGCCGGATCATCATCCACACTGATGAGTTGAACGGGCGCGACTGGTTCGGTAATCAGCCAGCGGACATCGGCATTCTTGCGTAGTCGGGCTGACAACTCTTTTTCCAAACGCCGTCTGTCTTCCTCTTGCAAGTAATTAGCGACCTGATTACGAACTGTATTCAGATCTCCATTAATGCGCTGCTTGTTTTCGTTATAAAACTTTGCTACCTCTGCTTCAGTGGGAGGATGGACCTTGTCGCTTATTTCTGTTCGTATGATCTCCTCTGATCCAATCTGACGACGATTCGCTTCGTCGATCAACAATAAGTCGTTCACCAATCGTTCAGCCTGCTCTTTTTCGATCTCATAAGTCTCTAGTCGCAACTTATAGACTATTGGCTTCAGCCTCTCCGTAAAGGCAACCGCTTTCAGGGGATTGCCGCCTATTGTTGCCAGCACCGCCTCGCCACTAAGGTTTGGGCTAGTAATGTCTACTCCCATTACAACGGGAATCGTCTTCCGCAGGCGTGCAACCAGCGCATCACCAAGCCGACTTTCAGCCTCATCATGAATGAATGTAGCCACCTGAGGCGTGACCGTTGCCAAATCCATTCCTTCGAACTGTGCCTTGTTGTCGTCTATGAACTGCTTAATCTGCGTTGGAGTTGCCGGCGCAATCCGTTTCGTAACTTCCAACTCATAAAGTTGATGACTGGTAATGCCACGTCGTCTCGCCTCTACCTCAAGCAAAATTGTGTTTAGTTGAACATCCAGGACCTTTCGTTTGGCCTCGGCGATTCTGTCCTCGAGACTGTCCACTTGCGAGCGCACCGAAGCATCGAAGTTGGCCGTGCTCAACGTTTGGCCGTTAACTGTCACCAACGGCCTGGGTGCCGCGGGAGGTCTATTCGAGGGAGGCTGTGTGGTGGTTGAGGGTTGCGTCAACGTTTCAGTCGGCTTAGGAGTTGCGGTCGTAGGAGGCTTTTGTCGCACCGTCCCGCGCCGTTGCTTTTGGGCGACTAATTCTGACGTTCCGAGTAATAGTATTAGAACGAAGGGGGTAACAGTTTTCATAGACTCACTCAAAAAGATTCCTTTGCTTGCGGGAGTTGATATTAAGAGAACTATTGTTAGAGCACAAATACGCGAATAGCGCTGCCTCTGACAAAAAGCAGCGCTACTCTGGAAGGTTGGGTTCTGCTCGTCAGTGGAACCGGATAATACTCTTTCTGCGTCGTTTGACTGGCGTGCGAATCGAAAGCAAGTCGCTGTGCCTTCCATTGAGGATGAAAGCTAATCCTTGATGCGTTACGCCTAGTAAACGAGCGGCTCTGGTAACGCTGCCCCTAGACGTCTCCAGCGCCTTGCGAATCAAACTTCCTTCGTAGCGAAGCACCTCCGCATCCAGTGAAAACTCTTCACCCATAGCGATCCCTTCCGAAGAAGCAGAGGGCGCAGTCTTGGAAACAATCTCTGATGACAATACACGTCGAGCACAATCACCCAACCTAACCTTTAGCCCTCGATTCTGGGAGTGGGCGAGCAACGATTCAGCCGTCCGGTAGTATTCCAACAGATCGTCTGCTGACAGCTGCTTCTCCAATTCCTCGATGACACTGACTGCCGCAATTCCACCACGATCCGGATCGCCCGCGGTTCGAGCAATTTCGATGGCCTGGTCTAACGTTGTTCGTGCCGCCGGGAATTGGTCTAGACGAGCCAAAGCTTTTCCCTGCGTTGTTAATGCTTCGGCCAAAATGGTCTGCTCACCGCCTCGTTTCAGAATACGCACTGCGCCAGCCGCCGCCTTCTCTGCTTCGCTGTTCCTGCCTTCAAGCAGAAAGGCTTGGGCTCGTGCATCATCACAACCTGCAGCGCCACCAAAATCGCCGGCGCTCTCCAAAAGAGCATGAGCACGGATGAAGTGTTCGTGGGCTTCGTGGAATTTGCTAAGGGTGGCAAAGAGATACCCAACATTGTTTTCTACACGACCTTGGAACTTCTTGTGCCCAGCCTGCTCAAAGTGAAATGCCGCTGCAGAGTATTCAACAAACGCAGTATCAATATAGTTGCTTCGATTCTCTGAAGTTCCGAGGCTCATTAGCAGTGTGGCGTACGAGTTGTGAAACTTTCCCCTAAGCGCGTGGTTATTACTCTGATCGAAAAGGGGCGTGGCATCTCTCAAGATTCGGAGAGCCTCAAATTCACGAGTCGCGACCTTTTCTACAATGGCACTATTCAAAAGAGCTCTAAGTCGTTGTTCGCTATTTTTGTTTTTGAGACTGTCGAGCACTAGTTTTAATGTGACCCGAGCCTCATCAAGTCCGCCCTCGCGCCAGTAACAAATAGCCAAATCAACCCGAGCCTCCGCAACCTTTTCCCACAAACCAAGATCCTCAAACAGGGTAACACTCTCGCTAATAAGGTCTTTGGCCAAATCCTGAGCACCAGGCACCTGTCTGGCACTCCCCTGCCATCCAGTCAGTGCACCTGTTCGTAATAGCAGCTCAGCCTTCCCCTCCATGGATAACCCCGTTGTAACGGGTCGCTCACCGAGCTTTTTCCAAAAGGGTGCCAGGGTGTCAACGGCCTGTTCATACTCCCCGGCTTCCTCAAGCGCCTTTGCCAGTTCACATACAGGGATAACATTGTCAGCGGCTGGGGCAACGGCCTCAGCTGTAAAAATAGGTACTTGTAACTCCATATTAAAACTCCGGTTTTAGATATAGGTAAGGAACCTTGCAAGCATTCTAATTGACGGATATTATCATAAACAACCAATTTCAAGCTTGGTTGCTCCACCCTCACAGGCTTTGACTACAAAATCTGAGGAGAAGATCAATGAAACTTGCCAAAAAGTACATATTGCCCGTTCTTTTTCTGTCCGTCCTCGCGGTGAATGCTAATGCCGGAGTGTTGGAAACGCCGGGTTACGTCCCACCACCACCACCACCTAGCAGTTCCATGAGTACAACCACCGACACAGATGAGATTATCACGGGCTCGACCGATAGTACGCAACTTGGAGACGCCATCAGTGACCCGTCTGAGATTCTGTTCTACGATGCTTTAATGACCGTGTTGTCACTCTTCTAGGGCAACCAAATCAAAGCTAGAAACTATTCCTTAGTTGCCTGGCACTGGCGGCCTGCGAGTAATTTGTGCAGACTCACGGGATCGTGCCAAGAACGATATGGAGAGGGCGCGGTGACGGCGTCATCGTACCTCCAACCCGACGCTATGGCAATAGCAACTGTCTGTCTTGAATAGACCGCGAATCGGTCTCAATCTTCAGTAATTAGCCCGTCTGAACTTGACACTGGTGCGACCGACTTATGATTCCGCAGGCTAATCGTTGGCCTCAACTAAACGTTTCACCGTGTCCAGAGTGTCGATCTCGCTGGGAGACTTGTCTGGCCGGAGACGAACGATTCTTGGAAAACGAAGGGCAAATCCACTCTTATGTCTCTTGGATGGTTGAACTCTGTCAAAAGTGACTTCGATTACTATCCGAGGTTCGACAATTCTAACGCGTCCATGTGCGAACTCCTGGAGAGTATGGCCGCGAAACCATTCTGTAAGCTCTGCGAGTTCGCGATCCGTTAAGCCTGAGTAGGCCTTGCCAATGTTCAAGAGTTCTGGGTCGTCCATTGAACGCTGAACCGCAAAAGTGTAGTCCGAAAGTAGATTCCGTCTCTTTCCATGACCAACTTCAACAGCGGTTACTACCACATCCAGCGTGGCAATTGCTCGTTTCAACTTTAGCCAATCGCGACCACGTCTGCCTGGCTTATAGACAGATGCGGGACTCTTGATCATCAAACCTTCATTACCGCGAGCTCGTGCCGCGACGAACTCATCGTCGAGCATTGCCGCTTCTCTAAACACCTTACCTTCCGACATCCTTACTGGACCACCCGCCGGAATGATCTCTTGCAGAATTACTCTGCGATGAGAAAGTGGGTCGTCGATCAATACCTTGCCGTTCGCGTAGAGTAAGTCGTAGGCGACCAGGATTACTGGTACGGCGATCAACAACTGACTGCCGACATTTTTGCGCCCGAGTCGCTTCTGTAACTCGCTAAACGGAAGAATCCCTCGTTCGTTAGCTGGGACTATCTCTCCGTCGATAATTACGTCCGTTGGCAACGCTCGTAACGGATCAATTAATTCCGGGAATCGGTGTGTGATTTCATCCATGGTGCGTGAGTAGATGGCGACTCTTCCTTCACGGACGTGGGCCTGCGCGCGAATGCCATCGAATTTATCTTCAACCAGAAACTCTTCAGGCATCGTACGGGCAATGTCGGTGAGGTCAGCTGCTGGCGTTGCCAGCATGAATTTGATTGGATGAAATAGTCGCATGGTGACGTCACCAAGATCGGACGCTCGCGCCCGCACGGCAGTTTCACCGATGTCACCAAGCAACATGTTGGCGTAAGCAACGTCAGAGAGCGACTGGCCGAAAACGCGCGCTACAGCCTCTTCGACTAACCCCTCTCGCAAACCAATTCGCAGATCGCCGGCAAGCAACTTGACCAGGTACTTTCCTTCGAGCGGTGAGGCTCTCTGTAGCAAAGCTGTTAGTAAAGCGGTCTTGTTTCTAATGCCTCGAGTCTCACTGAGTCGGGTGATGAGCGATTCAGTCTCAACCAGAGTAATTGTGGGTTCGGATAGGCGCTTGACCTCCCTGATTATTTCCGCTGCGAGTTCACCAGGATCACCAAGCCGGACATAGCGCGGATAGAGATCTTCTGAACTAAAGCCTGTGGCTTCACTAAGGGAGGCACTGATGATGCTGCCGCCCACATTGGTCGTGCGTGTGTCTGCCTGCGCAAACTGATAACCGGCAAAGTATCTAGCGGCGCGCCTCAAATCTGCGTCGCCCAGCTTCTGGAGGTACTCCCCAAGGATGGCAGCCTTTTCCAGTTTTTTCGCAGTGGCTGCAATCGCTTCGGCTGTCTCAGCAAAGTCTTGAAGTTTGCCTATCTCAGTCATCTTTGTTCATGTCGAATTTAATTGGAATTGCAACTTTGATTCAACCGACAAGTCGGGGTTGACCATAGAGATTGACGTACCCAGGGTTGAAGCAACCCTGGGCTTTGCGACGGAACCGCTTCGGGGTAGAAAGCGGATCATTCCCAATCCCCTTAACTGGTCATTCGCGCTTTCTGATCTGTCGTGGTGCGCGTTACAATCGCACTCTGTTAGTAATCGCAACTCCCGGAAGGCAAAACCGCGCTGTGTTAGCACTTATCCTCGATTCGCTGGGCAGTACTGAATTACTTTTCATCCTTGTGGTCGCCTTAATATTCTTCGGCCCCCGAAAACTACCGGGGCTGGCGCGTTCGATGGGTAAGAGCATGGCCGAGTTTCGCAGAGCGTCCGACGACTTCAAACGCACCTGGGAGAGAGAAGTCGCCCTCGAAAGTGCCCGAGCAGACACAACTGAGGACTCAATCCTAAACGATGAAACAGCATCGTCATATGCTGAACCAATAAGTGTGGAGCCAGCCGATCCGGATCTCGTGGTCGCTCGGCAAAACCCATATCAGCAAACCACAACCGATGTCGCTGACGAAAAGACTACCGACAGCAACCCTTCGGAACCACTTCGCAAGCATGATTGGTTATAGTCCCAACTAGTAATGTCTGCATTTCTAAGAGCCCTTTCCACAAACAAGAGTAGCGAAGAAGAGCTCGGCGGCCAGATGTCCTTTCTGGAACATCTCGACGAGCTCCGCCGCCGTCTGATTCGATCGTTCATATTTGTCTTTCTTGCCGCTTCTGTGTCCTGGTTCTTTGCCGACCGCATCTACAGTTTTCTCGCTGCCCCTGTTGAGCGAGCACTCGCCGAAGCCCAACAAAGGCAAATACCGATTGCGGGCCAAAGCGGAAACGAAACGATTGTTTCACTCAACACCCTAAAAGAAAACGACGCTGGTCGTTACGTTTTCGCGGAGGAGACTAAGCTTGGTACCAGTTTGATTCCCGCCGGCGCCTCGGTTACCGCTCGAGTAATCAAAGACGCTCAAGGGAGACTGGGGCTGTTCACAGACGAAGCGCTATACGCGGGAAACACGGTAATTCCGAAAGGCGTGCGACTTCCAACAGAATTAGGAGCGGCACCTCAGGCTACTGGCAGCATCAACGACAAACTCATCGTGACCACTGCTCTTGAACCATTCTCGTTGTGGATAAAGGTTTCGCTCTACGCCGCGGTGTGTGTATCGGTTCCTTTCTTGCTCTGGCAGATTTGGGCCTTTGTGTCGCCCGGTTTGTATCCCCACGAGCGGGCTTACGTAACTCCTTTTATTGCGCTTTCTTCAATCTCCTTCGTTCTCGGTGCCGCCTTTGCTTACTACGTGATCTTTCCCCCGGCAGCAAGGTATTTACTTGGGCTGGGGTCCGGTTTTCGTTTACTACTGAAAGCGGATGATTATTTTGACTTCATTATTATCGTTATGCTCGGCATGGGCGTCGTGTTCCAAATGCCAGCCATTACTTACGTTCTGGCACGAATCGGGCTGGTAACCGCACGAATCATGGTTCGAATCTGGAAGGCGGCGCTGATCGTGATTCTAGTTGCCGCGGCCATCCTTTCGCCCACCAACGACATCCCCAACATGCTGCTCTTTGCCGCGCCGATGCTTGTCCTCTACGTTGTTTCGATCTTTATCGCCTGGATTTTCAGTAAACCCAGAACCGCCACCTAGCAACAATTTGCTCTCAATGAAAATCGTTAGAATTGGGCGCAATTTTGCCTGTCTTCGGGCAACTAACATTATGAGTCAGCGCATCTTGACTGTATTCTTTGGCAGGTCTTAGAATCCTTAGTCTTCAAGAGTAAGCCGACGTCAGTCCGTATCGCTTCGAATTCGTAACTGTGTACATAGGAGTTTTGAATGTCTTACCAGAAAGTCGCTCTTCGTCTGGCCATAGCCATTAGTCTTTTTGCTTGCGCGAGCCTGTTTGCAGTCGCCCAGGACTCGCAGGACCCGAGTAACAAACCCCGGAACGTAAAGCCGGAGTTGAAGAAGGCCTACAAGGACTGGCTGGATAAGGATGTCACGTACATCATCACGGATGAAGAACGAAAGGCTTTCAAGAAGCTAGCAACCGACGATGAGCGTGAACGGTTTATAGAAGAATTCTGGCGACGGCGGGATCCAGATCCGGACACTGACGAGAACGAGTTCAAGGAAGAGTATTACGAACGAATTGCCTACGCGAATGAGCACTTCAGCTCAGGCATACCCGGTTGGAAGACCGATCGAGGCCGCATCTGGATCATGTACGGCAAGCCTGACGAACGGGAAACACACCCGATGGGTGGCTCCTACGAACGACCAAGCTACGAAGGCGGAGGTTCAACCTCAACTTATCCGTTCGAGATTTGGTTCTATCGTTACCTGGGTGGAGTTGGTTCGGGTATTGAAATCGAGTTTGTCGACCCGACTGGTAGTGGTGAATATCGCATAGCCAGAAACCCAAATGAAAAGGATGCCCTGCTCATGGTACCTGGCGCCGGTCTAACACTGGCGGAGCAAATGGGTTTGTCTGACAAGTCTGACCGTATTTCGGGTGCGAATGGCATTGGAAACTCTCAATATCAGCGCGAGCAAGACTCTCCTTTTTCACGTCTGCAGTTGCTTGCCGATCTGAGCCGGCCACCACAGGTTAAGTTTAATGACCTCGCGACGGCGGTGAACACCGGGGTTGTCGAGGAGAATCCACTCAACTTCGATCTGCGTGTCGACTTCTTCCGTCAATCAGATGAACGAGTGATCACCGCGTTTACGATTCAGGCCGAGAACAGAGATTTAGTCTTTGAAGATAGTGGTGGTCTACAACAGGCTCGAATGAATATCTTTGGCAGGATTACGTCCGTGGCTGGCCGTCGTGTAGGAATCTTTGAGGACCCGGTCATGACTACCGCAACACCGGAAGAACTTAGCGAAGCGAAGGATCGAAAGTCGGCTTACCAGAAGGCTGTCCCGCTGGCCCCAGGAACGTACAAGGTTGACGTTATCGTTCGCGATGTCAGTTCCGGCGCAACTGGGATCAAACATTTGGGCTTCACCGTACCGAAATACGATCAAGCAAAACTGTCGACCTCGACGATGATTCTCGCGGCAAAGCTGGAAAGCCTTCATGACCAGCCAGCTGTCGGACAATTCGTAATCGGAACCACGAAGGTAATTCCAAACGTAGCCGGCATCTATCATCGCGGACAACCAGTCGGTGTCTATCTGCAGATCTATAACGCGGGAATCGATCAAACCACCCTACGCCCATCAGTCGATGTTGAGTACGCGCTGATGAAGGACGGCAAAGAAGTAGGCAAGCAAAGTGAAGATTGGCGCGGTTTGAGTGACTCCGGACAGCGACTAACGTTGGCTCGATTGATCGACACGCGAACGCTGGCGGTCGGCGACTATGAAGTCGCTATCCGTATTCGGGATCGCGTCACCGGTCAGTCTCTGTCGCCGTCACAGAAATTCAGCGTTATTCAGTAAACAATCAAGTCTCTGCGCAACCTCTGCGTTCTCTGTGTCTCTGCGGTGATCGATCATCTGCAACACATAACCGCAGAGACGCAGAGAACGCAGAGGTTGCGCAGAGAAGATCAACTTCAGCGAACTTTTCTTTCAGCCCGTCGTCTCCCCGGCTCGGCGTTCTCCATAATCCGCAAACGACTTCATCTGAAAGGAACTGTGTATGACTGTCTCGACCTTCCGTCGTCTTACGGCGTTAGCTCTAATTAGCGTCCTTTCGTTATTCACAATCCAGGCTCAACAAGTTAAGCCTAATCCTGACGAGAAACCTCGGAAGGTAAAAGAGGAACTAAAGACTGCATACAAGAATTGGATCAACGACGTCGACCCCATTCTTACTCAATCGGAACGCGATGCCTGGACGAAACTTAGGAGTGATGAAGAACGGGAACAGTTCATCAGAGTCGTTTGGGATTCCCGTGACCCGGATCCTGACACTGAAGAAAACGAGTTTAAGGAACAGTTCTACGAGCGCGTCGCTTATGCGAACGAACACTTCTCTTCGGGCAAACCGGGAAGGATGACCGACCGCGGACGTATCTATATCAAGTTTGGCAAACCGGACGAGATTGAGTCGCACCCTGCAGGTGGGCCGTATGAACGTCCGTCTTACGAAGGAGGCGGCTCGACGTCAACATATCCGTTTGAGAAGTGGTTCTACCGTCACCTTCCTAATGTTGCTAACGGCGTTGAGTTGGAGTTTGTGGATCCGACTGGCTCAGGTGAGTACCGATTAGCGAGAAATCCGGATGAGAAAGATGCGTTGATTCACATTCCTGGAGCTGGCCCTACGATTGATGAGCTTTACGGGTTTGGAAATCGGGCGGACAGAATCGCGGGTTTGAACGGTTTTGGTCTTGCGAACTACAGACGCGCGCAAGATTCGCCCTTCGAAGTACTGAATCTGATGGTTGCTATGGAACGTGAGCAACCGGGGGAACGACACCTGTTTGGTCGAACAACCACCCCGATTGTTGATGACAATTCGCTGAATTTCTCGGCACAGGATAATTACTTTCGACAATCTGATAACCAGGTCCTCGCTGCCTTAACCATCCAAGCAGACAACAGCGAGCTTTCTTTCAAGGACATCGGCGGAATACAAACTGCCCGGTTGAATATTACTGGCAGCATAACCACCATCGCTGAACGTCGTGTCGGAAAGTTCGAGGATTCAGTGCTGACAACCGCGACTGCCGAAGAGTTGAGTTCAACTCGGATGCGAAAATCCGCTTACGCAAAAACGTTCATCATCGCCCCTGGACACTATCGATTGGACTTATTCGTTCGAGACGTCGAATCAGGTGCGGCGGGAGTGCAGCATATCGGGTTTCAGGCGCCTACTTTCTCAACAGACAAACTCGCGGCGTCGAGTATCGTCCTAGCTGCGAAACTCGAAGATTTGTCGCTCCGACCTGCGGGCGGACCGTTTGTGATTGGAACAAAGAAGGTCGTGCCGAATATTTCCGGTGTCTATCGTACCGGTGAACCGGTGGGGATTTACCTTCAGGTCTACAATTCCGCGATCGATCAAACGCTTCTTCGTCCGGCAGTTGATGTGGATTACGTGCTGCTGAGAGACGGCAAAGAGATAAACAAACAATCGGAAGACTGGCGCGAGATTAACGATTCAGGCCAACGATTGACGCTGACGCGTTTGATTGACACGCGGGCGCTTGCTGCCGGCGAGTATCAGATCCAGGTTCGTATCCACGATCGGATCACCGGGCAAACAATCACGCCAAACACAACCTTTACTGTAGGGCCATAATGTCCTTTGGCCTTGAGTCTTTGGCCTTATTGCATCACCTTTAGTAGCTATTTGGAGGAACTGGGTTCCCTCCACGCACCTAGTGGGCACAGAGCAGGCGAGGACGCCTGCGGTCCCAGCATTAGCGTGTCCAATTACCAAAAGGTACTTACTAAAGGGTACCGGTTTATGCATGGATTATCCGCGATGCTAAGATAAGTTTGGAATGGAACAGTCAGTCGAATTATTAGGATTATCCAAGGCGGAACTGATCTCTTTCGTCGAAACTATTGGGGAGCCCTCCTATCGTGGGCGCCAGATCTTTGCAGGACTACAGCATCGTCGTTTGCGAACATTTGACGACATGTCAGACCTGCCCAAGGATCTTCGTGCGCGTCTTAACAACCTCGCGCGGGCGTCATCGCTCACAATCGAATCTCGCTACATCTCATTGGACGGAACCAGACGATACCTGATGAAGACTCACGACAACTTACCCGTCGAAACAGTTTTTATTCCCGAAGAAAGACGCGACACGATCTGCTTCTCGTCGCAATCGGGGTGCCCATTGCAGTGTACCTTTTGTTTGACTGCTCAGCTTGGCTTGTTGCGTTCATTAACCCCTGCGGAGATAGTCGAACAGATCGTCGTTGCACTGAATGATGCCTACGGTGTTGGGGAAAAGCCTCCGCGCGGGACAAATTTGGTCGGGATGGGAGCTGGTGAGCCTTTCCTAAATCTTGATTCGCTCTTGAAGGCCTTGCGGGTGATGGCAGACCCGGAAGGTCTTCACATCGTGCCCAATCGCGTCACTGTCTCAACCGCCGGCGTGGTGCCTAAGATTCTCGAGCTCGCAAACATTCAGGATCGCCCGCATTTGGCGATCTCGCTCGCAGCTCCAACCGATGAGTTGCGCAATGAATTGATGCCAATCAATAAGAAGTGGCCGTTGGAGGAGCTTTTGAGTGCGTGTAAAGAATTTGAGAAGACGCTGAAACCAGGTGAACGATTCACTTTTGAGTACGTCATGCTACGGGGCGTAAACGACTCTGAGGCGCAGGCTCGCCAACTTGCGAATCTTTTGAATCGTCATGGATTGAAGGCAAAGGTGAATCTAATTCCACACAATCCCGCAGATCCACTGCCGTACCAACCATCGTCAGAAGAAACGGTAGAAGAATTCAAAGCGATACTCGAATCAAAAGGCATTCAAACTTACATTCGACGGCCCCGAGGTCGCGATATTTTTGCAGCTTGCGGGCAACTCGCAGCGCGCCACAGTACACTTATCGAAGCGAATTCAATAGGAGCTTAAAACAACAAATGACTAACCGAGCTTATCGATCATTGTTACTCGCAATCGTTCTGCTGGTTCCTGCGACTCTCTATTCCGCGCCTACACCTCAATCCTCCTCAGACGTCCAAGTTGATGGAGTCGTAAAGCCTGACAAGGTCGCGAAGGGCCGTACTGTGCGGGCAAGTGTCACCATGAACATTCCTTCGGGCCTACACGTGCAATCCAGCAAACCTCTCGATAAGTTCCTGGTCGCCACGAAATTGGATGTTGAAACACCGTCCGGCATGAAGGTTGGACCCATTTCTTATCCACGCGCGCTGATGCGCAAATTGAAGTTCTCGAAGGCGAATGTCGCGGTTTACGAAGGTCAAGCGGTGATTCGTTTTAATGTAACTGTGCCCGTCAACTACTCGGGAGGATCGGGGGAGATCAAGGGCAAGTTGAGATTTCAAGCATGCAATGATGATTCATGTTTCCCACCACTGACGCGGGAAGTAAAGATGTGGTTGAATGTTGAGTGAGTGCCAGCATGGATAAGAATAGGTCCTATACGTCAAATAGGTCCTATTCACAACCACCTCTGACTACTGACTTCTCCCAACCACCGCCATCAACCTACCCACTTTCCCACTCACACTCTTCTCCCTCCGATATGAAAAGAAAAGATCCGTACGACACATCGTGCAAATCGGCGCTGTGTGGATTCGTTTCTCCTGGACACCGGCGGCGACTAATTGATCGCGATTTGATTTGAGCAAATCCACCAACGCGTGCCCTTCCTTCGTCGGCGTGAACAGCTTGTCGCCATCTGCGAACTTGGCGGTAAAGGCTTCGATAACTTCAGTCCCGACCTCATAACAACATGGGCCTGCCGATGCCCCAATCGCCACACGCAGATCTCTTGGCCGCGCGTTGTATTCAATCGCGAGACGCTTGACGGCAACCAGACCCACTTCCGCGAGAGTTCCACGCCAACCGGCATGCACTGCAGCGAACGCACCCGTCTTTGGATCACCCATCAGAATTGGCACACAATCTGCCGTTTTTACTCCCGCAAGTACTCGAGTTGCGGCGCTCACAATCGCATCACAGTAGATCGTATCGCCACGTTCGTTCTCTGCTGGCTTCGCTTCCGCAGCGTTCTCAACTACTCGAACATCGCTCCCGTGAACCTGCCAGCACCCTGCCAAAGCCCAGTCTCCGGGAAAAAGCTTGAGAAAGCGTCGCCGATTCTCCAGAATGTTCTCCGCTTTGTCGTCGTTGAATCCGGCAAGACTAAGAGCGTCGCGCGGCATATCACTTACGCCGCCCAGTCGCGTGGAGAAACCATTAACAAAACCGTCCTGCTCCAGCGGGGCACAAACAAGGGCGCGAACGCCATCAAGCTCGCGCCAGTAAAAGCCTGCTTGGTTTAGTTCATCATCGCTTGTGATTGTTTCCATTGGTATAGACATTATCGAAGTTGCGCGGATTCGCGAAGTGCTGCTCCGCACGCCGCGTTTTGCGGAACGAGTTTTTACAGCGGCTGAGCGCGCTTATTGTGACAGTCGAGGCGCGGTAGCGGCGCAACATTATGCCGCGCGTTTCGCCGCAAAAGAAGCGGCCCTGAAAGCTTTGCAGACTGGTTGGCGTGGCGGAATCAGCTGGCAGGATGTAGAGATTTCAGCGCACGAAAGCGGCGCGCCTTATTTGATCTTTAGCGGTCAAGTGTTGGAAGTTTTCGAAAAGTTTGGTGCAACTGCAACTCATCTCTCAATTTCTCATACAAGCGAACACGCAATTGCGCAGGTGGTGTTGGAAAGATAATCGCAAACCTTTAGTAGTTTGATCAGATGAATTGGGCGCCCTGGTGCTGGGACCGCAGGCGTCCTCGCCTGCTTGTGACCCACTACGTACCTGTAGGCAACACAGCAGGCGAGGACGCCTGCGGTCCCAGCACCAAGGCGCCCATTTATTTAAGCAAGCTACTAAAGGGAATCAGCGCATGTCGTTGACAAGGGCACGGCGGCCGCGTGAATCAACGTCAACTCGTGTGGAGCGGTAGGTTCTCAACTCTGTTGAAATGGTCGCATCCTTTTTGATAGGTTTTCGTGATTGAGGGACAGTCTCGGCCGATTCAATTTCAGTTTCTGCAAAGGGGTTTGTTTGCGCAGGCAGGTTGCCGTGCAGGTAACACTCCATATTAGGTCCAGTGCGCTCCGCTACCGCAATCAACTCGCGCAGCGGACAAGACAACGTCGATAACAATCCGGTTGCTGAGTCGATCTCCACAAACTTAATCCCTTCCGGGCATTCAAAATGGTTCGCACCCAAATCCGGTCGCACTCCAATCGCGCCATTCATGAATTCAACCCATGCCGGCAGTGCAGCTTCAGCACCAGTCAACCCAAGTTGTTCGTTGTCGTCAAACCCAATCCAAACAGCACACACCAGATTCGGCGTATAACCAACAAACCATCCATCCCGCGAAGTCCCTGTCTTCCCAGCGACGGCTGAGCCTTTCACAGCGCCGCGAGCCTTACGAGCTGTACCGCGGTCGATAACAGCGGAAAGCATGTTTGTAACGACGTACGCCGTGCTGGGACTGATTACTTGTTGCTCACCCAACATCAAATGCGTTGCCGGAGGTTGGTCGATACCAGCGATCGCACGTGGTTCAACTCTTCGGCCATCGTTCACAAACACTCCGTAAGCCGAGGCCAGCTGCAATGGTGTCACTTCCTTGGTGCCCAAAGCGAGAGACGGATAACGTTCGGGTTTGGGTAGACCAAAGCGTGTCGCGAGATTCGCTATCCGTGCCAAGCCAGTTTGCAACGCAATGTCGACCGTGACCACGTTCAGCGACTTCACCAGGCCCGTTCGCATGGTTACTTCATGCATTGAATAACCACCGCCATAGTTCGCCGGCTTGTAGATCTTGTTTCGATCATAGACAAACTCGCGCGGCGCATCCATGAAGGTTTGGACCGGTGATAATCCATCTTCCAGGGCCGCAGCGTAAACAAACGGCTTGAATGTGGAACCAGGCTGACGCAGCGCGTCCGTTGCGCGATTCAGTTGTGATTCCGCGTAGTTTCGGCCACCCACCATTGCCAATATGTTCCCAGTGTGCGGATCGATTGCCACGAGCGCAGCCTGAGGCTTTTGACCGGTACTACCGTAGGTTGCGTCAAGTTGATCTAACTGATGTTTGAGCGTTTGTTCAGCCGCCTGCTGTAATTCGAGATCTATCGTTGTGTAGATTCGCTGACTGAGACCAGAGGCATCGAAATCTGACTCAGCGATCCGATTAACGTAGTCGACGAAGTACGGCGCTAAAGAGTTGTCAACTTTAATCGGCGTAGCGACGAGTTCCTCACGAACTGCCATCTCGGCCTGCTGTTGGTTAAGCCATCCGTCGCGTTGCATAGCCGCGAGTACAGTATTACGTCTGTCACGCGCGGCTTCCGTATGTCGGACGGGAGAATAACGAGCTGGCCCCTGAATCATTCCCGCGATGGTAGCTGCCTGTGCCAGCGTTAGATCTTTCAGTTCCCGACCAAAATAAACATCAGACGCGTCCTTCACACCACGGACACCTATGGCGCCGCGCTGTCCCAGATAAACCTCATTGCAATAGAGAGCGAAAATGTCTTCCTTCGATAGACGGCGTTCGAGGGCCATCGCCAAAATTGCTTCTGCGTACTTGCGGCGCAGAGACTTCTCAGAATTTAGATAAGTATTCTTGACAAGCTGTTGAGTGATCGTTGAACCACCCTGGCCCAACCGCTCGTCGCCGGCGTTCCGCAGCAGCGCGCGAGCCAGGCCACTAATATCAACGCCCGAGTGATCAAAAAACCGGCGATCCTCAATTGAAAGGATTGCTTGCACGAGGACGGCGGGTATTTCTCTGTAAGACAGTGCTTCGCGTTGGCCGCCTTTTGATGATAAATCGTTCGACAGTACCTCAGGCTCGAGAGTGAATGACTCGATTTCATTTCCGTCGGCGGTAACCCTTGAGATCTGTTCACCATTGAAGCTTATGGTGACCAGCTTTGGTTGACTATCGTTCGTTCGATGGGGTTGGATTATCACTTCCCCGGCGCGCGTGTTGAAGGCGCCATTCCAAACATCGCTCGCAGTTGATTCAAGGTAGCCAGCCCGGCGCAGAGCATTTAGCAACTTTTCCGGAGACAGCTTCTGACCTGCCTGGAGCACACGTGGGGCAGCATAGAGGCCGGGGCGGCTAGTTAGATATCCGTGTGCGAGGCGAGCATCGATGATCCGCGAGTAGTATCTGTAAGAGCGAACGACGCTATCGCCAGCGGCAACAAGCGTGAGTGCTACCAGCCCGACTAGTAAGCGAAAGATGAATTTGTGGGAATTTGCGGCGCGGCTGTAAGGTTTAAAAAGTTTTGTCAGCTGCGGAATTGAGATGCTTCGGCGCTTATCAGGAACCGAGGTAACTTCGATGGCCATGTGAACTAAGCAGACCTCCGTTGGAACAGACTTTCGCCTGCACTTGAGCAAGCCTCCCGACGCTCTCCCCAACCCTTCAGTGCATCTCGATATCTTTGTGTTGGTTATATATGGCTAATGAGGCGGGAATTCAAGAAAAAACCATTGGTCATATGTCATTTGCCATTTCTCATTTGTCATTTGAAGACTCCGTGGTCAGTGGTGACCTTTAGTAGGTCCCTCGAAGAGTTCAGGCGCGCTAATGCTGGGAGCGCAGGCGTCCTCGCCTGCTGGTTTCAACTGAGGTACGTGGCGGGTGACCAGCAGGCGAGGACGCCTGCGCTCCCAGCATTAGCGCGCCTGAATTATTTGGAGAAGCTACTAAAGGTAACCAAATGACAAATGAGAAATTATGAGAAATGGCAAATGACATAAGGCCAATGGTTCTTTTTTACCCAAGCAATGTGAGTGTTGGTTTCCCGAGAACTTTCTTCCGCCTTCGCAATTGATACCACTTTGGTTGCTCGGAAATATAGGCGTCGATAAGTGCCTGAATCGACGACGCACTTTCAACTCCAGCTTCATAGCCAGCCGCGATTAACTCCGCAGCGCGTCCCATCTCGTCCCAACGGATATGACCCACTCGCGGTTTGATTACGAAGTCTGACGAATCAAGCTGATAATGTGACGCTGTCTTTTGCACAACGAGCATCGACTGCAGCACAACGCCAATGACGGACTGGGACCCGAGAAACGTTGCTCCCTGGGAATTGACGTCCACAGCTATCACAATATCGGCGCCCAGCGAACGCGCGACTGTCGCCGGAACCACCGCTACCAACCCACCGTCTACCAGTTGTCTGCCTTCTTGATCCGTAACGGGTACGTACCAACCGGGAATCGCGCAACTGGCGCGTATGGCGAAGGCCACATCACCCTGGTCTCGCATCACGACTGCTGCGCCGGTATTGAGATCAGTGGCAACAGCTGCGAAAGGAATTAGCAGATCCTCGAAGCGCGATTTTGGTAACCGGTCACGCACAAAATGCTCGAGACGATCGTTGCTTTGAACACCAAGCCGCGACATTGTCACTCGTCCAATATCTCGCCAACGCAACCCACGACCAAGCGCTTCAATTTCATCAATGGACATTCCGGAGGCAAAGGCTCCGCCCACAATTGAGCCGGCAGACGTTCCAGCGACGCAATCAATCCGAATGTTGTTTTCTATGAGGGCACGCAGAACACCCACGTGGGCGAGACCGCGCGCGGCACCGCCTGAGAGAGCAAGGCCAACCGAGGGTCGAGTTGACTGTGAGATTCGCATTTTGGTCAGTGGTCCGTAGTCAGTTGTCAAGTTGTTAGTTGTTTGTGGTCAGCTCAAGAATATGACCAATAGGACGTATGAGACCTATTCCTGAACAACTGACAACTGACTACGAACTACTGACAAACTAGATCGGATTCAGCATCACAATCTCCGCCCGTTCCCTCGCTGTGTCAAGAAACGCATCTGTATCTGATTCGATTTTGGCTTCTGTAAGAGCCTTTTCAATCTGGCCCTTTGCTTCCTCGAGCGTGGGAACAATTTGCCCGGGAGAACGCGCGCGCAAGCGCGGGACAAACACGTCGCGATAATAGTCGGCAATCTCAGTCTGACTGACGACGACAAAACTGCGGAATCGGAAATTGAGATACTTCTCCATCTTTAGACGCTGATCGAGTATTTCATCCAGTTTCTCAGTAGTGAGTCCTACGCGCTGTAATCTTTGTTGAAATTCAGGAACGGAAGCGAAGTTACGCGCTAGTTCGTCGCGCGCGTCGTTGATCTCTTTGGGCGTTGGTGCAATTGACGGCAACTTCTCGGCTTCCTGAAGAATCAGCCGCTGATCGATCAGCAAGCGCAACGCGCGATTTAACTCGGCCGAAGTCGGGTTATCCAAAGAGGTGTTTGGCTGCAAGGAAAGCTGCCAGAGGAGATCGGAGTAGGTGATCAATTCTGTTCGGACGCCGGCATTGACGGTCGCAACCATCTTGTCGACAACCTGCTGCGCCGCGCATTGTTTAGGTGCACAAAAGAGCGCGAGCACGAACCATGCGACAACTAGGAGCTTAAGCGGATGCTGTCTTCTCTGCGCAACCTCTGCGTTCTCTGCGTCTCTGCGGTTCCGTTTGCGCGACCCCAGATAAACCGCAGAGACGCAGAGAACGCAGAGGTTGCGCAGAGATTCTAATTTAAGAGCCGTATCCATGTTTTTAACTAAAACGTCTGCGTAATTCTAAAGTGCAAATGCCCGCGATTCAGTCTAAACACTGCGGGTGTTCCATCAAACAACACTCCGCCAGGTCCACGTTGAGGAACCAGGAATTCCGGCGGATTCAAAAGAAATCCATAGTCGACCGCCATTGCCCCACCCAACGGCGTTTGAATGCGAAATCCCAGCCCGACAGTATGTGTCCAGTGCGTGCGCAAGTTGTTGGCTCTTATCGCCGCAAGTATGTCGCCAGGAGGAACAGGGCTAGGATCAGACTTACCAAAAAGATCTCCGACTCGTCTAAACACATTGCCGCCATCATAAAAAGGCACTGCTTGGAATGCTCGCGTCAAGGGAACTCGCGCTTCCAGATTCAGAATCGCAAGCGCGTTACCACCGACCGGAACAGTAAACGGATTTAGAAACACAATGTTCTTGTCTTGATCTCGGAAGGGGCCTAGTGGAATCACGGCTTCTCGAGGTCCAGCTTCTTCAAACTTGAACCCGCGCAATGTGGTGGAACCACCTGAAAAGAAGCGTTCACTGATTGGCAGAGTTCTATCGATTTCATCGATCGTGCCATTTCCATCGCGGTCGCGCGGGTTAAACAGATTGGCAAGACCCAACGTCAGATTGCCCGCAAACACCGTGTCGCGTAGGGCCTTCATCTTGTAGTAGCGACGATAGGTCAACTGGAATCGATTGAACGACAAATTCCCGCCCAGTTGCCGCAACGCGACTGCGTAGTCGACACTCAGAAAATCGCCGCGCGTCGCGTCCACCTGGTTATAACGGCAAACTTCACCGGCTTCACCTTCTTCTTCATCTCCGGTTGCACTCCGACGCAGATTTAGTAACCCGTGTTCGCATCTCTCCCTTGTATCGCGCACAAACGAACCACCAATACGTGCCAGGCGAACTTTTTGATCGGGCTCGAGGATGGGCCTGACAACCAAACTCTCCAAATTGAAAAGGCGTACGTCTTCATAGCTAAGCCGGCCGAAGACAATCGTGCGAGACTTTTCATCCAATACGCGCTGCGTTTCGACGGCCGCCGTAAACCGGTTGATCGTTGGCTCATTAACTCGGTCACCAAAGATGTTGATTGGATTGCCCTTCTCGTCAAGACGTTGAACGATACCCATTGTTCCGCGATCAATCGCCGATCGGAAGAACCGAGTAATGGTTGAATCACGCTGGTATTCAACGGAGGCCGCAAACGGGGCAAACTGTGTTTTGTTGTAACGAACAAATCTGGGATCCAGGTATTCAAAACGGACCAACTGTTGTCTACGGCTAGCTCTAAGACGCATCGTGCCTTGCCGCAAGCGATCCCACATATTCACGTTGCTGATCTCAAACAAGCCGAGTGCACCAGCGTCGGATGAATAGCCGCCGCCATAATCCATCACTCGCGGTTTCTTTTCCTCAACGTCGATGATCACATCGCGTCGCTTGTAGCCCGCAGCTGTTTCACCAGCCTGCTCCGTATGAATAACAACCTGACGATATGCATCCGTCAGATACAGTTCGCGCTCGGCATCAGACAGTCTATCCGCTCTCAAAACGTCGCCGCGTGCAAGTGGAATTGCCCGCAGGATTGCTTTGCGTTTTGTCTGTTGACGTCCGGCACTCCCGGTGACCCCGTTGATGATGATCTGGTTGATGAAAACTTTATCGCCTTCATCTGCAATCGAGTAGATTAAACGCACTTGTTCTTCGTCGTTCTTCTTCGGCAACTCAACGACCGAAAATTCCAATCGTGCATTTACATAACCTTCGTGCGCATAGAGAGCAGAAACACGGTCGGCATCGGCCCGCGCCTGAGATCGCGAGTACGGAGCGCCGATGACCGTACGCAGCTCCTCACGAATTCTCTGATCCGTATGGATCTTATTGCCGCGCACCTCCACACCAGCAATTCGCGTCAGCGGACCTTCGGTGACCTGGAAAGTGATGATCAGGTTGTCGCCATTGATTGACACACCCTGTAGAACATCAGCATGCGCTTTACGATATCCGAGGTCACGCATGAACGCTTCAACTGTCCTTCGATCCTGTTCCAGCAGAGTCAAACTCGTGTAACCACGGCCGTAACCCAGAAACGGAATCAGACCGATCGCATTCGCCTTCTGGCTCTTCAACTCAGCTTCGACATCCGCGAACGAAAGTTTGTTTGTGCCGGTGATTCTGATGTCGCTCAGCCGGAAGCGCCTGCCTTTCTCGACGTCGTAATCGATCTCGACCGTGTGATCCGTAAGCGCGGCTGGATTTAGATTCTGGCAGGTTTCGGCAGTACCGTTCGGGCCTAGCTCAGCAGGAGGATTTACAACCGTACAAGTCTCCGTGACATCAGTGAAAAAGTATCCGTCTTCCTGAAGCTTATTTCGGAGCCTGCGGGCGCCTTCAACAATGGCAGAGTAGTCGATATTGCCTTCACGCTTTACGGGGAGAAGGTCACGCTGCGTCTTGTCGCTGATCTCGAAGTTCTTGACGACAACTGCAACCTTAGGACCCTTTACGCCCTCGAGCGAAATGGAAACAACGTTCTTGTCTGAGTTGCGTTCAACTCGAGCGTCGTCCAATACCGGCGAGAGAAACCCAGCGGCGATCAATGCATCGCGGACCCGAGCGACATCAGCACCCAACGCATCGCGCGTGAAAGGCGAGTTGGGTTGCAACAACAGGCCACTTCGAATAGTGGCCGGATCGAATCCCTTAATATCGATTGCGAACGATTCAACCCTGGTCTGTTCTCCAGGCGTGACCTTGTAGGTAACTGTCGCGCGGATCCCTCCTGCTTCCATTTCCTCGACGGAATCGACGGTGGCGTTGAAATAACCTCGATCACGCAGGTAAACCTGAATTTCATCGGCGTTGCGGGCGATGATTTGTTTCGAAAGCCGGGTGCCGGGCTGGACAAAGTTCAGTCGCGATCTTAGTTCATCCGTCGAGACTGGTGAGCCGCTAACTGGTCCCAACTCAATGCGAACGTCGCCAATCTGTACCTGTCTTTGAACAACGAATTTCAGTCTAATTGGGCTGGTCTTGCTCGATCCTTGCTCAATCACTTCAACGCGGGCGTTGGCAATACGCCCAGAGTCAAACAGTGACTGAAGTGAATCGCGCACGCGCACTGCCGAAAACTCCGTTCCGGCAGCGACCTTCAACAAGGAAAGAAACTCGGCCTCGCTTGCTGAGTCTGGAGGAGAATTCTCAAGGGTCAATTCAACCGAAACAATCAGACGACCTTCATAATCTTCCAGGCGAGTGTTACGAGGCGTGTTGGCATGCACAGGACAGAGAAAAGCGAAAAGCAGGATCGCTGGCAATATAGGTCTTGCAATGATCGCTAGAGACTTTTTGTGCAGAGCCGCAAGGATCCGACGACCTGGATTCCAGATCATCTGAAACTTAATGTTCTGTATTCTGCTTTTCGCTACTGGCGACTGTGCCGACAATTCAACCTACCCTTGATGCTCAGAATCTCTTCCTAAAACGAATCTCAAAACTAAAATTGTTCGTACGTGCACTCAGCTTGCGCGTAGACGCCTGCTCGTACTGGGCGATGAACGACAGCCGATCTGAAACGCGATACTCGAGGGCCAATATTTGATTAGGATCGGAAGTAACGTTGGTTGAATAAGTGACTGTTACTTCTTTACTGATCCTGCGACCCAGCGTCAGCCGGGCGGCCGGGGTAGATGAGCTGCGACCTCCAATCACGGGATTAATCTCAAACCTCGTAAGTCCGAAAAGTTTGCTGGTTGCCTTTTGAGCGGGCGCGTTGATGAGAGCGTCGGTCAATAAGCTGGTTGCCGCTCCTACTCCAGATTGCGAGAGAATCGAGGCGCTGGTGTCGTCAGCGCTCAATTGTCCCGTAGTGATCAACGAAACGACGTCTGCCTGAGGCAAGGCTGGTTCAGAACGGACGATCGCCTGCGGCTGCGAAAGCGGACCAGTGAGACTGATGATTACACGGTAGCCCTTGATTTGAGATTCACCCTCAATGTTGATGACGGGATCGACATTTCTGCTAGGCGGAAGATCCACCAGTGCTCTGGTGACGTCGTAACGATCGTTGCGGAAGTTTAGAGTGCCACTAGTGGAGGTGATTCTGCCTGAAATTGTTGGATCATTTACCGGTCCGTTGAGTTGCAGTGAAACCGAGCCCACAAGGTCGGCCAGGTTGTTTCTCACCACCAAAGCATTGCGACCTTCAACTCGCAAGGCTGCGAACAATGCGGTTCGCGTGAGCTCGATCTCCGTGCCTTCCTCAATTGATTCGCCTCGCTTCGCGTTAATCAAGTCAGCCAGCTCGATGTCTTCCGTGTATTCAGCACGGCGAAGAGTAACTAAGCCACTAATCAGCTGTTCGCGCGATGAACCTTTAATTTCGACGTCGGCATCGAGCGTCGAACGAAAATTTTCGGGAAACGGCACAGTGATGTCATCTGCTTCGAGATTGAGGAGAAATCTGGCAACGGTGAACCCTTCCAACAATGCTCCCCCCGAAGCTTTCACGCGACCACCACCAAGCGTTCCCGTGAGTGAATCGATCTGCGCCTGATTTGCAGTAAATCGAACTAAGGTACTCAGGTTACTTATCGTCCAACGTTCATTGCCCAGCAGCACTGACACCGAAGCACCACCCAGGTTTGCTGTACCAATGAGACGCGGGTCCTCGAAAGTACCACCGACACGAACCGCTACCTCGGCTGTACCAGACGAGAAGAAGTCAGGAGACAATCCATTCAAGACACGCAAATTGAGACTTCCGTTGACGTTTAGATTTTGTGTGCCGCCAGTCGTGGTAGCTAGTGCTCCATCTAATGTGATGTTTGTACCAGGCCCGGTGAACCGGGCGGCATCGAAATTAACTGCGCCCGGTGAAAACCGAATGACCAGCGGTGTGGTGGCGGTGAGCTGGACATCCTCGACTCGAAAATTCAATTCAGAAAAACTCACCGTCCCAGTCAAACCCGCAATCGAGAAGTAGCCATCTTCGTCGAGCAAGTCGCCGCTTGCTTTAATCGTTCCACTCGCGAGGCCAGCCATCCTTACAGTGTTATTGGGTAAGAGGATGCGAAATAAATTGGTTAGATCCGCGCTTGTAAGAGTGGTTTCTAGAGTAGCTGGCAGTTTTTCCCCAGCGAGATTGATTCTTGCGGCTATGGCTTGAGGTTGGCCCAGGATTCCACTCGTCAGAGTGATGCTTAACTGTTTGTTTTCTGTTCTGCCGATGAGAGCAAGTGTTCCTGCCGGACGACCATTAATCGTGACCTCACGACCTTGACCATCAAATGTAATTTGGTAGGAAGAGAAATCCGCTTCGGAGAGGTTTCCAATAATGTGACCAGTGAAGTCAGCAACACCTGTCATTATTGGCATGCCTGGTTTATTTGAAAGCGCGGTCAACCTGGATAAGTTAACGCCCTCAGCTTTACCTTGAAAGTCAAAGGCCTTGGTCGACGTATTGAAGTTGCCACTGGCCACGATGTGACCTGCGACTAATTGCACATCAATATTCTCAACGTTCACATTCGAACCAGTGAAAGTCGCGCGAGCAGTCATGCCCTGGAGTTGTTCTCCTGCGATCTTGCCTGGACCGAGGCGGAGTTCCGCAGTTCCATTCATGGCATTTGGAATTCCATCAACTTTGACCGTTCCGGAAACATCCGCTTGAGTTTCCAGTGAAGAAATTCCCGAGCTTGCGTGACCCCCACCCGAAAAACTCGACAGTAGTGTTGACAGTGTCCCAGCATTCGCCCTGTCTAACGTAGCTACAAGTGACGTATTGTTTTCGCCGCTTCGAGGCTTAACTAATGAAAACTGTGCACCGCCGCCGTCCGCTTCCGTCAGTTGTCCATTTGAAACGCGTACCTCAGTCGCGTTCATGGCGATCGTTGCTGACACTGAACCCAACTCGTTGCTATTGATTAGCAGTGAGGCAAGCGAGAAGGTGCCATTCACGTCGGGCGAATCCAGTTTGCCGCGAATGTTGCCATTGAATACCAGCCGGCCAGCCAGTCCGATTCCGTACTCCTCCACTCGGGCTTCTACATCCGGAAGCAGCCCAGACGAAATCAAAACAGTTTGCAGTTCGGCGGCGTCTGACGAATTGAGGTCGACCTGAAGATTCGAATCATTTTCAAACGAAAACTGACCAGACGCTTTCAAGGTTGTAGCGGGAGTTTGCAGGTTCACCTGTTGGATATTGAACGTACCGCGATCAGCGCGAACTGCAACATCGCCCGTGATTGGTATTCGATCGGCACCTGTGTCCGCGGCTTCGGCCCTCAATTGAGTCGTAACTGTTCCGGACGCAAGTTTGAAGTCCTTCCCAGGAAACGTGAGGTCGACATTACCAGTGGCTCGTCCAGTTAGCGGAACCGTACTACCCGCGAACGCAGTCAACGGACCCGCAATATCCAAATCATTAAAGTTAGCTAAAACATGCGATGAGCCTTTGGGTGTAAGAGCGATCCGCGCAGTACCGCTCGCTCGTCCCTTGAAGATATCCGCTGTGAAATCGTTGAGCTGAATCTCACTGCTGGTGGCAACGACTTTTGCGCTGGCTTGGCCCATGTTCATTCGGCCCATCACACCACCGCCAATACTCAGGTCAGCTGTTGCGCGATAGTTGCCTGAAGGTTCAACCACGAAGACTGGTCTGCTGAGTTTGAGGTTTTCCACCTGTCCATCGGTTCCGACCTTAACGGTGCCCGCATCAATATCAGCGGTTGTGCCTTCGATTCGACGATTGCGGACGGACAATTTGACACCGGCGATATTGAGTTCACCGATCTCGGCGCCCGCTGCTGACGTAGCGCCAACTTGAATGTTCTTGACGACAACACTAGTCACTCCATCGCGGTCTACGACATCGATGTTGTTTGCTGTCACTCCTTTGACTGTTGCTCCCGAAGCTTTAATCTCGCCTGCCTTGACGATGGAAACACTTGCAGTCGTTACATTATTTTGATTCCGCACTTTCAAGTCGGTAGCCGTGACGCCATTCACTTTTGCGCCCGATGCCGCCATGCCGTCCGCAGTGAACTGACTCGCTGAGGCTGTTAACAAGCCTTCGTTCATTTCGGCGCGAGCGTCATGAAGAATCAACCCGGTCATCGTCGTGCCGTAACCCTTTTCCGCAACGGCGCGCAGCTCACCGATCCAGCGGAAGTTTGTGCCGGTGCCCATCACATTGCCGCCGAGCTGTAACGCGTCGATCTCGAAGTCACCTGTTGACAATAGATCTGCAACAGCTTTTCCATTTATCTGGTAAGTCTTTTCCTGAACTGATCCATTGGCGGTGACATTCAAACCCTGTAACCGCACACCGTCTGCTGCCAGCGCGTCCGACCTGATAGCTCCCTGGACCGTGAAGTGATCACCTTCGCCTGTAACGGTGCCGGCGAAGTTACCTATGCCCCGTAGGGTTGTCTTCGTTTCGAACGTGTCAGAGACCTGAGTTAGATCAACCGATGAGGTAACATTCATTTGATAGCGGAGCGCACGCCAGTCGTCCATTATTCCGCTCAGGTGTGTTTCAGTGACAGGTGACTTCAGGATAAGCTCCTGAATCTCCGCACGTGTTTGATTTACACGTCCGCGAGCGTTGACATCGATGTTGTTGATTGGACGGTCGTCGTAGGTGAACGTTGAATCAGTGAGGGAGAACGTAACGGTGTTCATCCGGCTTTCGGCTGGCGCATTCGGGTCGTCCGGTTGAATCGTAGCTTGTAGGTTGCGTGCTTCTCCCGATATTTCGTGTTTCAAATCGCCGTAGTGAACCACACCGTTTTTGACTTCAATGTGCGCCGTCGAGTAAGCAAAAAGGATGCGGGCATTTGGCTCGGGTGGCGGAATGTGTATGTTGCGAAAGTTTGAGCGACCTTGTTCATCAAAGTTAACCCAGGCCTCGAAACCTTCGATTACTAGATCTTCGAGATTTATATTGCGCCGAAGATTCAACGCATAGAGATCTTCTATTCGTATTTTGGCGGAGAGCCGGTCGATCTTTCCGAGTTGTTCGCCAGTTGCAGAATCGTAGAGTTCGATTCCCGACATTTCGACTGTCCGCGGCGGAAGCGAGGAATGAAACTCTTTGATGGTGGCGCGAATCCCGTAATTTGCGAACGTGTTTGTGATCTGACCTGCCACATAGCGATCGACATAGCCGAATCTATAAAGAATCAGCGCGATAAAAAGCAGCGCCAGAATCCCAACACCAATGATGAGGCCCGCCAGAAAAGCATGGCGGCGCGTAAAGCGTCGCCAACGTCTTCTGATCGTTGGTTTATTTGGATCTGGCGGCTCCGGGCGTTCGCCGGACGTATCTGCGTCGTTTACAGTCATAACCAATGGCCGCTGAGCGACCCGAGGGAAGCCTTGAATTCTAGAGGGAGAGTCCGAAAGTTGAAAGAGCCCTGATAGTGCTTCCTGAGATCGGGCAGCAACTCATGGTCCAAAACCACTCGACCAGTGCTGGACCTTTGTCTGTAACTACCCTTAGCACTACAAGGGGGAAGTCTTGTTGCTGTCGGATGGCGGGGCACTCAGTTGCGTTGCTCAGTGTCCTATATTGTCTGGTCCTTCAGTGACGCAGGCTCACCGAGAGGAACATTGCCAACCACCGACAGCTCGAAACCTTCCAGTGCCGCCACCTTTGGGGGATGATTCGAAAGTAGGAGGATTTGTCGCAAACCTAGATCGTGGAGAATCTGGGCACCAACACCATAGTCGCGATCAACTCCGTAGCCAGTTTCCAAACTCGCTTCGCGTTTAGTTAACCCTTTTTCCTGCATGACACCGTAGGTACGAAGCTGGTTCACGAGATCTAAACTATGTTGGCGCTGTCGCAGATACAAAACCACACCGCGTGCTTCAGCAGCTATTTTCTCGAGCGCTGTGTGGAGTTGAAAACCCGTATCGTCGATCAACGACCCAAACATATCGCACGTCACATTCTCAGTGTGTACCCGCACCAGCACGGGAGAGTCGCCAACTACATTCCCCATCACCATTGCGAGATGCACATCTCCATTGATCACGTTTTCGTAAGCAATAGCACGAAAGCGTCCGTAGACGGTGGGCAAATCCGTCTCAACCACTCGTCGAATTAGTGTCTCTTTACTAATTCGATATCTGACCAAATCTGCGACGCTGACCATTTTCAAATTGTGTTGAGTGGCAAATAACTGGAGCTGTGTCAAACGCGCCATCGTGCCGTCTTCATTCATGATCTCGCAGATCACCCCGGCGGGATAAAGTCCGGCAATGCGCGCCATATCAACACTCGCTTCGGTTTGACCAGGACGGACAAGGACGCCGCCGTTTTTAGCACGCAGCGGAAAGATGTGACCTGGCCGCGCCAGATCCTGTGGTCGTGATTTTTGATCGACGGCGACAAGAATTGTCGTAGCTCGATCGGAAGCCGAAATGCCTGTAGTTATTCCACGCCGTGCATCAATCGAAACGGTAAATGCAGTACCCAGAAAGGAGGTATTGTCGGCAACTTGTGTGGTCAGGTGTAGCTCGTCACAGCGATCCTCGGTTAACGGGAGACAAATGAGGCCGCGCGCGTGACGGGCCATAAAGTTGATGATCTCGGGCGTGATCTTCTCCGCCGCACAAACGAGATCTCCCTCATTTTCGCGATCCTCGTCATCGACGATGATAATCATCTTGCCGTCGCGAATATCCGCCACGGCATCGTCTATTGTCGCAAGAGCCACAGATATGTCCTTAACACGGCTTAGAAGAACTTGGCGGTTATGTTAACCCGAAAGGAGTTAATTGATGAAACCGACAGAAATGTCCGATAAACTTTTAGTTTGTCGATCGCGGGGCTAAGCGACTTCGTGATATTCAACAAGCGTCGCAGCCACCGATCGACAAACTAAAGTTTATCGGACATTTCCAACAGGCGCTCCACATACTTACCAATAACATCAACCTCGAGATTCACGGCGTCTCCTACTTTTAACGTCGACAGATTTGTCACCTCCCAGGTCTTCGGAATGATGGCGACTTCGAAGTATTCGTCCGTCAGTCCAGCTATTGTCAAACTAATTCCTTCAACAGCCACTGAACCTTTGAAGACGAGGTAGCGCGCGATTTCTTTAGGAAAGCCAATACGAACTATCCACGACTCACCATGATCTTCGACACCTAATAACTGACCACGCGCATCGACATGTCCCTGCACAATGTGTCCACCGAGTCGTGTGGCTGGAGTTACGGAGCGTTCAAGGTTGACGGGAGTACCTGCCTTCAGACTGCCGAGTGTCGAGCGGAGCAACGTTTCCTTCGATACATCTGCTGCAAACGAGGCGCTCTGGATGTCGAGCGCTGTCAGGCACACACCGTTAACAGCAATTGAATCGCCGTGGTGTGTCCCTTCAATAACGACATCAGCCTCGATCACGATACGGGCGTTTTCGCCGCGGTGTTCGACGCTGTGCACTCTGCCGAGCTCTTCGATGATGCCGGTGAACATACGTGGGTTTTTGGACTTGGGCCTTTGGTCTTTGAACTTTGTGCCTTGGTCTTTGTTCTTTGTTTATTTGAAGATTAGTAAAAGAAGCAAAACGATCAATCCGAGAATGCCCGGAACCACGTTCAACGCCACCATCCAAATTGCCTCTCGCTTAAATGAAAAGTTAAGAATCCTCATGATCGCTCCTGATTTCCAAAGCGCTATTGAAAATGCTATGCGGTCCGGTCAAGTTCTTCTCTGCGCTATCTCCGCGTCCTCTGCGTCTCTGCGGTTAGACTGTCAGAGAATCACTTACCGCCGAGACGCAGAGAACCCAGAGGTTGCGCAGAGAAGAACAGCGTATTCGTCTTGTCTAAAAACTCTGATCGGCGTTCATCTGTGGCTAATTCCCCTGGCAGTTTTCGAAAGCCGCTGTGTTCTTAATCTTCCCTAACATCTCCCGAAACACGTCATCGATCGACTTCCCCGTCGAATCGATAACGATTGCATCCTCAGCAATCTTTAGCGGTGAATCTGCGCGGCTTGTGTCACGTCGATCGCGCTCTGTCATGTCTGCGAATGTTTCATCGAAGGTCGTCGCAGAACTCTTCTGTCTGTCCTCAAGATAGCGCCGCTGGGCGCGTTCAGAAGGTTCAGCCGTCAGAAAAAACTTATAGTCTGCTTCCGGAAAAACCACGGTGGTAATGTCCCGTCCATTCAGTACTGCTCCACGTTTGCCCAACTCTCTCTGTCGTGCCACCATCGCTCGCCTCACACCCGGTATCGCAGAAACCACAGACGACATAGCCGTCACGCTTTCGGTTCGAATAAGTTCCGAGACGTCACGCGCTCCAATCAAAGTTTTCAGTGAGTCGGGATCCCCCTCCAGATTAATGTCCAGTGACTCGGCCAACTTAACCACGGCTTCTTTGTTGTTCGGGTCGAGTTGACTTTCAATGACAGCCAGGGCAACCGCTCGATACATCGATCCCGTGTCGATATAAAGAAGCTTCAGAGCACGTGACAGCATCCGGCCAAGTGTCGACTTGCCCGAACCAGATGGACCGTCGATGGCGATGATTAGCTGTGGCATTCTCTCGCTTTGCACATAAAGTCCGAATCCCACCAACGGTAGTTGGTGGATGGTTCAAGTCCTTTCTACTTCAGTCGTCGCTTAAGGTTCCTTAATCCCACCAACGGCAGTTGGTGGTTCGTTCAAGTCCAAACTATTCATTGTTCTCGCACCAGAGCTGTCCCTCTCCTGGTACAACATAAATAGTGCGGACTTGAACCATCCACCAACTACCGTTGGTGAGATTTCTGAGGCTCTCGTGTTGTTGCGTTCCGTAGAAAGGATCTGAACCATCCACCAACTACCGTTGGTGGGATTCGGACTTTATGTGCAAAGCCGCATTCTCTTTTGATCCGCGTAAATCCGTGGCTAAGAACTGCCTAAACGAAACTCGCAAAAACCTCATTCGACAACAGCGCTCCCGCTCGCGTCAGTCTCACCAAATCGCCAGCAAATTCAATCAAACCCGCTTCACAAAACCTGGTTAAGTCTTCGCGATGCTCCTCGCGAATGTCGACACCGAATAACTCCTGATACGCACGTGTGTCGACGCCGCGCATCAAACGCATCCCCAGAAATATGGCTTCGGCACGACGCTCCTCTCGACTCAATTCGTGTTTCTCAACGACCGGACTCTTGTTGTTCTCGATCGATTCGACATAGCGAACGACATCGCGCTCATTTGACCAACGACAGGCTCGACCATCGAACGAATGCGCCGAACAACCAAAACCGTAATAAGGAGCAGCAGTCCAGTATTTCATGTTGTGGCGCGATTCGTTGTTTGGCAAACACAGATTGGAGATTTCGTAATGCTCGTAGCCGACCTCGCAAGCACGTTCCAGCATCGATTGGTACATCTCGCCGGCCAAATCCTCATCGGGTTTAGGCTGGATTCCACTTTCAATGTGTTGCGCCAGAGGCGTAGCGGCATGAACCTCTAACAAGTAAAACGACAGATGCTCTGGCCTCAACTGCAGAGAACGCTCCACGTTTGCTTGCCACCCAGACATTGTTTGCCCTGGTAATCCGGCGATGAGATCAAAACTGATGTTATCGAAATGTGCCTCACGCAAGGATTCAAACGTGCTGAACGTGTCAGCTGAAGTGTGCGAACGTCCGAGTTTTGCGAGTTCACTGTCGTCAAAGGTCTGCGCGCCAAAACTCGCTCGGTTGATTCCGGACTGACGAAAGTCGATCAGACTAGTCTTTGTAACGCTGCCGGGATTGATCTCCATAGTGACTTCGGCAGAGGCATCCACGTAGAAGCACTCGATTACGGTCGAGAGTATTCGCTCGATTTGTTGAGGCGACAACATCGACGGTGTGCCTCCACCAAAGTAGACGGTATCAACCGGATGGTGGAGATTCGGACTCTTTCGAATTTCCGCGATCAGTGCCCGCACATAACGGTCGGCCACGTCGCTTTGGTATATGCCTGTAGCAAAGTCGCAGTAAGAGCAGCGGGTCTTGCAGAAGGGAATATGAATGTAGATACCGGCCGATGTCATGACAGTTGGGTAGATAATAACCCTTTTCGGATCTCAG
>DASYRR010000141.1:0-4800 GCA_036004125.1 Pyrinomonadaceae bacterium | reverse complement strand
ACCGCGCAAGCGATTTACGACAACCTAACATTCGTCGTCGATGGGATGCCGGTCTCACTATCAAATGAAAAGAGTGCAGCCATGAGTAGTGCGAAGATTGGTGCCGGAAAAACGGCACAGCTCGCAATCGCCTATCGTTCTCAGGGGTTGAACGAATGGCGATATAGCTTTGGTAGCGGAGAAGTGTCCCAGGTTCGCGGATTCTCTCTTCATATGACAACTAACTTCAAGGACATCGATTTTCCCGACAACACGCTGTCGCCATCGCAAAAGAACGAGACAGACACGGGCTACGACCTCAAATGGAGTTACACAAGTTTGTTGTCGGGATATCAAATAGCGATGGTGATGCCGGAGAAGCTGCAGCCCGGCCCACTCGCAGGAAGAATAAGTTTCTTTGCCCCAGTGTCACTCTTCTTCTTCTTTTTCCTCATGCTAATCATCACCACCATGCGCGGTATCGATCTTCACCCGATGAACTATTTTTTCCTCGCTGCCGCGTTCTTTTCCTTTCACTTACTGCTTGCGTATCTCGTCGATCACGTATCGATACATGCCAGTTTCGCAATCTCATCGGCGGTATCGGTTTTTCTGGTGGTTAGTTATTTGCGACTCGTGGTTGGGACTCGTTTTGCAAGCCGTGAAGCCGCATTGGCGCAATTCATTTACCTGGTGATGTTCTCCTATGCCTTTTTCCTGAAGGGCTTTACCGGACTCGCGATCACGATAGGTTCAGTTTTGACCTTGTTTGTAGTGATGCAGGTTACCGGTCGCATCCGTTGGACGGAGAAGTTTGCGGTTAAATCGACGCCAGAACCGGCACCTGACATGAGTTAACGCCCTAGTTACCAACACTTGTTAATAGAGACACGACCATATGCGTCTTAAAGGTGGAGCACTGCCCACACTCCACCGGAAAGGAATCGGACTATGTCACGAATACTCTCCGAGAAAATTGTTAAAGATCGACCTGGATTTTGGGTGCGGCAATTCGAGTCGGAGCGAACAAGCGGGCAGGATGCATTTGATATAGCCTTCGGGATCGTTCTTCCGATTCTCGTCTTAGCGGCGGATCCGGTGGTTTTTAAAGGGGGATTCCTGGGCGACGAACCGATTTTGGGACGTTATCAGTTCTTTGCATATTTGGTTACGGCAATTGAGATCACGGTACTTCTGGTCTGGATAACACTGAGTCAGCATCTAAGAGCCTTCTCGGCGCCGATAGGCGGGATACTGATTGGCGGAGCCATCTTTTCGTTTGCGGTGGGGGTTCTGATTCTTCCGTTCAGTCTGATGGGGCTGATTATTTTGATTGGCGCTGCAGGGTTTACGCCCTTTTTGACCGGTTTTGTTTACCTGAGAACCGGCGTCAGAGCACTGAAAGCCCAAGAGAAGAATGACGCCTTTGACTATCGTTTCTTGATGGCGGGATTGGCTGCGTTGCTGGCGATAACCTTACCGGCCCTGGTCAGCATTCAACTAGTCAGAACTGTTTCGTCCTCGGTAAACGATCTGCTTAATGGCGATGCCAAACAGGCGGAAATGGCGATCAATCGCTTGAAATGGCTCCCTTTTAACTCGACAGTTAATCTACGAGAACTGGTCATCGCTTATGGCCGCGAATCTAATCCAGAAAAGAAGGCGGTACTTAAGCGGTACTACAAAGACCTTACCGGAGAAGACATTGACGTTAGGTTACAAATCATGAACGACTGACAGTCTCTGTGAACCTGAGGCCTTTTGAGCGCGTATAGGCACCGGAACGCTAGCCAGCCTGGTTTTATGAAAGCACTTGTCTCTGTTTATTCGGATGCTCTGAAGATTGCTCTCCAGTCGATTTTTGCCCACAAGTTAAGGGCCTTCCTAACGTTAATCGGAATCATCATTGGCGTCTCCTCAGTTACGACGGTTGGCGCTTCGATCAGCGGCCTGAACACTTACGTTGTAGACAAGGTCGCCAAGATCTTGGGTAGCAACCACTTCATGATCGCCCGGATGGCCCACTCCGGAAACATGTCTGACGAGGAATTTGAACGGCGGAACCGAAGAAACAAGCGACTAAACTGGGACGACTACGAGTGGGTGCGCGATCACTGTGCTTCGTGCGCCGAAGTAGGGGCCGCGGCTGGCAGCGGCACAGATCTGAAGCAGGATGGTATCGAATTTCCAGGCGCCGTCGTTTTTGGGGCCACCGCCAGTATGGTTGACATCGAGGACAAGACAATCGAGGACGGCCGCTTCATCTCGGCTGATGAAGTTCAACGTTCGGCTTTCGTAGTTGTTTTAGGCGGCGACATCAAAGACAAGTTTTTCCCGAATCAGGATCCCCTCGGTAAAACATTAAAGATTCGTGGTATTCCGATGCGGGTCGTTGGTGTCGAAGAAAAGCGGGGAGCGTTTTTTGGCGACTCCGTTGATCGTCACGTTTACATTCCGATAACCACGCATCTTCAAATCTTCGGCAGAAACGGAATGCAGATCCACGGCAAGAGCCGCAGTCGTGAAAGTCTGCAATCCACTATTGAAGAAGCGAGAGTAGCGATGCGCATCAAGCATCGACTTAACGGTAATGAAGAAGATGACTTCGGCTTAGTCAACGTCGAAGAGCTCAATAATCAGATTGATGAGTTCACCAGTAGTATCGCCAAAGTAGTCGTACCGATTACGGCAATAACTCTCTTAGTCGGTGGCATCGTTGTCATGAACATCATGCTCGTCAGTGTTACTGAGCGGACGTTCGAAGTCGGATTACGCAAAGCTGTCGGCGCTACCAAGCGCCAGATTATGGTGCAATTTTTGATCGAGTCAGGATTACTCTGCGCGCTAGGCGGTGTTATAGGCTTGTTAATGTCCTGGGGTGTTTGTGTCCTAATCACCTCGCTCGCCGGTATCACCATGACGATCACCATCTTCTACATAATCATGGCGCTAGGAGTCTCGACCGTGGTTGGAATGCTCGCGGGTATCTATCCGGCCTTTAAGGGTGCACGCTTGGATCCCATCGTTGCGCTAACGAATGCTACGTAAGAAAACAGAGTTCTATGTGGGTTTTTAGAAAAATAGAATCCAGGATTCCAAAGAGCAAGCTGCGCGAGACGCTTGGTATGGCGCTCGACAGCATCCGCGGTCATAAGTTTCGCAGTTTTCTCACGGTGTTGGGAATCGTCATTGGCGTGTTGACGGCCATTGTGATCGCATCGCTGCTCACGGGCATGCGGCAAAGCATCGTTTCAATAATTGAGGATTACGGCACAAACAATATTTACGCGTTCCACCTTTCCACGGGTCCACGCACTGGTGAAGATCGTTCCGAGCGTTTGCGAAAGCCATTGACGGTTCCCGATGCCGAGGCAATCAAAGCTCAGGCAAACGCGGTCGATGATGTCGCGATTGTCGCGCCGAATGTTGGATATAGTGGAGGTCCTTTCGACGACAACATCACCTACCAGGGACACAACTATCGTTGGGGAAATACTCAGGGAGTGACATCGAATTATGCCAACATCGTCAACGTCTCCATGAAGGAAGGCCGATTTATAAGCGACATGGATGACCAGCAGCGAGCCAACGTTTTGGTTATTGGTGTTAATGCTGCTGACGCATTGTTTCCCGGGCAAAATCAGATTGCCGGCACTCAAGTGCGAATGGGTGGTTACAACTTTGAAATCATTGGTGTGCTCGAAAAACGAAAAGCAGGTTTCTTTGGTGAGAACGAGGAAGACAACGCCGTCTTCTTACCCTTTCGCACTGCTCAAAAGGTCGCGCCAGCTCGAGGCTACATGCTATTCGTGATCCGCGGACGTTCGGGACAGGTCACCGAAGCTCTTACGCAGTCGGAAGAAATCCTGCGACGGCGGCGTCATGTGAAGTTTGGCGATCCGAATAACTTTGATATCAAAACCGCTGATAAGTTTATTGAACAATTCGACAGTATCACGGCGATGGTAGGGTTGATCGCGATTGCCATCTCGAGCCTGGGTCTGTTGGTTGGCGGTATTGGTGTGATGAACATCATGCTGGTAAGCGTCACTGAACGTACCAAGGAGATCGGCGTGCGCAAAGCAATCGGCGCCCGCCGCAGAGATATCGTGCGCCAATTCCTTTTTGAAGCGATGATGCTCACGTTTCTTGGGGGTGTGCTTGGTGTTCTGCTGGCGGTCGGTATCAGTCGTCTGCTCCTCCTTTTGATCCCAAGTATGCCGGCGTCTATTCCCCTGTGGGCGGTAGTTTCAGGGCTCACAGTTTCAATTGGTGTTGGACTTATTTTTGGTGTTTGGCCTGCCAGGAAAGCCTCACGTCTCGATCCGATCGAGTGTCTACGATACGAATAAAGCTTTTTACTTAGTGCTTCCGTCTTTCAGTTTCTCGAAAAGTTTTGAAGGCATTGTTTGTCGGCGATGTTAATCTGTCGCTCGCATAGGTAATTCTGACGACGTTCCGGGTTCTCAGAGCGCCAGGACTACCAATACAAAGTACAAAGAACAAAGTACAAAGCACCAGTGAGTCAGCGCGACCTAACCAAAGAGTTCATCACTTTCATTCAAGTTGAAAAAGGACTTGCTCGCCTTACACTCGAAAGCTATACACGCGACCTGGCGCGGCTGAACGCCTGGGCCCTGAAGCACGGTAAGGCAATCTCTGATCTAACCAGAGCTGATCTGAGGAAATGGATCGCCAGTCTCTCTCGCGATGGCCTTGCGCCTACGTCAGTAGCACGCGCCGTGAGCGCTGCACGCGGCTTTTACAAATTCCTGATGCTGGATGGGCACATCACACATCATCCAGCGGAAGACCTCGACA
>DASYRR010000140.1:0-30383 GCA_036004125.1 Pyrinomonadaceae bacterium | reverse complement strand
AGGAAGCTATCAGCGAGTGCTGACTCAAGGAAACAGCTTACTGAGCTGCTCGGCAGCCAGGCGACTTTATATCTTGGAAATATTCAGGAAGATGTTTGGACCGACATGGGTTCGATCGTGTCGAAGCCTCCGGGGGGATTGGCGTCAACACTTAAGGTCACAGAATACACACGTGATGCCAAGGCAGTTATGGCCGTGGGACGGCCGATCAACGGAACGCCATGGTTCATTGTGATTGAGTTTTCGCGCCAGGCGGTAGGGATCACCGCGGCGAGATATTTGCGGAGGATGATCATAATTGGTGTTGGGCTGCTCCTGATCGGCGTGGCTGCTGCTTTTGGAATGAGTCTTAGCATAACGAGACCACTTCGTTCCCTCACTGAAGCGGCGTCGATGATAAGCAATGGTGATTACTCACGAAGGGTGAATATTCGCAATCGAGATGAACTCGGCACACTTGCCGGCGCATTCAACACCATGGTCGCCCGAGTACGCGATTCGCAGCAAGAACTGGAAGACAAGGTTCACGAGCGCACGAAAGAGCTCGAGGAGGCCAATAACCAACTAGCGATCCTTTCAGAATCGAATTTGCTAAAGCGAAACCAGGCTGAAAGAGAGAGAACGGAAGCAGTTGATGCTCTCAGAAACACTGAGCAGCAGTTGCAACAGGCGCAGAAGCTAGAGGCTATCGGACGGTTAGCGGGCGGTATATCCCATGATTTCAATAATCTCTTAACCGCAATCATTGGTTATAGCGATCTTGCCTTGAAGCACATTCCCGAAGATAGTCCAATACAACATAATCTGGTGGAAATCCGTAAAGCGAGCGAACGTGCGTCTACTCTTACGCGTCAACTGCTCGCCTTCAGCAGAAAGCAAGTTCTGCAGCCAAGAGTTCTGGATCTCAATGCGCTCGTTTCGGATCTCCAAAGGATGCTACAGCGAATGATCGGTGAGGACATCGAACTAAGAACGACTCTGAAACATGACCTGCTAAATGTTAAAGCTGACGTCGGTCAGCTGGAACAGGTAATCATGAATCTGGTCGTAAACGCCCGAGATGCTCTGCCTACAGGCGGTAAAATAACCATCGAAACGGCGAATGTTGACTTAGATGAATCTTACGCTCGAAAGCATATATCTGTTGCTCCGGGTCGTTACGTTATGCTGGCGGTAAGCGACAATGGAATAGGAATGGACGAGGAAACACAAGCGAACATGTTTGAGCCCTTCTTTACCACCAAGGAGGCCGGAAAAGGAACAGGTTTAGGGTTGTCCATGGTCTACGGCATTGTGAAGCAGTCAGGCGGCAATATTTGGGTTTATTCGGAACCCCAACATGGTACGACCATCAAAATCTACTTGCCGATAGCTGATGAGCAGATAGAAGCCGTCAACGAGGTAGGGGTTGAAACGAATGGCAATCATGGGTCTGAAACCGTACTGTTAGTGGAAGATGAGGAGGCTGTTCGAGCCCTTTTAATGGATGTGTTGCAAGGGGAAGGGTATTCGGTGCTGCCGGCGGCAAACGGACATGAGGCCATCGAACTTTGTAAAACGACTACGGGCAAGATCCATCTGTTGATGACGGACGTCGTCATGCCGGGAATGAGCGGAAAGGAATTGGTCGATCGACTCGTGGACAATTGCAGAAACGTAAAAGTGCTCTACATGTCTGGCTACACCGACGACGCCATTGTGCATCACGGCGTGTTGAATCCTGGTGTCGCCTTTCTTCAAAAACCGTTCACACCCGAAGGAGTCATGCGAAAGGTCAGAGAGGTTTTGGACTCGTCGTCATAGTTGATTATGGACTCTTCTACTCGACCGAACTAACACAAAAAAATCGACAGTAACCCGAGTTTTGACACAGTCTAAAGGCGACCACTACTGACCACTGACTACTGACTACTGACTACTGACTACTAACCACCATTCATTTCTCCTCATCTTCTCCTTTCTTCTCTTCATCCTTGGCAATCTCAACCTTTGTCAGCAGCACATCGAGTATGATCGGGTCGTAATCATTGATTGAACTCTGGTACAGACCAGACTCTCCGTCATTAGCCACGTCAAGCGTGTAGCTCTGTTCGCGCAGACCTTTCGCGATGACATTCGCCATCCGAGGCTCATCTTCTACCAGGAGAATTCGCATTAGAAGCGCTTAGTTCCTTTAAGCTCTTACTTTGGTTGGAGCATCAGAGTATCAGGACTTTCTCATTAATTATCAAAGAGAAACTGAAATTGATCGACCCGCTGGCCCACCCTCGGCAGAAAACCGTCAATCGTGTTATGGTGAATTCACCTCAGTAGGTACGGTTAAATTCGAATGGAAGCATCTTTCGCATCGGCAGGGATTCTGGCGTTGCTCGTCATGGGGCTGATCTTTGGTCTCAAGCATGCGACGGAAGTCGATCATGTCGTGGCCATCTCAACTATTGTTTCCCAAAACGGAAACTTGTTGCGGTCGGCAATTGTTGGCGCCCTTTGGGGAGTTGGGCACACCGCTGCATTGTTGATCGTCGGCCTGGTCGTTTTGTCGTTGCGAATTACAATTCCGCAACGCGTCAGCAGTTGGTTGGAATTCGCGGTTGCCTTAATGATTCTCGGTTTGGGAGCCAGTGCCCTGTGGCGCGCCTTGCGACAGAGAGTCGAAATACACCTGCACAAGCACAGCCATGACAACATGTCGCACGTGCACGTCCACTTCCACGAAGGGACAACGCGACATGATCCAAGCAAAGTCTCCACCCACAACCACTCTGTCTCAGCAATAGGTATCAAACCAGTGTTGATTGGTAGTGTGCATGGTCTCGCTGGTTCAGGACCTCTAACACTTCTCGTCTTAACTCAAATCAAATCGACCTGGCTGGGTTTGCTCTATATATCAATCTTCGGCTGCGGTGCAATTATCGGCATGCTATTAATGTCGGGTTTAGTTGGATTGCCCTTTGCTTTGACCTCACCAAACCTCTCTAGACTTCATCAGCGGCTACAAACTACAGCAGCGCTGCTGAGCATCGCTTTTGGCTTGTGGTACGCCGGTGAGAGCTTTTCAGCGGCAGGTCTCTTCTAATTCACGGTTGCGCTTCAGCGGATCGCCTACCCAACTTAACAAAGAAGCCCGCTCCCGGCGAGTCCGCTCCCAGCGAGTGTTGGATAGCGGCGACGCATTAATCGCAGCATTCCTTAAATACGACGCAATACCAACGACCATCAGTTCGAAATTCAAAGATGGCGTACCAGTAATGCGGTCTCGATCGATGTTGCTTCTCCGATTCGCCCCAGCAGGGGCAACACGGCTCGGACGTTCAGGCGGATTACCATTATTCCACCAACGAGCCATAGTCACGGTACCTTGCGAGAGAATTCTATTAAATGCTTTCCATCCTCTACCGCTTCTCTCATCCCAATAATCAAACGCCGCGTCCTCAGACACTCGCCGATGGTGTCCGGACGACCAAAGGAAGTCTGGTGGCAGCATCTTCCTAAGAGTTTCACGTTCTCGCTTCGCAACAGCTCGATGAAACGCTTTGAAGAAAGGCAACCATGTTCGTTGTGCCGCGCTTTTGCTTTGCGCGAAGCAATGGGGCGCAGCTACCAGGATCAACAACAGAACTGTTAATCGCGTGATTCTCATTTCAAAGGAAGGCGGCCAACGCTGCGCTTGAGCTCGCCCACGCAACTTACCAAAGAAGCCCGCTCAGGGCCGAGTCCGCTCCAAGCGCTTTTGGGCTGTGCCCGTGGAATTAATCATTCTCGTTACAAATCCTTTGGCTCGAGGCCAGTGTTCTTTGCGATACGCGCCAACATCTTCGGTCCAATTTCTTCTCGATCGTGAAATGCAAAGACGACGTCAGACCAACCAGGCCGGGTGAGAATCTTGTGAGAACTTGATTCGCGCTTGATGCCCCAACCGATCCGCAACAGCGCGGCGAGAACGCGCTTAGCTTTCGCTGAGGACCATTGGCTCATGCCGCAGCAAATGAAATACTAACAAACTCCGGTTTACCTTCACCATGCTCCAATCGATCGGCCAAAACACGCAACGCCAATGCTTGAGCTTTGGCAATAGCCTCGTTCTCAGTACCACCATAGGCAAGCACACCGGGCAACTCGATCACTTCGGCCAGCCAACGACCATCATCTTCTCGCTCGTACTCAACTGTGAAGGTCATCATTCTATTCACCTCGATCGAATCGTACCATGAGATCAATAGCGAAGCAGCCTAACACTGCGCTTGAGCGGCTCGCCCAAGAAACTACGTATGAAGGTTACTCAAGGCGAGTCCGCTCCAAGCGCTTGTTTGGATTTCGGCCGACGATCAAAGAGTCATCTGCGCCACTTATTAACCCACGATGGAACATGAAGGGTGAAGCTTGCCTGGCTATCCAATGATAACAACGTCTCGAATCGTCCATCGCCATCTTCATCGTAATAGGCAAAGGCAGAAAGGCACCCCAATGCTCCGACGCGCTTCTCGCTCTTAGAGATCCGAGAGATACCGACACCTGGACCAGAGACCACGTAACAAAAGATACGGCCATCCACATCATACTTAACCGCTGAATGAGCACTCATAGGGCTTAGATGAACGCGTTGCTTTTGCGAATCAATCTCGACCGGATATGCGGTTTCTTCGAGCAGAATTCCTTCCTCTGGAACGATAAGGATCGTGGCATAAATTCCCTGCAGGCTTTCATCGTCAGTTGCAATAGGCGCACGCGACTTTGCCTTGAGATTCGAAAGCAAGCGAACATTCCAGCCAGAGCGTTTCGTTAGCGCTCGAGTCTGAGGCCCATTGCCTTGATAACTGCCAACATTGGAGGCAAGGCAAGAGGCTAGTGCCAAGACCAATGCAACTCGCTCAATAGTCATCTTGAGATACGAGAGAAATCCAACTATCTAACTATCTGGCAGGCGCTCAATAACTCCGACTGTGGTGTGATTATCGCTCATGGTTAATAAACCTGCCATTGCGGGATTAGCTATTCTTTGATTTGGAAAACCAGTCCCTGGTGGCGATGAACCGCTAGGGGCCTAACGTCGCTCTTCGCCGGGATGGTATACCGCTTCGAGATTAGCCCGGATGTCGTCGAGGGTGAGCCAGGCTGGTTTGAACTCTCCGCGCGCATAGAGGGCGGCTTGATCCATGTAGTGGCGACTCTTCGGATCCCCGCTTGCCCCGAATGTGTGGATTGAGAGCGCACGAACACGAGGCCCAAACTCTACTACACTAATATAAGTTCCACCCGCGACGCCGTATCGGCGCTTCTGTCCACGAACGGGAGCAGCGTAAAAAGTGAAGACAGCGCCATCATTGCCATTCACGCCGCTGACCGCGAGACTCGGTCTCGAGTCGTTAAACTCTTCGTCCTTGCTTTCATCGAGACGTTGCAAGCGGTTGAGTTCGCCCCAGGCAACTTTCCAGGTGCCAAAATCACGCTCAAGCACATTGATAACATCGGTGAGAGCTGCCAACTGTCTTTCCGTTGTTGGGTTTTCTTCTCTCGATACGCGGTCGTGCCAAAGGCTGAAGAGCGTTATGGCAACCGAGTCGTTGGTGCTGCGGTGATTCCAGCGGGCCAGCTCGTCGTAGGTTTCACGAACTCCCGACTTCGCATCTGCAGTCGAGTTGGACTCGAGATGCTGTTTGAGTGCAGCGAGTAGTCCCGGAAGACGTTTGACGGCATTCAATACCTGCGTGTCAAACGCTACGCGTCGCCATTCATCAAAGGTGAAGGTTGTTTTACCTGAAAGGATCTCGCGCGAGATGGCGCCGCGAGGGTTGTCTCTTTCCTGAACCATGTATTTTGGAAACTGTTTGGGATCAGGATTGTCCTCACTCGTCAGCAGAAAAGGAGTCGTGTTGCAGTTTTGCATCCACCCGGTCTTTGGGTTTGTGAGCTGGGGCAACTCAGCCATGCTGTGATAGCCCTGCCATTCTGTGTTTGGGTCGCTCCCATCTAGCGGTTTGGTCCAGTCAAAGCGTGGATCGCGTCGCGGCACTGCGCCGTTGTACAGGTACCAGGTGTTACCCTGTCGATCTGCATACATCACATTGCCAAAGAGCATGTTGAGCGGAGCCATCGCTTGTTTTAATGCAGCGAGCGATTTCGCTTTGGTCATGGCGTACCACTCTCGGAGCCAGCCATCCGCTTCAAACTTTGCCATGCGTATCGCCAGTCGCTTGTCATCGCGCTCCCCCATGATCGGGCCGTGATGAGTCTTGCTCATGTGGAAGCGTCGGGTTTCAAGGCCGGCTGCGGTCTTAACTCGAATTTCTTCGACGTGCTCGGTGGCAAGCCGATATCCGTTTCCGTACTTGTAAGCGAGTGGACGGGCAGGATCGTCAAACGTCTCCAAGTAAACGTCCGTCAGGTCTGCGGCATTGTCAGTGCTTACCCAGCCACCATTTTCGTTGTGTCCAACGTACGGCAGCGGAAATCCAAACCGCGTGTAACCTGTGAAATTCCAGCCTTCGTCGCTATGAACGTGACCCTCATAGACCTGACCCGGACCAAAGAATGGAAGGTGAGGGTTGATGAAAAGCATCGCGTGGCCCGTCGCGCTTTTTGATGGACCAATGGCCCAACCATTAGAACCGGTATGAGCTTTTAGATCGTTGTCGATCTCGGCAGTTTGTAACTGGAGCGGTCGTAGATTTCTATCTCGGGCGAAGCCGTTCTGGTAATAGTTATAACGAATGAATGCGAGTGTGTACCACGGTTCTATTTTCGTAAGCAGTCGCGGACGCACTTCCGGATGACGCGCGAGATAGTAGTTGAAGCCTGCAGCGAAGGCGTCGCATAGGGAACGCATGTGGGGGTCAAGTCGGGCGTATTCCTCTTGGGCCAGTCTGGGGATTTCGAGCGCGTGGTTGAGTCGATCTTCATCAAGACTTTTCTCACCATACACCTCAGACGCTCTGCCCACCGCGTTGATGAAGTTCTCCTCGACACGCCAGAAGTTATCCTCTGCCTGAGCGTAAGCAAAGCCGAAAACAGTGCTGGCGTCTGTGCGGCCAAAAACGTGTGGGACGCCGAAAGTATCGCGATAAATCTTGACTGTGCGGGCGAGGCCCTCGGAGTCGCCAGGAGCAGGAGCAGGGGCAGGAGCAGGGGCAGGAGCAGGAGCAGGGGTAGGAGCAGGAGCAGGGGTAGGTCTCACTATGTTGAAGGCCGTGCGTCTAGCCGAGGTCTTCTTTGGGTTTGCGACTGCTTGGGTGCCGCTGAACGACAAAGCGAGCAACGTTGTTAAGAGGAGTGGGCTTAGTTTTGAGCCTTGTGATTTGTCCATATTTACTTGTCCCTTCGCGTTGTGTTCTCCCAGACTATAGGCTTCCGAGGTGTGAATGATAAGTCGGGCCGGCGCCAACCGTGTGGCCTGATGCATGGTGACCTAGTTTGATTTCTCTGCGCAATCTCTGCGTCCTTTGCGTCTCTGCGGTTACGAGGCGGTCGAAATTATTTACCGCTGAGACGCAAAGGACGCAGAGATTGCGCAGAGAAGAATGTAAATTAGAACACCACAGCCTGCCGCACCGCACGGTCGCCAAACGGAAGCTTCGCCTCCCAACTCCAAAGTGATTGTCGCTTGGCCCTCCTAAGTAAGGCTAGTTCGCAAGCACAGGACAGCCTGTTGGACAAGGAACCCACCAAAGATGTCAAATACTCGCCGTGCCGTGGTCCACAAACTAAGGGCCAGGAGTGCAATGTTTGTTCATCTGAAGTTCACAACTCTGTCAGTCCGTTCCTCGTATAAGATGTCATGAATAGAGAAAATTGGCCTGAAATTGTGAGTATCGAAAGAGGAGGAAACTCTATGCCGAAAGGCAAATTCTTCATTGCTTTGCTGGTTCTGGCCGTAATCGCACTCCTGGTCGGAGGACTTGTGACGTTCTCGAACATCAAGTATGCACAGGAAGGTTCGGTGCAGGTCGTCACGAAGTGGGGAGCGATTGAGCGTATTTACACCCCATCGGACGGCTGGTTTACGACGATAGCCCCTGGTCGCAAGAGTTATGAGGTTAATATTAAGTCGTTTACAGAGAGTGCGCCGGTACGCGTTACGAGCAAAGACAACGCGGCCTTACAGGTCGATATTTCCCTGACGGCTTACTCAGATCCCACGAAGATAGCGGAGTATGTGCGCAAGTACGGCTTTTCGGAAGAAGAGAGACACAGGCGACGCAATGAGATTCTAAAAGGAATCGTGCAAACAGAAGCGCGCAATTCTTTCGCCGATTACGGTGCCTATGAAATCTATGCCAATCAGGAGCAAATTCAAAAGCGCATTTTAGAATCATTGCGCCCACAGCTCGGTAGTCAATTACTGCTGATCACTGAGTCAGTGCAAATCGGCAATCCTGATTTTTTAGATGACCGGGTCGAAGCGGCCGCTTCAGGCGTCGTTGCTAACGAGAAACAGAAACAGGCGGAAGAAGCAAGACTCGAGGCGGCAAAGGTCGCAGCCCAAACCAAGCAGATCGAAGCCCAGACTTTTGCTAATCCAGCGTTGCTGGAGATCAAAAAGCTGGAGCTGCAGTTGGAGATCGAGCGCGCCCGCGCCGAAGGTATCAAGAGTCATCAGGGCCCACTGACTATCATGTATGGTCAGGCTGGCGTCCAGTTGCAAGTTCCTGCGGGCGTGAAGTGATTCACGCAATCAGAGTTTCAGGTTTTATAGATCACGGAAGAACAAAGCTCCGCACTCCGTTAGGAGTGCCATGTTAATCCCCAGCAAAACAAGGGCGCTCGCTGTCTCGATCTATAGACATCGCACTCCTGCCGGAGTGCAGAAGCTTCTACTCTCCTGTGCGCTATAAACATTGCACTCCTGGCGGAGTGCGTAGTATCAGCTAGTTAGAGAACCAACTGAGGACTGTAATGCTACTGTCTGAACTAGATACTCCGGTCGTCGTCGTCGATTTGGATGTGATGGAACGAAACCTTTCGCGAATGGCGGAATACTGCCGGAGTAAGAATCTTCGCCTGCGACCACACACGAAATCACATAAGATTCCTGAACTAGCGAAACGCCAGATAGCCAGTGGAGCTCAGGGAATTACAGTTGCCAAGATAGGCGAGGCTGAAGTGATGATTGAGGCAGGGATCACCGACATCCTGATTGCCTATCCGGTAGTGGGAACGGGAAAAGCGGAGAGACTAGCGAAACTGGCAGCGCGCGCCAATATCACAGTCGCGCTCGATTCTGAGGCGGTAGCTCGCGCAATCTCCACTCAGTTGAATTCGACAAACCAAAGCGTTGGTGTTCTGGTTGAGCTTGACGTTGGTTTCGGACGTTGTGGAGTAGCGACTGCGGAAGAGTTGTTGGTTCTCGCTCAAAGAGTCGCCGAGCTTCCAGGATTGGAATTCAAAGGTTTGATGTTTTTCCCGGGACAGTTTCAAGTTGAAGAAAGTCAACGAGCTGGATTGTTACCAGGTGTCAATGAGTTACTAAGCGACTCATTGAGTCAGTTAGACCAGGCTGGTATCCCGGCAACAACCGTTAGCGGCGGATCCACCCCTACCGCACGCGAAGGTCACTTGTTTTGCGGCGTCAATGAAATTCGCCCGGGCATGTACATCTTCAATGATCGCAACATGGTCGGTGTCGGCGTAGCGCAAGTAGAGGATTGCGCGCTTTCTGTGGTTACGACTGTGGTGAGCACAAGCGTAGCTGGTCGGGCAATCGTGGATGGTGGATCGAAAACCTTCGCATCCGATCGTCACCTTGCGGGTGATGGACGAGGCTTTGGTATCGTCAAAGAAGATTCTGAGGCCGAATTAGAAACCCAGTCCGAAGAGCACGGGCACTTGAACATTAAACGCTCCAACCGTCGGTACAGAGTGGGTGAGCGGCTGACAATCATCCCAAATCATGTTTGCAGCACGGTCAATATGCATGATGAGATTTATGGCGTGCGAGGCGAGCGGGTTGAGACGGTGTGGAAGGTTCTAGGGCGAGGGAAGATTCGGTGATGCCAGCAATCCGCCACTTTAGCTTTTCGCTGCGTTGCTCTGTGTTGCGGTTACTTCTTCTCCTCTGTTATCTGCTTGTCGCAGACACAAGCAGGGAAGCAACTTATCGTCACCCGCTTTAGTGATCTGTCTATTATTCAGCCTCATCATCCCCGGACATTTCACAACTAACGCACAAGAAGTTTACGACCTCGTTATTCTCAACGGACGAGTGATTGATCCTGAATCACGACTTGATGTGTATCCGGGACGGGCCGTGCGCGCTGAGGTGACTGGGCAATAGCGGCAAAAAAGTGCATCATCCCCTGGGCCATAGCTCATCCGAACTGTTCGGATACTGATTTCAGGACGGCGAATGATTTTTGCAGTGTGCTCCTCGTCCGGAGTCATTGAATTGACCTCGATTGGATCGGAGGAACAAACTGCGTGAAGATGCTTCAATTGCCAGCCAGGAGTTTCACTTCCATTTTCTTGGTTCTGACCACGTCACTGATAACTTCGACTGATTTAAAGGCTCAACAGACAACCTCAGCACCCGCATTATTGAAATACGATGAGCTCGTCGAGCTTTACGAAAATGATCCGCCGTCACCAGAGCTTTCGGCCAAACTGAGTCGCCTTTTATCAACACCATTCATAAGCAATTCAGTCGGAACGCGAGCGCCCAGAGCGATAACATCAACTTCCGGTTCTTCCGGGAATTTCCTTCGCGTTGCTACCTGGAATATCGAACGAGGATTGCAGTTCGATGCGGTCAAGGCCGCACTAACTAACAATCGAAACTACTTTCGGCGATTAACTGCGGCTGCGCGTTCACCTGAGTTTAATTCGGCGCAGATCAACAATCAGGCAGCCGAACTTAGTCGAGCCGATATTGTTGTGCTAAATGAGGTCGATTGGGGACTCAAACGGACAGACTACCGGAACGTAGCTCGAGACCTCGCCGCGGCTTTGCAAATGAATTACGCGTACGGTGTGGAGTTCGTTGAGGTAGATCCACTTACTCTCGGCACTGAAACTCTTGAAGGAGAAACAAGCGCTGAAAAAGCCCAGATGCTTCAAAATCTCGAGGTAGATAAGTCTCGCACACTCGGCCTGCATGGCACGGCCATCTTAAGTCGGTTTCCACTTCGCAACGTGCGCGTTCTCCCCTTTGCCTACCAGGGTCACGATTGGTACACAGACGAAAAGAACGGTATTTCAAAGGTGGAAAAAGGAAAACGGAAAGGTGCCGGGATTGTGTTAGGAGAAAAGATCCTGCGCGAGGTGCGTCGTGGTGGGCGGATGATGTTACTGGCTGATATCGTTGAGCCTGGTATTCCTGGTGGTGCATTAACAGTTGTTGCCACTCATTTGGAGGCAAAAACAAAACCAGGTGAGCGACTGAAACAACTCGAGGAAGTGCTTGCTCAAATCCAAGCAGTTGATCACCCAGTTGTGGTTGCAGGTGATATGAATACGTCCGGCAGCGACTCGACACCTACCTCATTTGAGCGAGAGGTAACAAAACGGCTCGGCAGCAGTAAATTCTGGGCCACCCAGGGAATCAAGTACGCGACCGGAGTTGGTTTGATTTATGACCTAACGCTCGGGTTGGTCAAGATGCAGCGTTTGAAGAACGACCCGACGGTTAGGAGCGTCAGGTTTGTTTCCGAGAATCCCGAGGAGAAATTCTTCAACACTCTGAAAGACTTTCGCTTTTCGGATGGCGGAGTTTTTGACTTTCGCGGTTCGAAGGAACACTCAACCGGCGCGAGCGAGGAAACGCTTTCAGATTCTAACGAGCGCGCCAAAAAGGGTTTTGTGAGTACGCTCGAATTAAAAGGAAAGATCACTGTCCAACTGAAGCTCGACTGGATTTTCGTGAAGCCCGCGCGGCTGACTGACCCCGATGATCGCAAACAGGCGTACCAGTTTGCGCCTCAATTCGGACGGACGCTAAAAGCTCTGAACTATAGCTTGAAAGATCGAATTTCCGATCACAGCCCACTGATTATAGACTTGCCGCTTACTCCCTGAACCTTGGGAAATCAGTCGATCGAGGTGGAAATTAGATTGTCGGGCTCAAGCGAAATGTCTCAAGCTCTGCGCGGAGAGCTTCTTTTAACCTATTACTTGATTGACCTTCTTCCCACGCATTCCACAGCAAAAAAGCTTCCTGAAAATGAATATTTCGTAGGGCATTAAAATGATTAAAGAGCCAAACGAAGGTATTGGTTTGTTCCTGTCGTTTCAATTTTTTTGAGGCGACAATCTCTCGTCCAAAACTCTCAATCCAGACATCACAGTCGTGAAGTTTTCCCAGTGCTGATTGCAAGTGCGCCGCCTCGTGTGCGAATGGCAGAATCTTTGAGCCGCAAGATCCGGCAAAGAGTTCAATTGCGTAACGGAGTCGCTTGGCCGCAATGCGAATGTCGTGCAATCGTTTTGCCTCAAGTGGCCGGTAGAAACTATCACTAAGCTTTTCCAGGTCGTTAATGCGAGCATTAATTACCGCTCGCGCAACATCAATATACGAATCTTCCGAGGTTTGTTTTTGCTGAACAGCTTCAGCTGTAATAGCCAGATGAAGATCTGAACCCACTTCTTTCAATCGATCCTTGACGAGCGTCTTCTTCAACTTTTGCCGCGCAGCCCGACGAATTTCCTTTCGCGCAATGATGAGCTCTTCCAGCGTTCGCGCCGATTCAGAAGGTGTTTGTGATACCAGTTTTTCCAACGCTGAAATCGCCACGTCCTGATCACGTACTTGACCGAGCGCATCAGCAATGTTCCTTATCTTTTTTAGCGTTGGGTTGAGACTGCGTTTATTCAGGTAAGGTATGAAATCGCTTAACGCACTACGCAAACGTCTTGATGAAACCCGCATTGAATGAACACCTTCGGGATCCTTCCATTTTAGAGCGTCACGTCTTAGCTCTTGCATCTCATCGAATCTTTCCATTAAAGCTCGCCGAATGCCGGCGATAGCAGGACCACCACAGTCAATTCCTTTGATTCGACGAGCCGTCGCCATCTTGGTTTACGCTCCCTTAGCCTTCTTCTTGGGAGTAGTCAGAATTAAGCGTCGGCTAAAAGCCTGTTCCAATAACTCTTTCTTACGCTCTGCTTCGACAATCTCATTGTGACAATCTAGAGCGCTCTCCAATTCGATGTGAACACTGCTGGACCCGGCTCGGCAATGCAGATCAGTGACGCGACTGTCATGACTTCTGTCGAGCGCATCCGCAAGTCGGACAATGCCGCCAAGTTTACAGACGCTGTCCCGATCAGCGGCGTTGAGTACGGCGTATTCCCGGTGACGTTCTTTTGGCAATGAACCGCGATGATAGCGAGCGATATTTGCGATCACGGATCTCTCCACTTCGGAGAATCCGGTCAGCTCGGAATTAACGATTAGATATAACGCGTGCCTCTGGTGAGATTCATGAGCGATGTGATAACCGATGTCGTGCAGCAGTGCTCCGGCTAACATTAGTGTGCGTTGGTGACGCGAAAGTCCTTCAGCATCTGCCAGACATTCGAATAGTTGTTCTGCGAGTTTGGCGACCTGCCTCGCGTGTGTCTCTTCATAGCCGAATCTTCGGCCAACCGCGTGGACTGCTCGAAGTTTTTGATCTGCGAAGTCAGGAATAGATGGCTGCGCTTCATCTTCCTGCTCCTGCAGATAGTCGATAATTACACCCTCACGCAATGCCCAGTCACAGGTTCGCAAGGAATTTATACCCAACGCGCGCATTCCTGCTTCCAAAATGCAGCCACCGGCAACAATGATCTCTGCGCGTTGCGAACTAATTCCCTCCAGTGCGCGGCGCTCTGACTGACTCTTCGAACTCAAAATCTTGTTTAGCTCTGAAAGCCGGCTGAGTGGAACTTCAGCTTCGGTGGGTTGAGCGGGAAGGTCTTTTGAGTCGGCGTCACCGTTATCGTTCGCGCGGAGCGTTGCGCCAATTGCGAGAATCGTTCCCGAAGTGCCTGAGGCCTGTTGCCACTTTGCGTTTCGGAGCTCCCGTGCGGGACGTTGAAAGGCCGCAAACACTTCGGCTTGAAGACCGGCAATCTGTTTCGGTTTAGGCGGATCAGATTTAAGGTAACGATCGGTGAGTCGCACTGCGCCAACTCGCACAGAGAAAAGTGACAACGGTGTGCCATCCCGAAAGAGTGATATTTCGGTCGATCCACCTCCGATATCGATGTTGAGATTTATCGCGCCGCGATTAGCGCAACCACGTGAGGCTGCCAATCCGATCAATCGAGCTTCTTCTACACCTGACAGAACCTCGACTCGTATTCCCGTAGCCTTTTCAACTTGTTTTATGAACTGTGATGCGTTACTCGCTTCACGTACTGAAGCGGTGGCGACGGCGACAATAACCTCAGCCTGGCGAACTTCAGCTGCAGTGCGGAAGCGTTGAATACAGGTAATTGCCCGTTCAATAGCCTCCGGAGAAAGCCTGCCTTTAGTTAAGGTTTCATGACCAAGTCGGACAACTTCTTTATCACGGGCGAGAACGGCAAAGGAGTCGCTCGCTGCCGCATCCACCACGACAAGTTTGATCGAGTTAGAACCGATGTCTATTGCGGCAAGTTTCAAAGTGACTGGCAGCACAGAAATCTGTAGATTCAAGAACTATTACGCATTGGATTCTACAGAATTGCCTTACACTTTAGGTAGGGAGTGTTACAGCATTGTGAACGTCGGTCGAAGGTGTTTTTAATGAGGACTCTTTATCTTTTACGACACGCGAAATCCAGTTGGAAAGATGAATCCCAAGCTGACTTTGAGCGCCCACTCTCTGGTCGGGGACGAAAGGCCTGCGTAACCATCGCTAAGCTAATTCAGGATAAGGGTATTGAATTTGACCTCGCGTTGAGTTCAACCGCTGTTAGAGCCCGACAGACGATTGATCTGATTAAGCAATTAGCAAAGCTTCGCACTGAACTGCGGTATGACGAACGAATCTATGAGGCAAGTGGGGCACGACTACTCGAGATCATCAGACAAATCGAGAACCACCGCAAAACCGTTTTGCTGGTTGGCCACAATCCCGGACTAGAGGACCTTTTGCATCTGTTGACTGGCGAGACACAAAGTTTGCCTACTGGGAGTTTGGCAAAGATCAAACTCAAGATCTCGAAATGGTCTGATACGGATGACGACGCTGCAACTCTGGATTGGATTGTGCGACCAAAAGAGTTGGACGGCTAAAAAATGCCCCGGGCTTGAGATACCGGGGCATTTTTGCAGAGCAGTGGTTGCTGGCGGGGTGCTCGTCTTGCAGAGTAAAACCGATCCCTGATATCGGGTCACGCCCTAAACTGCAAAAGAAGCACTAACACTTATTTAGTCGAGGATTCCTAACTGCGCGTTACCGCAGTCTCAACTTTGCGTTACGAAATCAGGAATCAAGAGAGGCAGTCATCATCTATTTATTGCGCACGGGATTGCAGGAAGCAACAGACGGCGCAATCAAGTTCGACTCAGACACGACGCAGCTAAAGCCGATGGTGTCTGACTTTTTTTCACAGCCTCTCAGTTGGTGGTATTCCTAAACTGAACCAGTACCCAGGTTCTTGTTCTTGACAACTTTTTCAAATCGGCTTCGCTTCACATCCGGCGGCTGAGCCGGGACTTTTGAGGCAAAGCCAGAAAAGGGAGCACCGGTTCCCCGGCACTGCCTTTTTGTAGTTTTCGAAACCACCGCCACGAAAAGCGGGTTATTCCGTCGGCGGGCATTCAAACTCCGAGCGGTACAAATCAAGCGTGCTGGTGAGGCTGGCGCAGTCTCCTTCGCCGTCGCACAGCAACGCGTCCGCCGCGCCCAGGGTCTCAGCAGTCAAGTCTATGTATTCTTGACTGGCGCCGTTCGCGATATTCAGTTGGGCAGCGATGACCTGCTGCAAGAGGGCCGTGTTGCAGTCGCCCTCTCCCGACGTGAGGAGGATTGCCTCCAGTTCTTGAGCATTGTAAGTTTTGCACCCGATCGTTAATCCGCTCTCCAAAACGCTCGGGGGCCAGGCGTCCTCCTGACAACCTTCGCCAGTGCAGAACGTGGAGTGCGTCTTCCAGAAGTCCACGCTCTTGACGTTGGGATCGCAGTCAACGGGACACTCTGTAGTGGCGCAGGTCAAATTCCCCGTGAAGGCGCTCCGCTGATTGTTGCTGCTGGCATGAGCAAAGGTACGGAACACGTAGTTGTGACCGCATAAGAGCGGCGCCTCCGGGCAATCAGTGGATACCCCATTTCCCATCAAGAGGTTGCCGATCCGGACGGTTACCGATTGGCCTGCGGCGAGCGTGTAATTTGACGAGGCAGCATTGCCAGAGAACGATGCCTTGCAGAGAGACTCACCGCATGTCGGAACACCGTTTTCATCGGGTGGACAGGTTGAATCAGCCGGCCATCCGAATTGTTCGTAATCGCCCGCCGTCTGCCACTGTATGGTGAACCCGGCGGGTGCGCCGGTGGGAGATCCGGCCGTGACGTTTATATCTATGTAGTCTTGTCCGGAACCGCCACAAGCGATGATCGGCGTGGACATGGCCGGCTTCCCGGCGGCAGAACCGAGCGTGCCGGTGAGAAACATCACAGCGATCGCAATCACGGCAAATCCAAGTAGCGCGAAGGCAAATGTCTCGCGTCTGCAGTAACGCTTTAGGGTCTTGCTCATGACTTTTTCTTTCTCCTTTTCAGAACGTCGGCAAAAGCGAGCGGTCAAACCGAGAAGGTGGTAGGACTGAAGTCTATGCTGGGCCTTAAGTCCAAATAAGGCGGCTTGACGGCGATGGCATTAATCTACTGGGCCGATTAATCGGGCTGCCTGACCAAGGATGCGAAGTTTGGCTTTTCCCTTGAATGATCAACGGCGAGCTAAAATAAGACTTGGTCGAGATTGCAGGCGACTTATATTACCGAGCAAACGTTATTGTCAACCGAACAATTGGCCCAAAGATAGATGGACCTCAGGATCAATAGCTGGTTATTCGAGTCTATTCAATTTCTCTCGAGCCCTTTTTTCTCCACCGAGGCGCTTCAGTGACCTGACCTTCTGAAGAGACTTCAATTTCTGCGACCTGGTTGCCCTTAACCAGATCTGCCTCGTAAAGGTATCTTGGACTGTCGAGCTTGATAACCTTTCCATCTTTGAGCTCAGCACGAACCTCATCCTTTGCGACCTGCTTTATCGTGGCCCCCACAGCTCCCTTTCGAATTGCGTCGAGGGCTGCCGAGGGGATATCTGTCGTCTGCACGATCGTCTCCCGGTCAATGACGGAACCATCTTCCGCCACATCCATTTCTCCCTGACCGCCCTTGAATTCAAAGTCATAAACAGTGACACCGTTCTCCACCTCACGTGTTGCTTTAGCGATAACGCAATTTGGGCAATTGTTTTTGATCGCTTCAACAACCGCAGCTGGAAGCTGCGAGATTTTCACCTTCACCTCTCTGGTTCCTTGAAACGCCAGCAGAGTCGGTGCCGCCAGTGCCAACATCATGACACCTCCACACAACCAGAGACTACTTTCCTGTTTCATAATGGACTCCTTTCAATGCGTATCTTCCGCCTTTGCTGTGGCGCATGCAAACAGTAGGTGCAGTCGTTTCTGGGGGTGCACCAATTTACATTTCTTCACTGCGCAAAGAGGCAGCAGAGGCGTCGCAACGTGTGAAGGAAGAAATCAGCGAGTGAGTTTTATCACACGCGTTAATCGAACAAGAGGAGGGGGGTATGTCTGGAATGGGTGAGGCATTGAAAGAAGCAGGGAAAAAGGAGACGCGCGCGCGCAAATGCGCACCGTCGCTGGAATTGTCAATAGTATCGAGACCTTGGAAGGCGGGGGCTTTCTTGTCCGTCGACCATTTCCCAAACCGTCGTTTTCAGAATTTGATCCGTTTCTGCTGCTTGACGAGATGGGGCCCATTGGCGTTGCGCCTGGAGAAGCTAAAGGCGCACCCGATCATCCGCACCGCGGATTCGAGACTGTGACTTATCTGTTGTCGGGCGAGATGGAGCACAAGGATTCTCGAGGTCACGCAGGAAGTATGAAGCCGAAGTGTTACTCATCGCCGGAGTGCCCTTGAACGAACCGATCGCGCGTTATGGACCCTTTGTGATGAACACGCAGGCTGAAATCCGTCAGGCTATTGAGGATTACCAGCAAGGCAGGATGGGCGCGACTAGCACATGAGTTCTCGAAGAGTTCCCACCCTCGAAATAAGGAGAACCAGTTCACGCGCCCATGAAGTATTGTCGGCGGAGCTGCTTACGTCCGGGTTTGAAATGATCTGGTACCCACTGCTCCGGGTCTTCCTTTAAGAAGCCGGCATCGGGGTTATTCAGACCTAGTTTTTTCATTTTGCCGACAATGTAACGCGAATACAGGTGATCAAAGATTCGCATGAACTCGCCAAAATAGATGTCCGCAACCCGCTGACTTCCACGAATCACGATCATGTTCTCATCATTCGCATGCTGAGAAGGCCGGCTAAAGTTCGCGGTGCCAGTAACGACAATCGAGTCGTCGCCAAGTGGGTCGATAAGCAAGAATTTGTCATGAATGTAGTAATTGCTGTTGAAACCGGTCAGTCTCTCACCCACGAAATTCTCCAGGTCATTTTTTGAGAGTTTTGCACCGGAGGCAATCACGGTGTTTCTGACTTGATTAATTTGCTCCTCAACGTCTTCGTCCAAAGTTTTGTCAAATACCGCGTAGCGTAGAGCGTCGTCCACCCTGAGAAGTTCATCGCGAAAAAAATCATCCAAATTAAAGGCAAAGGTCATACACATCACTCGTTTGGTAGCACCCATCAGGTTAGCGTACCAATGCAGGGTTTCTACGGTTTCCGGTTCGTCACGTGGACTCAAGAGCGTGAGCATCCGATCGTTTGGAGGCAAGGTATTTGGCTCTGGTGTGGTTTCTACCTCAAGATTTGCCTCGACCAGTGGACCCCGCGTGACGTCTGCATCGGCCAGTCGCTCCCAGTAATCAAGGAACCGTTGGGCAATGGTTTCGTCCCAGATAGTATGGCCTACGTTTGAATGCCCGAAAATACCGCCGGCAGAGATGTTGGTTGATCCGGTCCACACTGCGACCGGAGTGTCGTTGTGGATCAGGACGATGAACTTATTGTGCCGAATACCATTCCGAGATTTCTGTGGCTTGCAGATATTCTTGATGTGAGCCTTGGCAATCATCTCTTCGTTGTGGGCTTTATAAGACTGTGCTTCATAGCGAATCGCCACATCGGCACCTGCACTGCGCGCCTCCTTGAAGGCCAAACCAACGGGCAGATAGCGAAACTCATACAGCATCGCGCGTAGCTTGTAGTCTTGCGCGTCGTTACCGGCGGCTAAGCGGATAAAGTTGATAAGTGCTTCAAACAGCCCACGCGAAAGCCACTTCATTTGTTCGGAATCAGGCTTCTTCTCGTTTGGTTGCGTGTCTGGAAACTTACGCGCGTAAGCTTGAGAACCGGCCGCGCCGCGGTTGAAGAAGATATCGTGAGTCGGTTGACCATTCTGACCAGCCTGCCCTAGTTCTTTCTCTGTCGTGATCTCTACCGTAACTGAAGAATTGTCGTCGAGCTCAAGCAGTTTTGGCTTGCCATATATCGGTACAACTCTGTACCGATAAGTTGTTTTAGGCTTGACGGTGTAGTCGCCCCATTGAAACGACTGAATTGGGTGTTCTGAAGTCGGTAGCGGAGTACCAGGCGCCACGCCCTCGTCCTTCAGTTTGAATCGCTTAATTCCTCGAAGAAAATATCGCTCGATAACATTTCCATGCTCATCAAACTCCGACCGTTCGATTGCGAAGCCAAGTAAACCCTCTCGTTTTGCTTCTTGTCCGGCTACAAAGTCCCATGCCAGCGTAACAACGTGAAGACCACCGATTGCGCGCACCGCGAGTACGGTTCCCTGTTCCAGTTGACGCATAAAATTGTTCCTCTCTTCTTTTAGAGAACTTCGGCAGTTAATTGCTGGCGATAATAGTACCAGCATTAATACGAGCAGACTTATCGATGGGTATAGCGAGTGAACTTTCAGTCGATATGTATGATGCCCCGTTGAAATGCTTCTGATACTGCTTGGGCTCGATCGTTGCAACCCAGTTTGGAAAAGATGTTGCTCGCGTGAACACGAACCGTTCCTTCGCTTATGTCCAACGTGTTTGCGATCTCCTTGTTTGAACCACCTTTGGCGATTAGTAACAGGATCTCTAACTCGCGTGGGCTCAGTTCTGAGCGCGGAATTCGTTCCGCAAGACGAGCCGCTATATGCGGCGGCAGTAGTCGTTGACCAGCGTTCACAGCACGAATAGCAGCAATTAGATCAGGTCCCTTGACGTCTTTGAGAAAGTACGCTCGGGCACCCGCTTGCAAAGCTTTGAAGATGTCTTCGTCGCCTCCAAATGTAGACAACACGATGATCTTTGCCTGGTGGAATTCTTTGACGATTGCGGCAATCGCCTCTGTCCCGCTCATTAACGGAATTCGTAGATCCATTAACGTCACGTCTGGCTGATGTTCACGGAATAGCTCGATTGCTTCCCGGCCGTTTCGAGCTTCGACAATAGTCATCATATCCGGTTGACTGTTAATGATTGCCGCGAGACCAGTACGCACCACGAAGTGATCCTCTACGATCATTACGCGGATTTTTTCGCTTTCTTTCATAGGACCAATCTAGATGGGAACTTCTACAAGCAACTGAGTACCCTCACCCAGTTGACTTGTGAGCGTCAGTCGGCCGCCAATTCTTTCGGCCCGCTCGCGCATTCCGGTCAAACCGTAGTGTCCGACTTCTAAGGGAATAGTTTTTCCCGTATCGAAACCGCTTCCGTCATCCTGTACGGACAGCAGCAGCGAGTCTGGCTCATATCTCAATTTGATATTGATGTTACTAGCGGCGGCATGTTTGACGGCATTGGCCATTGCTTCCTGGAAAATTCTCAACAGGTTTTTCTCTATGACCGGATTAAGACGACGTGGAGTTCCGATGACTTGGACATTTGCTTCAACAGCTGTACTGGCTGCCATCTTCGCAGCAATCTGAGGCAACTGGGAGGCGAGTTCGAGTCGCTCCAATTCATCTGCACGAAGGTCAGACACAGCGCGTCGCGCCTCCGACAGACTGTAACGAACCAGGTTGCAGGCCTGGTCCAACCTTTGCCCGAGGGCGGGAGGAATGTCAGCCGTATGCATGTTGATAGAATCGAGTTGCAGAGCGATACCAGCAAGATTCTGTGCCAAAGTGTCGTGAATCTCGCGAGCAATTCGATTTCGCTCACCCAACACAGCAGAATAACGAGCTTTCATCTCGAGCATTCTTAAGCGGTAGGCAAGTGCGGCTAACAATAGGACGGCAGCAGCCACAACACCAACGAAAAGCGGAGTCTGGTAAAAGCGAGGCTGAAGATAGAAGTTGAAAAAGGCACCGGACTCGTTCCAGGGGCCATCAATTTGTCGGGCAATTACTCGGAATTTGTACTGACCCGGTGGAAGATTGGCGTAATAAGCGAATCGTCTCTCCCCGGCGTCGACCCACTCCTTATCTACACCCTCCAGCATGTATTTGAAGCGAACCTTTTCGGGCGACATATAGCTTAAGGCTGCGTAGTGAATCTCAACCTCACCCGAACCAACGAGTACTTTTGCGTCAGAACTCAATCTTTGTTGCTGCTTATTGATGACCACTTCTTCGATATGGACTGGCGGTACGAGGCCTGCCGAAGACAGGCGGTTTGGATCGACTACAACAACGCCCTTCATTGAAGCAAACATCAATTGGCCTTCGTTTGTCTTCCATGCTGATGGCTGATTTCCAACGTTGAAGGCTCTGGTCTTCATTCCATCGCGCACTCCGTAGTTGATGGCGTTGACCTTGGAGATGCGCCCGTGCGCAACCTCTTTCAGTTCGGCCTTACTCACGCGAAACAGTCCCTGAGCGCAACTAAACCAAAAGCCTCCTCTGCCATCGTCGAGCATGTCGTAAACGAAACTGACGAGCAGTCCATGCTCGGATGTATAGTTAAAAAAGTTTCCGTCTTTGAATCTGCTGAGGCCTGCGCGTGTCGCAAACCACAATGCTCCCTCGTCGTCCTGGAAGCTAGCGCTTAGTCGATCTGCAGCCAGCCCGTCCTTTTGGGTGTAATTAACGAACGAGCCATTCTCGTATTTGCTGACTCCTCGCCCGTGGGTGCCAATCCACAATCCCCCGTGACCATCATCCAGCAATGTGCGTATTTGATCGCCCGCTAATCCTTCACGGGTTGTGAAGTGCCTCAACATATGCCCGATGCGATCGTACTCAAAGAGACCTTCACCATTGGTGCCAATCCACATATGGTCGCGGCGATCTCGATATATAGTCCGGATTTCAGCCCGGCCGCTCCAGCCTGACATCTTGGTAAGAACGCCCTTGGATAAAATGAGGAGGTCTTCTTCCGCAGCTATCCAAAGGTTCCCAACCGCATCCTCGGCAATCGATCTAACGGAGCCGAGTTGCGAACGGTTTAAACTCTGATAAGTCACGATGCGGCCATTGGTTTGCCCAACGAACCCATTTGCTGTTCCAACCCAGAATGTGCCTTTGCTGTCCTGAAAAACAGAACGGGTACTGTCGTTTGGGAGCCCTTCGGCGGTGGAAATCGTGAAGAGCTGCTTAGTCCTAAGGCGCCCGAGTCCATTTGATTGAAAGCCTACCCAGACATTGTTTTCGCGATCTTTGAAAATGCTGTAGACGACTCCAAGGTTGGCGTTGCCCTCGCCGAGTGGAACTGTCTCAAACTTGCCATCTTTGAGTTTTGCGACACCGTCGCGCAAAGCGACCCACAGGGTTCCTTCCAGATCTTCGTAAAGCTGATTGATTCTCTGGATGACATTTTCACCACTCGTATATCGGGTTAGTTCCTTTCCTTTCCATCTCTTGATGACCGCACTCCGAAAGCCCAGCCAAATTGATCCGTCACCCCCGTTGATTACATGATCGAGTTGCCCGTCGCTTCTCTCAACGACGCCTTTGACAATGGAGAATCGTCCGTCGACCAGCTTGTGGAGATTGGAGGAGGTTGCTACCAATACGCCTTCAGAAGACTCTCCACAAATTCCAGTAACTGGATTCTCGCTAAGACCCTGGTCCGTACCAAATCGCGTGAAAACTCCACTCGAGTAGCGAGCTGCGCCTTGAGGGGTGCCGAGCCAAATATTTCCATCGCGATCTTTGGCTAGCTTTGTAACCACATCATCGGGAAGTCCATCAGCGGTTGTAAACGTCTTGAACAGTCCGTCCTTATATAGTGTTAGACCACCGCCATACGTGCCGATCCATAGTCCACCATCGTCACCCTCCTGAATTGCCCAAACTTCATTGTCGCGCAAGCTACCGGTTTCGACTGTAAACGTTGTAAAGCTTGTGCCATTAAATCGAACCAGACCATTGTCAGTTCCCAACCAGAGATATGCATCTCTTGTTTGCACGATCGATCTGATACGCGATTGTGTTAGTCCTTCCGACTCTCCCCAGATATCGGTTCCCGGATGATCAGGCTTCGGTGTCCACGATTCCTTCCTGGCTGCTGGAACGTACCCCAAGGTGAGCCACCAGATTGCAACCAATGGTAGGAACCTGATCAGGGTTAGATTTCTGTACTTACCTGCCAAAGAGATCTCCTGAAAGAGTTGATTGAAGTCAGTCAGAGTGCGTTTTCAGGATTATGCCCCCTCACTAAGCAGATCGCATAGTTACAACTACGCGCTTGTGCAATAGGCCTCAGGTGAAGATCGACTAACCTTCGGCTCCGTTCATACTGTACGTTTCCAGCAAAGACAACCAGTAATTAGTAACGCCAATTTCGTAAGTCTTGTTCGAAAGCTGCCTGTATTTCAGGGCCGCCCCACCGTTCCCGGTTAAGCGAATGCCAAGGAGATAAAAATGAAAACGAAAGCTCTGACCAATATCCTGATCCTCGTAGTTGTAAGCGCTTGTCTTTCAGGGACAGTTACAAAGGTGAAGGCCCAGATCGGCGGCAGCGGCTCCATCCAGGGTACGGTAACTGATCCAGGAGGCTCGGTAGTGCCAGGCGCTTCCGTTGTGGTGACGAACATCGCAACCGGGGTAGAGACGGCTAAACAGACAAACGACGCAGGAGTCTACGTCATCGCGCCCTTACCACCTGGAGAATACAAAGTAGTCGTTTCACTCACTGGCTTTCAGACCTTGATTCAAGAAAAAGTGATCGTCGATGCTCTAACCGCCGTCACAGTGAACCTGTCACTTAAGGTCGGTTCGGTGAGTGAAACAGTTACGGTGTCAGAGGCGCCCGCTCAATTGAACACTTCCGATCCCAGGCTGGGAACGACAATTCGTAACGAACTCTATACGAATCTACCCTTGGCAATGGGTACCGCCGTGGCAGGTTCTGGGATCGGTCAGGGTCCCCGAAATCCCGGTGCTTTCATTTTCCTTTTGCCTGGCGTAACTGAAGGTAATCGTTGGGGACAGGTAAATGGCGCTCAAGGTTTTTCAAAGGATGTATTCATTGAAGGCGTTCCGATCACCGATCCGATACAACAAGGCGAGGGCCGCACGATAGCTCTCGGTGTCTCAGTTGAGGCTGTCGAACAGTTTCAAGTGGAGACAAGTGGCACCGGTGTCGAGTTCAACGGCCAGGGTTCGGAAAACTACACCATCAAATCTGGAGGAAGCAGTTTTCACGGTTCGGGGTTTGAGTACTTGCGCAACACCATCCTCGACGCCAGAGGTTTCTTCCCGGCTATTCGTCCCGTCGAACATCAAAACGAATTCGGCGCCACCATCGGGGGCCCAATCATCAAGAAGAAATTGTTCTTCTTCTTTTCTTACGACGGGTGGCGTTACCGAGTCACCAGTCCTACACAAGTTGTCTCGATACCAACCCTGAAGGAGCGGACGGGAGACTTCACGGAGTTGGGTGTCACTGTCCCCATTATCTACGACCCGCTTTCAACTGTCTGTGTAGCTGGTAACTGCACCAGGACACCGTTCAGTGATCCATCACGAGCAACTCCCGGGAATCCGCTTGGACTTAACATCATTCCGGCGGCGCGTATCTCTGCAATTTCAAAGGTGTATCAGTCACTCTTACCGGCGCCGACGAGTACGGGTATCACCAACAATTATTTGGGACAGGTGCCAGTCGGCTATGACAACAACAGCTACAACCTCAAGATCGATTACAACCTAACGAACAGTCAGGTACTCTCAGGTATCTATACGTACGGGAAGAGAAGTCAATCAGGTCCGTACCGTGAAGTCAGTTCAGCGTTTCCTCAATCTGCATTGCCGCTTCCATACACTGACACTCGTTTAGTTGCGGAAATCCCAACAGTCTTCCAAATGAAACACAGCTGGTCCCTCAGACCGACCCTCGTTAACCAACTCAGCTTTGGCTACAACCACTTCTTTGTGCCTATTACAAATGCAACGTCAGACGGGAAATGGTCGCAACAGTCTGGGTTAAAGGGATTGCCTCCGGGTGATGCAAGTGATGCATTCTTGGAAGCAGCGTTCGGTGGAACAAACTCACCAACCGGATGGCGCGCCGTCAACTCGCGAGACTTCGAAGACAACAACTACAACTACACGGTTCAGGACAATCTGCTTTGGGTGAAGAACAAACATTCGTTCAAATTCGGTTTTCAGTACCAGAAGACCTACGACAAAGTTAAGAACGATGACACCGGAAGTTACTTCGTTGCAAACTTCAGCAGCAATCAAACAGCGAAATTTAGTTCGGGTAGCACTTTGGATAACACTACCGGCAACTCGTATGCCAGCTTCCTGGTGGGAGCCTTGAGCACTGCCACTGTCCTCGAAGATACCGTTTCTGGATCAACCCCTACCACCGCGCTATTCAGCACCACTTCTTTCTGGGTGGCAGACGATTACAAGGTCAATTCCCGTCTGACACTCAATCTCGGACTGCGGTACGACTACATGATTCCGTACACCGAGAAGGATGATCACTTTACATTCCTCGATCCGAATGCGCCAAATCCAGCGGCCGGAGGCCGCCCGGGTGTATTAAGGTTTGGTGGTAACTATGCTCCTGACGCCATTAGCTGCCACTGCAGTCAGATCGTAAACACGTACAAAAACGCCTGGGGGCCTCGTGTTGGGTTCGCCTATGCATGGAACGACAAAACCGTTTTCCGCGGTGGCTACGGAATCATGTACACGCGTCGAGGGGCGGTAGGCGGCAGGGAAGGTGCTCGACAGGGATCAGGCTTCACGGGTCTTAACGCCAGTCCTGCTCTGGCTGCTTCCAACCTATATGATCCGGCTTTCTACTGGCAGAACGGAATTCCCCCATTCGTCAAAGGCCCCATCTATGACCAGACATATCTGACTGGCTTCAACGGACTTGGGGCAGGTGGTACCTTGACCTATGCTGAGCCAAATAGTCAGCCTCCTCGTTATCAGAACTGGAACCTGTCGATCCAACGTTCACTTACTTCCTCACTGGTCCTAACGGCCGCATATGTTGGAAGCAATGGCAAACAATTAGCGGGTGCCGGTCGTGGATCATGGTCCAATCAGATCGATCCCAGATACTTGGTATTGGGAACTCTGCTGAACCAGAATGCGACTCCGGCATTCGTTGCGGCGGCTGCCGCAATCGTTCCAGGCATCGCACTCCCTTTTCCGACTTTCACCGGCACGATCGCGCAAATGCTGCGACCATTCCCGCAGTATGGCGGCATTTCAGATCCGTACGGTAACGTTGGACAAACGAACTACCATGCTTTGCAGGCATCTCTGCAACAACGACTGTCACAAGGCCTGACCTTCAACGTCAACTACACTTTCAGCAAATCGTTGGGAAATATTTTCGGAGTTCGCAGCGCCTACCTGGGCCATTTAGACAAGACAATAGCCAACACGGACATGCCACATGTCTTCAACGCATTCTTCAATTACGACCTGCCATTCGGAACAGGTCGCAAGTTCGATGCTGGAAACAAACTCGCCCAAGCTGTGATTAGTGGTTGGCAGTTTTCAGGTATCACCCGGTTCGCCTCGGGCACACCTCTTGGACCATTTCTGGGCGCGCCCTGCCAGTTGCCTCAGGCAGGTACTTGTTATGCTAATTACAATCCAGCGTTTACTGGTTCTGCTCGTATCAACGGAGATTGGGGAAACGGCGATGTAAAAGCTCCAGTCGCCCTTGCCACTCCCTTCATTGACAAGACTGCCTTCACCAGTGCGGCACCGTTCACTTACGGTAACACTCCGGTATTCGGTGCTTATGGGCTTCGCAATCAGCACCTGCTCAACACTGATTTGAGCCTCTCAAGGAATTTCCAGGTCACTGAGGGTGTTAGATTTGTGTTTGGAGTCGACTCTTTCAACATCTTTAATTACGTTCGGTTTGGAGGCATCAATTTAAACATCACCAATGCAGGTTTCGGCAAAGTCACCAATCAAACTAACTTGCCGCGCGTGTTTCAATTTAAGTTTAGAATCCTGTACTGAGTGATATTCTTCTCTGCGTTGCCTGTTGTTAAGGTCTTGTTTCTTTGGGCAGATTTTTCGTCGCATCGTTACCTCTGCAATAAGTGCTTGGGTACAGTCACTACTTTGCGGTTTCAGCCGCTACCCGCGAGGTCGTAACTGACGGTATCCAAGTTTGGTTTTGCTTCCCATCACTATGTTCCGCTTTCGCGCGGGCTAAATAATCGAAATCCCTGAATCTGTGTACTATGACGACTCCACTTACACGCCGCCGCTTTTTGAAAACATCAACGCTCGCCGCCGGTGCTGGTCTGTCACTGCCAGATTTACTGCGATCGGTTGCAGCCAACACACCGTCCGGTGACAGCACCAGCGCGTCCGGTTCCGAACAACCCGTCGAAGTGTCTATGCAGTTGCTCGACGGTAAACCACTGAGTCTCGATTCAGGCGTGAGTTTTGGAGTACCGTGGGCTCAGGGTTCCGTCCTACGCACTTCAACTTTCCGCCTCAGTTCGGAAGGCAAACATCTGTCTCTACAGTCCTGGCCGCTCGCCTACTGGCCGGACGGTTCACTTAAATGGACCGGGTTTGCCACGGTAGTACCTGCTGGACTCTCAGCGCCGATGAAGTTGTCCATCGGTCAGTCCGAAGTCACCGGATCACTTAGGGTCACAAACGATGGCAAGTCGGTGACAGTTGATACTGGTTCACTCAAGTGCGTCATCCCAGTTACCGGAAGTGCAAACTTGATCGACTCGATAACGATAGACGGTCGTGCGGTCGTCGGTGTTGGACAACTAGTCTGCATCTTGCAGAGCGGGCCTCAAACGAATCCTGAAGACTCACCTTCGCGCGAAAAGTTTCTGAGTCAGGTAAAAAAGGTAACTGTTGAGCAGTCGGGCCCTGTCCGCGCAGTGGTGAAATTCGAGGGAGTTCACAAAGGAGTGACATCACGACGCGAGTGGCTACCGTTTACAGTGAGACTTTATTTCTATAGTGGTCAAACGGCAATACGATTGGTCCACACGATAACTTTTGATGGCGATCAGGAAAAAGATTTCGTGCGCGGACTCGGTGTGCAATTCGCAGTGCCCCTGCGCGAGGAAGCAAGAAACCGGACGGTGCGCTTTGTTGGTGCCAATGGGGGTGTGTGGTCCGAGCCGCTTCAACCGGGCGGCGGCAGTATTGCGCAGGAAACTGGCCAACCATTTACAGGTCGTGCTGAGTTTGCTCAAAACGCCATCTGGGATGACTTCAAGCTGTCTCAAACTAGTCCTGACGGGTTCACAATCGTAAAGCGTACTAATCCAAAAAGTACCTGGCTCTTCTCTGCCGCCGGCAAACGAGCCTCAGGTTTCGCATTTGTCGGAGACCTAACGGGCGGACTCGGATTGAGCGTAAAGAATTTCTGGCAATCATATCCGGCGGGCCTGGAGGTCCAACGGGCTAGCAGTCCAGTTGCTGGCCTTACCACATGGCTTTGGTCCCCTGATGGTCCACAGATGGACATGCGCCACTACGACCTTGTCGCACACGGCCTGGCAGCATCTTACGAAGATGTTCAGCCCGGCATGAGTACGGCATACGGGGTGTCGCGCACGAGTGAACTCACGCTTTATCCCACTAACTCCGCACTACCTACGCGAACCTCTGCAGTCGTCCAGGCCCAGGCTGGTGATGTGTTGCCGTTGCTCGCAGCAACACCCGCTTACATTCATTCGACCGGAGTGTTCGGAGTGTGGAGTTTGCCTGACCGTTCGACACCTTTCAAGAAAGCCATCGAGGAAGGACTCGATGCGGTACTCGCTTTCTATGAAAAGCAAGTGGAGTCGCGGCACTGGTACGGTTTTTGGCAGTTTGGCGATTTCATGCATTCCTACTCGGCGCCGCGTCATGTTTGGCATTACGACTGGGGCGGTCACGCGTGGGACAATACCGAATTGGGAACTCCGCTGTGGCTCTGGTACAGCTTTCTGCGGACTGGTCGAGGTGATGTTTTTCGTCTCGCCGAAAATTACACGCGCAATACAAGTGAGACTAACGTGTATTCGATTGGGCCAATGGCGGGACTCGGCTCGCGCCACAACGTGATTAAGTGGGGCTGTGGTGCGAAGGAAGCTCGTATCAGTCAGGCTGCCCACTGGCGTCCATATTATTACCTGACAACCGACGAACGGACTGGCGATATCATGCGCACGGCGGTGCAGACAGACGCCGCCATAGCGAAATTTGATCCAATGCGTATCGCGTCGCCGCCGGTTCCCGGTGAGCCGGAGTTTGCGGTCCGCATGCGCATCGGTCCTGATTGGTTCGCGCTCGCAGGCAATTGGATGACCGAGTGGGAGCGCACTGGAGACACCAAATGGCGAGATCGTACTCTCGCCGGTGTCGACTCAATAATGGCGATGACCTTCTGGCTTCAAACCGGGCAGCGCAATGGTCTGAACCCGGATTTGCCGGGCAGTGCTGTTGGACCATTGCGTGGCGGTGGTGGCGCGCAGGTCGTGGGATTCGATCTTGCGACCGGCAAGTTGACAGCGATCCGCGACCCACTGACAAAGACTGCGTTGGCAGCCAGCTATAATCTCGCAACGATTATGGGCGGAGGAGAAGTTATGTTCGAGCTCGTGCCTTTGCTTGGACGCAAAGACTTTGCGACCGCGTGGTTACAGTATTGCCGCATCGGCGGTGCCCCGGCGGCAGTTCTCACACTTGATAAGACGACAGGTACCGAAGGTGGGGATGGGCGTTACGTACTCAGCGAACAGAGCGGACCTCGACTGGCGGCTTACGCCTATGCCCATACAAAGAATTCGGCCTTCGCTCAAAAGGCGATAGCAGGAGTGCTGAGCCGCGGTGGCGGTTATGCTAACCCTAAACAGCTGTCTGGTCCTGAGGTATTG
>DASYRR010000139.1:0-6536 GCA_036004125.1 Pyrinomonadaceae bacterium | reverse complement strand
TTTGGTACAGCGAATCTCGAACATCTACAACGCCCTGTACCAAAGCGGTGACAAGTCCCCGCACTCCAAGGAGGCGCCCTTCTTACTTGTTCTAATTTTGCACCTCTAATTCTCTGATGCGAGCAATTTCGGCTTCTATTCGTGAGCACAGTCTGTCCGTGTTATCGTCAGAAGCAACTTCAATCCTAATACTCGCCAGCGCGTAAACTGGCAGGCGCAGGCCGAAAAGTTCACTCGCTTGTTCCCTCGTCTTTCCAAGCGGCCGATCTTCTGAGGAGGCTGCAATTCTTTTCCAGCAAATGTCGAACGGCGTGTCGAGCCAAACGGTGATGGCCCCAGCGTCTCTGATCGCGTCTCGATTTAGGGTTTCAATCCATGCGCCGCCGCCAAGTGCAATGACACCAGCAGTTTTCTTGTTTAGGATTAAGTTGAGAACTCCAGTCTCAATCGTTCGGAATCCGCGTTCCCCTCTTTCACGAATAAGCGTTGCGGGTGTCAGCCCTTCCGTTTGCGAGATCAACTCATCAAGATCGGCCATTTCGACGTTGAGCCGTTGGGCAAGTCGGCGTGCCACTTCAGTCTTGCCGCATCCCATGAAGCCTGTGATGACAACTGGTTCAATCAATTTCATGAGGTGTGTCAGCGAACAGCGATCGAGTTCAGCAGATCGAAGAACTCAGGAAAGGAAATGTTGACGCAATCGGTCCCGGCAATCTCAGTCGGACCGTCCGCAACCAGGGCCGCCACGGTGAATGCCATTGCTATTCGGTGGTCGCCGTAGGAATCGATCGACGCACCTCTGAGTTGTGTTGGACCAAACACCGCGAGACCGTCAGAATACTCTTCAACCTCGGCACCCATGCTGCGCAGGTTTATCGCCGTTGCTTTAAGTCGATCACTCTCCTTATGTCGTAGTTCCCCTGCGTCCCTGATCTCGATTCCTCCCGAAACCTGAGTACCCACGACCGCTAACAAAGGTAGTTCATCTATGACAGAAGGGATTTTCGTTTTCTCAATGCATCGTTCGTTCGGTCGATTAGCATTCGTTTGCATCCCGCCCCGCACTCGCACCGTTCCGATGGGTTCATATCGTTCGGTCCGAATGTCGTCGGTTGAGATATCTGCTCCCCAAGATCTCAATATTGATAGGAATTCAGCTCGAGTTTCATTCAGTCCGACATTTTTGATGGTTACGTCCGAGCCCGGCAGCAACATCGCGGCCGCAATGAAATAAGCTGCTGACGAAACGTCGCCAGGAATGGTTATGTCGCCGCCCAGCAATTGTGCGGGACCTTCCATCGTTACGGTCAAATCTTCGGAGGTTGTAACTATCACTCCAAAACCATTGAACAGCCGTTCCGTATGATCACGGGAAGGCGAAGACTCCTTCACTTCCGTCCGACCGTGTGCGCCGAGCGCCGCAAACAAGATTGCGGACTTAACCTGAGCGCTGGCCACAGGTAGTTTGTATGAAATGGGTTTAATCTCCTCCGAACCATAAACAATTAGCGGTGGTTTACCAGAATTCGAGTGGAACCTGGCACCCATCATCTCGAGTGGCTCGATGATCCTGCTCATAGGTCGGGAATTCAGGGAACTATCACCCGTAAGTACACACGAGAAGTTCTGACGAGCTAAGACACCGCTTAGTATTCTCATCGTGGAACCGCTGTTACCACAGTCGAGCGGGGCTGCGGGTTTTCTTAGGTTTGCATTGCCTTCGACCTGTACTGTGCTACCCGATCTTTTGATTTGTATTCCCAACTGTTCTAGACACGAAAGGGTAGAGGCACAATCCTCCGCCGTAGAAAAGTTTTTGATTGTCGACGATCCAGAAGCCAACGCGGCAATCAGAGCTGCCCGGTGGGAAATCGACTTATCGCCTGGAAGTTGGAGGCGACCCTGGACCCGCTGAATCGGACTTAGTTTCATTTATGACACATTTCCATGATTTTAAATGCTAGCCGGATATACTAATCAGGCTTGGTGGTATAACGAACGCAACAGGTCAGTCTTTTATCCCCGAATTGCCCCGGTCTACACGGAGAATATATCTTAGGCACGCTACTAGCGAGGGGCGACTCGTGTCCGCAATACTTGCTCCTACCGTCGTTGTTGCTGAAGACTCCCGCGACACGCGACACATGTTGAAACGGGCGCTGGAGATCAAGGGTTACCGTGTCCTGGAAGCCCAAAACGGTCGAGAGGCTGTAGACCTCACCCGCCAATTTCACCCGCACCTCCTAATCGTCGATCTGAACATGCCGGTACTCGATGGCTTGGAAACAATAAAATACATTCGCGCGATGAAAGGACGTGACGATCAACTTCCCATTATTGCCATTACCGCGTTCGACGTGTATGGAATGGAGGCGGCCGCGACAGATGCCGGTTGTAACACATACCTCAGTAAACCTTTCGATCTCGACCACCTCGACACGATATTAAAGGGATTGGGATTTATTCTTTGAATCCTCTGGCTCTAAGTCAGCGCTACTAGTGTTAGTTCTGTTACCCAAAATGACGGTAGGTGAGTTTGAGAATTCCACCAACGCATCGGTGGATTGGTGATGTATTAACAATCGACCAACTGCGTTGGTAGTGTTTTCAAACTCACCGACCGCTCAATGAGCGCATTCTTGACACACAGCTAGCCAGCATGTTACACCCTCGGACTTCCGGGAAGCGTTTTCAAGAAAAGCAGTCAAGGTCCTCGCTCAGTGGCTTTCACGAGGCCCTGCCTGATCATTGTGACGGTAGAGACCACCGAGCTCAGTTTACCCAGCCGTATTGAGACGGTTGCGGCCGCGGCCGCCGCCGTTGCTGAGTTCATTAACCGCTCAGGCGTCAGTGAAGATGCCGCCTTTGGCATCGACATGGCTGTTCGCGAAGCGGTTACAAATGCTGTTGTGCATGGTAACAGTCAGGATGAAGACAAACGCGTCGAGATCGTCTTGAAGAGCTCGCCTGAGGCTGTCGAAATCAGCGTTCACGACCAAGGCCCCGGCTTTAACCCAAACGAAGTCCCAGATCCGACAGTAGAAGAGAACATCTTAAAAACCTCCGGTCGTGGCATCTTTTTCATGCGTAGTTTTATGGACGAAGTCGACTGGTTCCTGCCACCTGAAGGTGGTACAACAGTGCGCATGCTGAAGCGACGTTAATCGCAATTGCATAAAGGAGATTTCTGAAATGGCTGAGTTGAATATCGCGGAACGTCAAGCAGGAGATGTAACTGTTCTTGACATGAGTGGAAAGATAACAATCGGCGAAGGCAGTGTTGCACTCCGCACAGCTATCCGGCGTTTACTCGAAGAGGGCAAAAAGCGAATCCTCTTGAATCTGGCGGGAGTCGGATACATCGATTCGAGTGGCATCGGCGAGTTGGTGTCCAGTTACACGGCCATCAATAAGGAAGGTGGCCAATTGAAGTTGCTCAATCTTACGCAAAAACTTCAGGACCTGCTGACTATTACCAAGCTTCTGACGGTATTTGATGTTTACGAAAGTGAACCAGAGGCCCTAAACAGTTTTAAGTGAGGACGTTCTAGCGTGATCGGAGAAGATAATGGCTGAGCTTGAAGTGAACGAACGACAAGCGGGAGATGTCACCATTCTTGACATGAGCGGTGCGGTGCGAATCGGCGAAGGTGCCATAGCGCTTCGCGATGCGATTCGTGGTCTTGCCGATGAGGGAAAGAAGAAAATACTGCTCAACCTGGCAGGGGTGAACTACGTTGATTCAAGTGGCATTGGTGAGTTGATCGCGAATTACACAACAGTCAGTCGACAGGGTGGACAACTCAAGCTGCTTAATCTTACTGATCGGATTCAGAACCTTTTGGTGATTACGAAACTGCTCACCGTCTTCGATTCATTCGAGGACGAAGCAGAAGCATTGAAGAGCTTCCAATAGTCTGTTTCGAATTTCGGGTTTCTGGTTCGAGTCAGAAAAATCGCACTACTCGAAACTCGAACGCGAAACTTGAAACCAAATGTTCCGTGCTGCCTTTCGCCGTCTGCTTGCGATCGACGATCCACCCGAGCGGACGGCGCTCGCTTTTTCTATAGGCGTCTTCATCGCCTTCTCACCCTTCCTTGGTCTTCACACAATCATGGCAACTCTTATCGCCTTCGTTTTTCGTTTTAACAAGGTGGCGATTTACTCCGGTACATTCCTCAATAATCCGCCTCTTACACTCGTTCCAATAATCTTTGCGTCCTATGCGGTTGGGGCACTTCTGCTTGGCCGGCCCTGGCGGATTCCGCCCGAGGGAGTCGAATTATTGAAGCATCCGCACATCCTTACGGCTGATTACTATCGCCGCCTGTTTGTTCAGAGTTGGTATGTCGTTGAGCCTTTTGCTTTAGGTGGAATGGTACTCTCGGTCGTTTGTTCACTTATCGCTTATCCGCTAACATTACGGGCGTTACGTGCGTACGGCCGTCGCAAAGCTCCTTAGGCGAGCCAAAACAGAGTCTGGCATCTGACCAACCTTGTTGCGCATCTACTTTTCTCGGCAATTCAAATTAGTCGCTTTGCAAACGTCACAACATTTGGGCAGATTCTGATTTATGAAGCAGTGTCTACTAATCATTCTCATTCTCGTTTTTGTGGCTGAGGGTGCGTCGGCGCAAGCCGTTCCTTCAGCTTCCCCGCAGCGTCCCACGACATCGCCTTCAGTGCAGCAAAGGGCGGGCCTCCCGTTTGAGGTTTCTGAATACGGCGTAAGTTTTCAGGCTGACACCAGGTTGATCGTGATGATGGTGGCTTTGGAGGCGGCCGGATTTGATCCGCAGCCTGGGAAAGACCCATCGGATTTCCGAGCAAAGGTTAGACGGGATCTTGCAGCGTTAGATCCAGATCTGCGATCACGGTTAAAGACTTTCTACGAACGCAACCGACTGCCTGCACCCGCAACTGCTGCCGATCAAGTATCGCGGTACGTGTCGCTTGCTCTCGCGCTCTCTCCCGCGCCAGACTTTTTGGCCCCTGAGCGATCGGATGACCTGCCAGCGGGATTGTTGGCAGTTTTGGACTTTGCACCCTTGGTTCGTGAGTTCTATAGACGATCGGGTATCGAGGAACATCTGGTTGAATATGTACGTGCCTATCAGGGGGAAGGTGACAGACTTCGTCAACCAACCGCTGAGATGGTGCGGGCACTTCTAACTTACCTGCATACCAGGCCCATCACGACCACGATCGAGCGAGTAGAAGTTAAAGCGCAAGCAAAGAACAAGAACAACAAAGGAAAGACGTACAGTTCACGTCAGAAGGATCGCCGGTTTCTGATTCTCCCTGACAGGCTTGCTCCACACGGAACAATTAACTTTCGTGTGATATCCGACGATTACTACACCATCGTCCCCGAAGGAACTGATCCGGCTTCATCAGAATTGCGTCGTGCCTACCTGCAATATGTAATCGATGCACTGGTGCTTCGGTTTAATAAAGACATAGCGCTTCGACGAGATCAGGTTCGCCAAATACTCGATGAACGACAAAAGGCGGGAGCGCAAGTTAGTCCGGACGTGTTTTTGACGGTCAGTCGTTCGCTGGTAGCCGCGGCAGATGCTAGATACGATGAAATGCGCAAGCTGGAGATGTTGGGAAGAGCAGCTCGCGCTCGTTTGAGTACCGCCAGGGATGATGCGAGTCGAGCCACGATTGGCAAGTCGGCGCAGGCCGAAATGGCCGCCATTCAGGATGAAACAGTGGCTCGCCTTGCCGATGAATATGAGAAAGGCGCCGTGCTCACGTTTTTCTTTTCCGATCAACTCAAGGGTATTGAATCGGCTGGTATGGACGTCGCGAATTTCTTTCCGGATATGATCGCGTCTTTTGATCCAGCTCGCGAAGCTAAACGTCCAGCAGAATATGCCGATGCCCGACAACGCGCAGTTGCCGCCCGTGAAGCACGTATTGCGGCGCGACGAGCTGAGTCGGCAATCAGCTCCACCAGTGGCGCAAGCACGATTAGGGATGCAGCACTTGTGAAAGAACTGTCGGCGATCGAAGACACGCTTAGAAGCAAGAACTATAACGACGCTGAAGCGCGGTTGAAGGAGATGCTCAAGAGCTATCCGGGCGAACCGCGTCTCTTTTTCGCATTAGGTCAAACAGCGAGTCTTGCAGCAACGGACGCTACTGACGATCAGATTCGAGATGAGAGACTAAATCGTGCGCTGGGCCAATATCGTCTGGCGATCCAGGCTGCTTCACCAGAGTTCGACAAAGCAATCCTTTCGCGTGCCCACGAATCGATGGGCCGCATTAATGCGTTTCTTGATAACAAGGACGAAGCGATGAAGGAGTTTGACGAAGCGATAAAGATCGGAGAGGTAAGTGGTGGCGCGTATCAACAGGCGCTGGAGGGGAAACGGAAGCTGAGTCAGCCGTGATGTCCGATAAACTTTAGGAAGATCTGATTAAGTGTTCACTGGGTACGTTATCCTTCAGGCGTCTCCTTGGAGTGCGGGGACCTGTCACCGCTTTGGTACAGGGCGTTGTAGATTCTGAGATTCGCTGTACC
>DASYRR010000138.1:0-5821 GCA_036004125.1 Pyrinomonadaceae bacterium | reverse complement strand
GCGCACTGAAGCGCCGCGTAGTGAGCCTCGGAGTGAAGCACCGCAGCGAACTGAGGCACCGCGCAGCGAGCCTGGGAGTGAAGCACCTTCAAGACCCTCGCGACCCGACAACTACGAGCGACCATCCCGTTCAGAGTCACCACGTTCAGAATCACCACGCTCGGAACCGTCACGTTCAGAGTCGCCGCGTTCAGAATCGCCGCGCTCGGAACCGTCACGGTCTGAACCATCGCGGTCTGAACCGTCGCGTTCAGAATCGCCGCGTTCCGAACCGTCGCGTTCAGAGCCGTCACGTTCAGAATCGCCGCGTTCAGAGCCGTCACGTTCAGAATCGCCCCGTTCAGAACCGTCGCGCTCTGAACCTCCACGCTCAGAACCGACTCGTTCGGAGCCTCGATCAGAACCAGCTCGAGATCCAGACTCAGGCAGACCCTCGAAGCCTGACAAACCACTGCAGACGATGTTTGAGTGACTTGTCCGATATGCTTCAGCTGGTCGTAAGGGAGACGATTCTTAGTCGCAAAGGAACGCGGATCAGACGCAGACCAGAAAAGAGATTAGAAACATCGAACTTATTTGTCTTTTCTGATCTGTCGTCTGATCCGCGTTTATCTGCGGCTAATACTTCGTCGAAACCGACAAGCTATTAAGCATATCGGCCATTAAACATCGATTTTCATTCGCGGCAATTTGCGGAGTTGTCCATCAATCTCCGAATGAGTTTCCCCAATCTCTTGAGCACCCATTCGTTCGTAAAAGCCGGCTGCATTCGGATCAGCCGAGAGTTGAACCTCACTCACATTCAAGCCTGCGGCGCGCTCCATCGCATCAAGGAAAAGTTCCTTGCCCAGTCCGGTCCCAATGTATGACGGGCGCACCCACAGGTGTTCCAGCTCTGCCTTGTCTGCTGCGAGACACAGCGCGTAAAAGCCGCGTATCTCACCGTCATGGTCAGCGACGTACACGTGGTTATCAGAAATGAATTCAGACGAGATCGTTAGGTCCGTCACCCAATGCGTGATCCAGTGTTCCGGGTAACCCCAATACCGTTTGGCGTCGAGGGCGATCTGCGTCAAAGTTTGGGAATCGTCGGTTGAGGCTCGTCGAATCATCGATTGATAGTTTCTAAAATTAAGGTCGCTGCCAGATGCTCCCGTCACTGAACTCGATTCGTACAATTACAACCCGTCCGATCAAGCTGTCGCGCTCGCTTGTGTTGAGGGCGGTAACGCTGATGGTTTGGGCTGGCGGTTTGGCAATGACGACCTGGAGTTCCCTGGATTTGCCCGGGTTGATCTTCTCTTCGCTCGTAAACTGCAGTCGCCCAACTTCAGATTCATTCGAGCGATCGAGAAAGATGTAGTCCCAATCGATCAATCTCGTTGTCTTCTGAGTTGAGTTTCTCACTGTCGCTTTGTAAACGAACACATAACGCGCGACAGGGTTCTTGTGTTTTGCTTCGATGTTAGCAGCATCAGCTTTGGCCTCGCGTCTGATCTTGTCAATTTCGGCAGAGTTTCCTCTTTTCGCATCCTCGATTCGCTTTTCATTTCGAGTTCTGGCGCGCACCTCGTCGAAGTTTTCAATTGGCCCACTAAACGGATCCTTTTCCCAGCCGATGCGCTCCTTGCTCCAGGTAAACTTTTGGACTTCGACACCGGAGGGATCCGAGACAGTCTGCGCGGGGGTAAGCATCGCTGATAAAGCAAACAGAAAAACGAGGCCAAGCGATTTCATGGCGTTGCCTCCTTGGAATGACGAGGCAAATGATACTAGATATATCGCAGATTTCAGACTGCAGATTTCAGACTGGTTAACTCCGAGAGATCGATCAACCTGTCAGTCTAGATACATGCGACGCTGACCCACCAAGTACAAAGGTCAAAGCACAAAACACAAAGCCGGGCTCAGAATTCCGAGCCCGGCTTTGTAGCGCGTAGCTGCCGTTAAAACACGTATCTGATTCCGACGATCACTCGGCGGTTACCGCCATCCGTATCCCACTGTCGCAGGAAACCGGGCGCAGTCACTACAGAATTCGGGGTGCCAAAGTCACGCGTGTTGGTGAAATTGAAAAAGTCGGCTCGCAGTTGCAGCCTTTGGTTCTCACCAATCTTAGTGTTCTTCAGCAAACCAAAATCGACGTTGTTAAGTCCGTCAGCGCGCAGGCTGTTGCGACCCGCGTCACCAATACGTTGACCGTTAACCAGCGAGCGAAACAATGCATTGCCCGCCGAGTTGACAGTCCCTCTTAGTGCAAACATTTGCTCGACTGTCATATGAGACAGATCCAGCGAAGTGTTTACATTTGCGCGAGTGGCGATTCCGATAGCCGAGGCCAATCCGCCGAGCGTACCTGAAATGTCACTAGGATTGAGTGGTGAGAAAGGCGCGCCGCTCTGGAAGTTGAAGTTGGAATTGAGCTGCCAGCCACCGAGGACACGGCCAACAAACCCCTTCTGTTCCTGGTAAATTGGAAGCTCATAAACGACGTTACCGGCCAGCCTCAACGGTCGATCATAAGACGATCGGCCGCGATCAAGACGCCGGTTATACGGGTCCTGTGCCAGAGCGATCTCAGAATTCGAGTTATTGAAGATCTCCGACATGCTGTCGATGAAAGAGCTCCAGGTGAAGTGTACGCCCGCACTGAACCCACGGCTTAGGCGTTTCTCCATGCTTGCTTGCATAGAGTGGTAAATAGACGAACCGGAATTCGCCCGCAAACGGATCGGACCCGTGTTTGGATCAGTTCGAATTGCGGGATCGGCAACAGTTGGAATCGTGGTTCTGAATCTGACCGGGTTCCCATCGATGCTCTCAAAGAGGCCTGTACCTTTGGAGCCAACATAACCTAAGCGGAAAACCATATCTCTGCTTACTTCGCGTTGAAACTCAAAGCTAAAGGAATCGTAGACAGGTGAATGGAAATCCTCAGTTACCTGCGTTCGTGTGAATATCGCAGGGTTGACGGGCAAGGTCTTGTAGTTGGCGAAAGCGCCAGCCACGTTAGTAAGATTGAAGGCAGCAACAAATGGGAACGAGCTCCAAATGTTGAGCGCGATGTTGGTGTATGCGTAGTCGTGGGTACGTGTGTAGCCACCACGAATGACCAACTTATCTCCACCTGTGATCGCCCCGATGAATCCATCGCTACTTGTTCTTGGATTCCAGTTGAATCCCAGGCGCGGTTCCCAGTTGTCTGTATCACGACCCGGAATCGGCCTCACTCTATAGCGAGGATCGTTTCCTGACGCGGCAAACACCGGATCGTTGAACTCCAATAAGTCTTGAATTGGCTGACCCGCATTTTCATAACGCATTCCCAAGGTAAGCGTGAAGTTTGGTTTTACCTTCCACTCATCCTGGCCATAAACATAGAAATCATGCCAATCGAGATGCAGAACTCTGGCAACTCCCGGCAAGTCACGATTGATTTGTACGTTCGCGATGTCGTTGACGAAATTGTTTAGATCCGCAAACACCAAATGGCCGCGGGTGGTTGGTTTGAAGAGTTGGTGTAATTGGCTGCGATGAACGTCGACGCCGAATTTCCAACCATGGTTACCATTTGTGTACGACAGGTTGTCCTGAATCTGATAGGTGTTCCTGAACGAAGCCTGTGGCAGATTGGCCGCTAGCCCAATCGCGGTTCGGGTAGCACCGGCATTCAGTCCCGTCATTCCGAGATCGGTGATTTGGATTGACGGGATCGCTTCGGCGCGTAGATCAGCGGCAACCGTCGCACTCGCCGCGCGCAGATATGCGAGTCGCAGTTCGTTAACAAGCTTCGAGCTCAGAATACTGTTCAGTGCAACGTTGACACCCTGATTCCTGGATACATTTGCTGATTCGTATCCCGAAGGTGTCGACTGGCCTGCCCCAACAGTGTCTTGATCCTGATAAATGTAACGACCCGTCAACGTGTGATTGTTGGTTAGCCGATGGTCAAGACGAATGGATTGCTGCCAGTCGTTGAATACAAACGAGCTGGAGCCCGTTAGTGAGCCGAGCGGAACCGTGAACGTCTGTCCACCAATAGTGAACGTTCTCGACTGACCGTTGGGCGCCTGAGCTGGGGGTAGGAACGCAAGTAGTGCTTGGACCTGTGCTCGATTGCCGGCTTGAGCTTGTAGAACCTGGCGACCTGCTTCTGTTGGCACACCCTGAATCGTCACGCCCTGGCCAAGTCTTCGATCCCACCACCGCTGCAAAGCGAAGAAGAAGAAGGTGCGATCCTTGCCACTGGTATATGAGGGTCCCCCTTCACCAAAATGGGGAAGATAAAGCGGACCACCAAAGGTAAGCCCGAGTTGGTTTTCAACTCGGAACGGCGCTATTTGCTTCGCTGGATCGGTTGAGGCTTTATTACAATAGCCCCCCGCCTTATTGAGGTTACTGCAAGCGTTGAGGTGATTGTCGTTGTGGAACCAAAAGCCGGAACCGTGAAACTGATTGGACCCACTCTTGGTGATCGCATTGAACACTGAACTGCTGTTGCGTCCATACTCAGCGCTGAATTGATTAGTTACGAGTCGAACTTCCTGAATCAAGTCAGGATTGTTGAGCTGCACGACGGCACCGGCAACACCAAAATCGTTGTTGTCCTGGCCGTCGAGGAGAAAGTTGTTTGAACGCAACCGCCCACCGTTTGAGGAATAGTTGATGCCGTTGGTAAACCCTGCCTGGTTCGATTGCAACTGGCTAACGCCTGGAGCCGATAGCGCAATGTTGTAGACGTTGCGATTTGTCGCGATTGGCAGTTCGGCTAGTCGTCTATTGTCAAAACGGGTGCCAACTTCTGTGTTGGTTGTGTTGAGAATGGACGCATTCTCAATAATGTTCACCACCTCGGAGACCCCGCCAGCCTTCATGGGCACATCAACGGTTGCCTGTTGATTAAGCACCAGTGTGATGCCGGACTGGACATACTTGGCAAATCCTGCTGATTCTACGGTGACTTCATAGTCGCCAACGTCCATGCCGCTGAACCGATAACGGCCGTCGCTATCTGTTTGGGTTGTGCGCGATTGATTGGTTTTCACGTTTCTCACTGTCACCGTGGCGTTGGTGATTACTGCCTGTTTCTCATCTCTTACCTCTCCAGAGATGGAGCCGGTTGTCTGAGCAAGTGCCGGAGTGATCAGAAACGTAAGTAGTGTCAGGAGCAAAAGCGAGAGCCTTGTTGCCTTCTTCATAAGTTGTCTCCTTAGCGCTAAGTGTCAGTGAGTACGCAGTCCTAATCGTAAGGTGGGGGAAGACTTGGTATCCGAATAAGCAACCAACATTCCACCCATCTGGAACACCTCACAAAAAACTTAAATGGCTGTGTGTCTGGGTTTATGAGGCCACGATACGGATGATTCAAGGGAAGTCCCGAAATGTGAACGATCAGCTTGTTCAAATCTTTGAATTCATCCATTCTGTTGGACATCATTCTGCTAACCAGGGTCGGATTGTGCACTACTGACAAAGCATGGAATCGATAGTTTTCCTCGAGCGCAATACCTTCAACATCTCCTTTCGTCGTCCTTCCTTTACACACGAGTGGACGGACTATGATGAAACTTCTCCGGATGAGCTTGTGGCGAGACTCCGCCATGCGAGTATCGCCATCTGCAATAAGCTAAGACTTGGCGCCGAGACGTTATCCCAACTGCCTGACCTTAGACTTATCGCCGTGGCAGCAACCGGGGTCGACAATGTTGATTTAGCTTTTTGTCGCACTCGTGGCGTCGCTGTCTGTAATACGCGTGGTTACGCAGTCAATTCGCTGCCAGAGCACGCGTTGATGTTAATGCTGGCGTTGCGTCGCAATCTA
>DASYRR010000137.1:0-15968 GCA_036004125.1 Pyrinomonadaceae bacterium | reverse complement strand
TTTGAGATCTCGAAGAGTTTTCCGGTGATTTTGTCGACAGGGTCACACCCGTTCCCATCCCGAACACGGAAGTTAAGCCTGTTGGAGCCGATGGTACTGCGCGGGAAACTGCGTGGGAGAGTAGGAAGTCGCCGGGATTATCTAAAGAAGCCCGCGAGAGTTAATCTCGCGGGCTTTTCCTATTTCTTTTCATTTCTTACTTCGCGGACGCGTTCTATCCAATCAGTTACCGGCTCGGTACTGACTCCATTGGAGGTCCATTCGTGCGCTCTGGCCCGGAGTAAACTCAAACATGCACGCATCATCGCTGTAGTCCATGTAGTTTTCGATTGGATCCTGACCCGTGTCGTTACAAGTGTTACGGCCGATATTGCAGCCGAAGTTGGATTCTCTTTCCTCTGAGGTATCGCTTACAGAGTCGCCCGGCACATGACACCACCCACCCTGAAATGTGTGATAGAGACCTAACCAGTGACCGACGTTGTGCACCGTCACGTCACCTTCGTTGTAGGGTGCAGCAGTCCCTCCGGGAAGTGTCGAGTAGAGAATGGAAATACCATCAAGACGAGGATGAGCTGCGTAGTCCCAGGGGAATGTTGCCGACCCGATAAGTCCGCCTGTCACATTGACGGTGTAGATATTTAGTTCTTCGGCAGTACCCAAATGGAGCGCTCGAGCGTCTCAGCATTCGTTTTGTCCCTTGATCAATAACGCGTTCTTCAGCGTCGCCACACACACCTGGGGAATGGAAATTTCGCAGGGATTCACTACAGGGAAGTTTGGGATGGCTTTCGATTGCGCTCTTAACCCAAGTAATGGAATGATCGAAGAAGCTCCAGAATCCCTGAACGCATTGTTGGAGACAATGAGCAAACTGTCTTGCACGCTGGGTTCTCTGCTAACAATCTTTGCAGTTACTGTATCCGACTATGCTGGTGATCAGGTCGCTACTACCAACCATGATTTAGTCGGCCGGGCGCGAGATTCGTATTACAGCCTGCCAAAAAAGGGATTTAAGGGTTTTACTGCGACCGTCGAGCCAAATTGGAAGATCATATTAGCGGACACTGCCACGCGGGAAAACCTCAAGGTGTTTCGGGCTGTGAAGTTCTCGATTGTCGTCGCTGCAGACGGTGTCGCCACAGTTCACTACAGAGTAGACGCCAACGCAGCCAAGCCTGAATTACAACCATTTGTTAACCGGATTCATTATGACTTAGAGCGCCTGGTAGCGGGTTTTTTTAATACGTGGCGCCTGTTTATGGTGGGATCGCCTTTTCCCGAGATGGAGCGTCCAATCAAGATCGAAAACCCAGGTGACCAGTACCGACTCTTCTACACCCTGCAGTCTGGGGCACTGATGATCATGATGACGGATGATTTTCTGATTACGGAGTGGAACCTTTCTGGTCCGACAGCGAAGCGAACGATCAAGCCGCACTTTCAGAAGACAATTGACGGGCATCTCTTAACAGACTACCAGAGTGTCTTTGAGCCGACTGGCGATGGTATCAAGACAACGTTGGACTTCAATATCGAATATAGGAATGTTAGCGGAATGAAGCTCCCACACAAGGTTCGACTTAAGGGAATGCATGGCGATGAATCGATCGAGTCTGAACTCGTATTCAGAGTGAATGGATCAAACTGAATCAAACGACTCGGCGAAATCCGTGTAATCCGTGGCCCTTAGCTCATTTGATTTTGACAGACTTTACTATTTTCGAAAACGCTGGCAAATCGGCATCATTGAGGTAAGTAAAGAATAACTCAAGGGCGTAATCGCCCCGCACCGTTGTGTAGATTCTCTGCCTGTAATTTCCGTATGATGAAGTCACCTTCACATCAGCAACTCCGAACTCGGCGGTGCCCAAAGTCTCCGTCCGAACCTCTCCCAGGAATTCAACGGTGAAGTTTGAGCCCTTCATCGTTTGTCGCATCGCTTCAATTACATCCAGACCAGTTTTCATCGAGGGCGAAGCGAGGCGTTCAGCGATGAGCGCGAACTGGGCGTTGTTTGGTTGACCCTCCGGCAGTTTCGTAATGCGTAAGAGGGTTTTGCTCCGTTCGATCGAATCCTGTACCCGATCCAACTGCTTCTGATCCGGCGCCTTAACCATTTTCTTGAGCTGCTCATCAAACTCGGTACGCCGCTGAGCGGTCGCGACCACCCATTCCCTGGGAATGGAAAGCGAAAGTCGAAAAGAATTATTGACGTAATCGGTCCCGTCGAGTTCGCCCAGATCGAGGGCTTGGCGAGTAAGGTTGGTAGCGGATGCAGAGGGAGTTTGTTGAAACGTGCTTTGCGTTTGGCCCATCGCCCGAATCGCCAGTAGCGGGATAAAGATAAGGAACAGAAGAGGCGTTTGAAGGCATTTAGTCATGAGTTGAGCTCCTATTGTGATTATCACAGAACGAACATAACTCGGGCTCTACCTGATCCGAACAAACTCAACCTGGCTGACGATCAACATTACCGGTTAGCGCTCCCCGCTCCTAAAAGCCCACATCACCATTGTCATCTGGCGAACTTTTGCTTTACTGTTCACCACAATCTCGCACGTCAAACCCGAATGTGAGCTCATTCGTGAACGGAGTATGAAGGTAAGTAACTGGATCAAACGGCTCGGGCTCTTGGGATTTCTCTTCTTCCTGGCAAAGGGATTGCTCTGGTTGCTTGTTCCAGCACTGATCGCCATTCTGGCCAACTAGCGCTCAATCAATTCGAGTGACTAGTTACGCTCTGTTAATTCTCGAACTGTTCTTTTGATAATCGCTCTGGTTTTAGGCGTGTTTTTGACATCGACGTACTCTGTTGCAGCGCTATTTACCATCGCCGCCTGCTTGAGTTTCGGATTTTCAGCCCAGGACTTCGCCGACACGAACGAAACCTTGTCGTACACCAGCACGATCGTTCCCTCCGGCATTAGCCGGCTCACTTCACGAGCGGCGAAGACTGGGATCCGAATACAACCATGACTCTCGGGGGCAGCTGGGACGTTACGACTTCCGTGAATCGCCACCCCGCCGCTGATGTAATTGGCGTAATAAAGTGACCCAAGCGGGCCGCTCTCCCACCCAAGGTGTTTCTCATAAACAACGAATCTGCCGCGCGGCGTGTAGGCGACGCTCATCTGACCTTCGTCAAGAAACGGGTTGCCGCTGCCTGACGAAATCGGAAGAACCCGAACTCCGCCACCATCATTGACAACCAGCAGCACCTGACGATCGAGATCCACTTCAACATGAGCGTACCCAGTTTCCCTGGCTTTGGGAGCGTCGCTGGCGCGAATGGACTCGAGCGCATCGATGGTAGGCTGGCCGGTGGTAGGGCGGCCTGTCCATTTCTGGAAAGCAATCAATGCTGACTGCGTCACGGGATCAAAAAATCCGTCGATTGCGCCTGTCCAGTAACCCATGACGGAGAGTCGGCGTTCAGCCTCTTTCGTTTGTGCACGAGTTAGTGAAGCTGTGCTCGGCTGTGCGCTCGCGATTAGGGGTATCAGCACTAAACAGCTGGTGAGAAGAAATTTCATTTTCGGCAATCTGAAATCTGCGATCCTTCAGTTTTGTTCCTTCGCCCAAGACTCACGAGTAAGTGGCTCAATTCTGTCCAACTTTCCTTTTTCCAAGGCTGAGTTGAGTCCGGGCATTTCTTTCGTCAACCACGATTCAAAGCTACTAACCACATCCGCCAATTCACGAGCAATAGCAGCAGCACGATCTATCTGAGTTTGCGACGGACGACCTTCATAGTTGTTTACATTGCCGTAAAGGTCTGCCAGATTCTCACGCAAACGTTCTTCACCGGTAATCGCTCCGCCTTCCTTGGTGGCCACGATCTTTTTGCGAAGTTCGTCGATCTGTGTCTGAGCGAGTCGCAGCCGTGCTGCTAAGGGATCGTTGGCTGGGAGTTTTTGGATCCGCTGTGCTAACGCGACGCGTACACCATTAATTCGATCCACGGCGAAAGTCATATCGCCAAGCAAGCTGTAAAGTTTCATCGCCAGCTCAAACTGCGCCTTGCGATCTTCAGCAGTGTATTTAGCACGTGGATCCGCAGTCACCACTAACTGAGTGGTGTAGACGCTCTTGTCTTTGGTCATCCTCACCGTGTAGGTACCGGGCAAGACACGAGGTCCGGTGGACGCGCTGAAAGCAGCGGTGGCTGCGGTTGGAACCTTTGGTGCTTTTAGTCGCATTGACCAGCTGGCTCGATTTAACCCGCGACGTTTGCTGCTGGGAATTGTGGTAACGAGCCTTCCGCTGCCATCGAGGATTTCAATCTTCAAGTCACCAAAAATGTGACGCTTCTGTTGGTAATAGGTAATCACCGCTTCGTCCGTGGCGTTCGGTCCCACGAAAGCCGCGTCGCCGTTAACCCAACCTCCACCCGCGGGAATGCGTTGCATAGTGGCTCTTGCCTGGATAAACGACGCCTCCTTTGCCAGCATTTCCGGAGTCAAGGCTCGCAGCGGTGTAATGTCGTCGATAATCCAGATACCACGCCCGTGGGTAGCGATAATCAAGTCGTTGTCACGAGGATGAATGGCCAGATCACGCACCGCCACATTGGGCAAATCGCCACCTTTGTACTGCGCCCAGTTTCTTCCCGCATCGAGAGATACCCATAAGCCGAGTTCTGTCCCGACGAAAAGCAAGTCTTTGTTGACGATGTCTTCCTTGACAACATGTGCATATCCTTGCACATCGCTTGCTGGTCCAATCAACTGTGTCCATGTGTTACCAAAGTCGGCAGTCTTGTAAACATACGGACGCATATCTCCAAAGGTGTGGAGATCAAAGGTCGCAAAAGCGGTGCCCGCTTCAAAATGGCCGGCGTCGATGGACGAGACCCATGCGTTCTTTGGCAGGTCTTTGATGTTGCTGACCACATTCTTCCAGGTCTTGCCGCCATCGCGAGACAACTGGACATTGCCGTCGTCAGTGCCCACCCAGATTAAATTAGGATCTTTGGGAGACTCGCAGATCGAGAAAATCGTCGTGTGCATCTCCGCAGATGAATTATCGACGGTTATGCCGCCCGACTCTTCCTGCTTCTGTTTCGCGGGGTCGTTGGTCGTGAGGTCGGGTGAGATGCGGTCCCAGGTTTGACCGTGATCGCGCGAGCGAAACAAAAACTGTGAACCGAGATAGATGGTTCCCTTTTGGGTTGGACTCAAATGAATCGGTGTGTTCCAGTTATAACGAAGCTTACCTTCCTTGTATTGAGGGAGCGGCTTGATGTTTCGCGACTCGAGTGTCTTGCGATTGATGCGGGAGATTTCGCCGCCCTGGTACTCGGCGTAAATGTAATCCGGGTCCGCCGTGTCAGCGAAGACCCAAAAGCCATCACCACCATAGATGTTTTCCCAGCGACTGTTGGTGATACCGCCGGGATAGGCAGAATCGCCTACCCACGAACTATTGTCCTGCAATCCGCCGTAGACGTGGTAAGGCATCTCCATGTCGACGCTCACGTGATAGAACTGCGAAACAGGTAGGTTTTCACCTTTCCACCACCTATTGCCACCGTCGTAGGAATACCAAATTCCACCATCGTCGCCTGTGATCACATGGTTGGTATTGGCTGGATCGATCCACACGTCATGGAAGTCACCGTGAGCTCCGCCTGAGATGTTGCTAAAGCTCCGACCGCCATCGTTGCTCGCGATCAGCGGACCATCAGGTTTGTAGATCTTGTTCTCGTCCTTCGGATCGACAATCAGGTTCGCGAAGTAGAAGGGACGCCAGATCATGTTCTGGCTTCGATCAAGCTGTGTCCAGGTTTTCCCTCCATCATCTGAACGATAGAGACCATCCTTCGGTATCTCCGCCTCGATTGATGCGTACACTACATTCGGTTTTGACGGCGCTACCGCAACCGCTAACCGTCCCCAGGGTTTGGAAGGCAGGCCAGTGGCGCTTTTTTCGTCGAGTTCAACCCAGGATGCTCCGCCATCCGTGGTCTTGAATAATCCACTGCCGCTAAAAGCAGTTGGCCCGTCGCCGCCAGAGCGAAACGTCCAACCCTTGCGACGGAAATCCCACAGACTCGCGTAGATTGTCTCAGCATTTTTCGAGTCCATCGAGATCATGGAACAACCGGTGGACGCGTTGGCACCTTTCAGAATTTTCTTCCAGCTCTTTCCCCCGTCGGTGCTTTTGTAGAGTCCGCGCTCATCGCTGTCGCTCCAAAGTTTGCCCGGCGTGCAGACATAGACTGTGTCGGTTCTGTTTGGATCCACAAGAATCTTTGCGATACGTTCGGAGTCCTTCAGACCCATGTTGGTCCAGTTCTCGCCTCCATCAATAGACTTGTAAACGCCGTCGCCAATCGAAACGCTGTTGCGCGTCCACGATTCACCAGTCCCGACCCAAACAACTTTTGGATTCTTAGGATCGATCGTTACCGCGCCAATCGATTGCACCGGCTGTTTGTCGAAGACGGGCTTAAAGGTTGTTCCGCCGTTGACTGACTTCCACACGCCACCACTTGCTGAGCCTACATAGACAGTCAACCGTTCGCCCTCTGGCACAGCATCGAGAGCAGCGATGCGTCCGCTCATGGCGGCCGAGCCAATATTGCGCGCGCCAAGACCGGAGATTGTGTCGGAGTCAATTTTTGCTGGCGGCGTTTGGGCTGTGCCGATACTGGCCAAGGACAGGGTAAAAGCGAAGCCCAGCAGCAATGTGATCTTCATGGTTTCGAAATCCTTTGCGTGAATTAGCCACAGATTAGTGCGGATTGGACGGATCAGAATAAAAAGTAACAAAAGTGGTAGGTAGAAATTGAAACTCCACGCGGCTGAAGCCGGTGGTTTCTGACTTTTTGTCACATTCTCTCCATTGGTGGTATTCCTAAACTGAACCAGTACCCAATCCGTGGCAATGTTTTTTACGGCTTCGGCAGTTGAGTCGCAGGCATAACGGGCATCGTGAATCGCTTGTCATCGATCTCCACATTCGCTTGGATCGTGTCGTAAACGATCTTCTGTCTACCCTGACTGCCTTTGACGTTGGTCTCGACAGAGAATGGCAAATACCAGCCAGCCACTTGCTTATAGTCACCTAATACGGTTTCGTATTCACGCTCCGCCCCGCGTACGATTCGTTTCGTATCTATTTTGATTGGCACGTAAAACTCAGAGTCCAGATAGTAGACGTAAATATCTCCATTAGGTTTGGTGACTCTTAGTTTAAAAGTTTCAGTGCCTTCGAACTTGTCCGTGCCGGCGAACTCGATCTTGTAACCTTTTGTCTGATGGTTGACGAGAGGCCCATCGAAGTCGGAATCTTCGAGAAGCGACTTCATCTCCTCTTCGCCGAGAGACTCAGCATCTTTCTTTCCATTCCATGGTTCGATTTTCCAGCCAGTCTTTCCGTCGTAGGCATTGATAGCGGTCATACCCAGAATTGAGAATTCCTCACGCACTGAGTTTCCACGCTTATTCTCTTGCAACACGACCGCTTCAAACCCACCCCCGCCGATGTACTTACCGGTCCTCCGCAATGTCTTGACGGCCTGGATCTTGTCTAAACCGCCAATCGTCTTAAGGTAATGATCGATAACCTGATCGACAGTTTGGGCGGAAGTCGGCGAGGCCGGCATTGCCAGGAGCCAGAATAGACCGACGAACAGAGTCGCTTTGCGCATGGAGTTTTCTCCTTAAGTTTAAGTGCGAGTCGAGATTAAACAACTACTTCGGTTCGTTCTTCAAGGTTGTTTTTACGTTGCCAGGGAAATCGGTGTAATCTGCCGAGTCTGTGGATTTGGTTTGTGATTACCTCTGTGATGAAAAGGCCTCGAAAATTCTTCTTTCTCGCTGTAGCCGTCGTTGTTCTCATCGTCGTTTCGCTGCTTCTCTCGCGAAATTGCCCGAGCGCAGGGTTTGCATTGACCGGTGAGGTTCGGGCTCTTCACCGGTTGAAAAATCGAACAGCCTTGCCGCAAGACGTAGAATTCAATCCGCAAATTTCTCTCAGTGAATTGCTCAGACCAGGAGGTGACAGTTCCCGCTGGTCCACTCAGCAGGCGGCCAGAATTGAGGCGTATGTTATTGACGTTGCTTTTGGGCGACCCGAAGCAACTAATTGTTTTATTCCCCGGCGCCGCGACATCCACATTTTGGTTGCGAACCGCCAGGGTGCTCCTAAAAACGAGCAGGTGGTCTTCGAAGTTACGCCAAACCTACGAGTGTGGGCCGCTCGACAAGGATGGGATTGGTCTGAAACTTCGCTACGAGCACGGCTGTTGGGTCACTGGTGTGAATTTGAGGGATGGTTGTACTTCGACGTTGATCATGTAGAGGAATCAGAGAACACCGCTCCGCACAATCCCACCAACTGGCGAGCGACGGCGTGGGAAATTCATCCGGTGACAAAATTCAGGATTATTAGGTAAGTCAAGAGTGCACTCGCACATTACGCACCTGTCGCGTGATTACGTAAATTACGATACCTATCACTATCGCTACGACCACGTCGCGGGCCTCACGCCACCCACTGCCTGCCAACAACCAGAGACACAGAACCACACATGCAATTGAGATCGGTGTTCCCGCTGGCACTTTGAATGGAGGTTGGCTGCGCTTCCGCAGCATCGGCAGCGCGATGCACGTGCTTGCGTAGACAATTACCCTTGTGATCACTGTAATTTTCACGGCATAGATAAAAGTGCCCGGCAGTGCGATCGCCAGGGCGGCGCCCGCACAAATCATGATGGACACATGAGGAGTGCGAAATCGTTTGTGCACCCTTGCAAGTGGTCCTGGAAGTTGCCCCTGTGCTGCCATTGCGAACGGCAGACGCGTACACGCAAGCATGATCACGTTCAGGGTCCCAAAAATTGAGATCAGCGCGCCCACCGAGATGATCGCTGGTCCTGCCACACCAAGAAACATCTGACTGGCATCGGCCAGTGGTCTTTCCGAGCTCGCCAGGTTTGGCAAAACGCCGATGCACACAACTTGAATCAACAGAAACAGTATGACTGCTGCACTCAGTGCCACGACCAAAGCAAAAGGTATGACGCGTTGCGGTTCTCGTACCTCTCCCGAGTTCACTAGCACTGCTTCGAACCCGGAAAACACGTAGACCAACACGAATACTGCCGATGTGAACGATCCGAGGCTGGGCATTGTCTGGAAGTTGAAGCGCGATGGGTTGATAAAAAACAATCCCAAAAGGACGAAAATCAAAAGCGGGATTAGCTTACTAACGGTGAGGGCATCACTCGTTCGTGTTGATTGCTTCACGCCAATCAAATTAATGACCGTGAGAATCAGCACCAGGCCAATGATGATCGCCGCTCGCGGGAGTCCTGATTCAGCAGCGGGCCAGAAGTAACCAAGGTAAGCAATGAATACCTGGACGAGCGTGGCGAACCCGGCGAGTCGTGTCAACCACATCAACCAGCCGACCAGGAATGCGGGGGTTGGTCCGAAGGTTTCCCTCGCGTAGAGGTATGGGCCACCTGTGCCACTAAACCGGCTGCCGACTTCGGCGAAACAAAGTGCGATCAGCCCGATGATCAAGGCACAAACAAAGAACGCCGCCAGACTGTAGTTTCCGACAATCCTTTGCACGTCTGAGGGAAGCTTAAGGATGCCGGCGCCAACGGTAACATTCACCAGTAGGGCAACCAGTTCCCACTTCCGAATCTCTCGACTTAGGCCTTCGTCGTTCAAGTGGGTCGAAATTAGTATTTCGCTGTGCTCCTTTGTGTCTCTGTGTTGCAAATTTACAAGATCTTGTTTTTCTGACAATCTTTTGAGCGCCCAAAAAGGAAATAACCGATACTCCCCACTCCGCCAGGAGTGCAATGTTTATAGCCCGCAGAAGAATAGAATTTCGGCATTCCGTCAGGAGTGCGATGTCTATAGATCGAGACAGCGAGTCCCCCTTGTTACGTGAGGATTAACATGGCACCCCTAACGGGGTGCGGAGCTTTGTTCTTCGGTGATCTATAAACATGGCACCCTTGCCGGGGCGGGAACCACTTGCGATGTGGTCCCCGTCGCAAATTAATTTGGTTGCGGCTTCGCTGCGCTGTGCCTCAGTGGTGATACTCGACTCTTTGCTTACCTCAGAGACACATCAGAGAAACCATTACTCAAACGGCAGACTCATCCGCGATCCCGTGACCGTGACGCCTCCGCGATCACCAGGGGTGATCGATCCGAACCGCTCTGCATAAACTTCAGGCAGACGACGCGCTCCAGGCGGCGCCAACCACAGACGTAACAAGTGCCGTTTGCGCTCAGGCTCGGGATAATCCTCGAACGCGGTTCGATCGTGCAGAATGGTGTGGTTGTGCACGAGCTGAATATCGCCCGGTTCAAGTTCCATCATCAAGTTCAGGTTCGGGTCGTTAGCGAGTTCGTCTAACAGGTCCAGTGCTTCTTTCTGTTTCGGTGTGACGAAACTCGTTACAGCTCCTATCGACTTTTGAGACAAAGCTTCTTTCCACAGATTACACCGATTCCGCAGGTTTAATTAATAGCGTGGTACTGACCCAAGATCCACGCGGCGTCTGTATCGTGACGTTGATCCAATCAACCCAAAACTGCACCTGTCGGATTGTTATTGCATAAGACAGATTCTGATCCGCAAAAATCTTTGCAGTGCCAACATATTTGCTTCGTTAGGCCTGATATTCGTGCGGAGCTCGTGGCACTGTCGTTGCGCTTGTAATCTACGCTCTGCCAAAACGGCATTGACGGCGCTTGCGGTTAAGGCCATCCGTCTATGCCGCGAACAGAAACGGAAACCACAATAATGAGAACCTATTTGCCCTGTTTGCTTGCCAGTGTGCTTTTTGTCGCCAGTATCTCCGTGCCGGTTGCTGCCCAACAGAGTAACTCGCAGGGAACGACGTTGGAGATGGTCAAGGCGAAGGTTGCCAAACTAGGAGTTGGCGCGAAGGCCAAAGCAACGGTGATTCTAAAGGACGGAACAAAGAAAAAGGGCTACATCGGGCAAGCTGGAAGCGATGACTTTGTGCTACGTGATCGGAAGACTGACTCGCCAACGACGATCAGTTATAGCGACGTTTCCAAGGTTGAGAGCAACAAAGGCCACTCAACCGCAAGGAACCTCGGCATCGGTATCGGCATTGGAGCTGGCGCCTTCCTGGCCGTGATTCTAATCGTCATTTCATCTCTCGACGACTAACGCTTTCGTCGAAGCCGCCACGACACCGAATCGTATTTCGACTCGCTGGAGGCGACATGTTTATGGGTGTCCGACTTGCTTGGATCCATCGACCGGTTTGGCTTGCCGTTAATCTGTGGTTAAATCGGAAACGCGCCGGTTTTTAGAATACAGGCGATTTCTGGCAACCATTCGAGACACCCTCATGAAAAGACACCTTCTGGCCCTTGCAGTAATACCCTTAGTCTTTTTTTCGTTGCACGCTCAGCAATCAACCAAGCCGCCACAAGCCTCTGGCGGGGGAGCAAACGCTGCCGAGCCATCGTTCCGTCTTATCCGCGCAGTTTCAGGCACAAAGCTGATTGAACAGGGTGGACCTTCGGGAGTTCAGGATCCACGCTCCGTTTTTTACGCTCCTGCCGACAAAGAGATAATTGTCTACTTCACCTGGGAAGGGCCACCAGGCCAACATCACTTCGAAGGTCTTTGGAAGAATCCCTCCGGCAAAATCGCAATGACCTCGGAGTTTGACTTCAAGCCTCAGCAACCGAGGTTTGGAGGTTACTTCAAAATGATCCTTGGTGATGCGCCTGCTACAGGTAGTTGGACGCTCGAAGCCCGCATTAATGGTGAAACGGCCGGCTCTCACAGCTTTCAGGTCTCGAACGATCCACGGCCCGATGGCGTCGCTGCAATGCCGTTGCGTCGAATGTTGATTCCGTCTGAGCTTTACAACCGCGCGGCAGCTGCGAGTGTTGTAATTGAGAACATCAATACCAAGGGAGCGCGTAGGAACATTGGTAGCGGTTTCTTCATCGGACCAGATCGCGTGTTGACCGCCTTCCAGGTAGTCGACAATGCAAATAAGGTGCGGGTTATCGGCCCAAAGGGAAACACAGTGGAAGCGTCTGAGGTGTTGGCCGTAAATCGGCGCCAGGATTGGATTGTGCTTAAGGTGCCGCTCGAAAATGCCCCCACGCTTGCGCGAGCGACTGACTCATGGGCGATCGGAGACCGTGTCTATCTTCTCGACGTGCCTGCTGAGAACAACCGCGTGCTGGTCGAGACTTCCTTGATCGGAAAACAGAGTCTCAACGCGGCCGACGACAGAATCAACATCGCAGATACAGTGAATCGAAGGGCCGTTGGATCTCCTCTACTCAACGAGTACGGTGAAGTTATTGGTTTTATTGGTGGCAGTCTCCTGCCCGGCTCGGCATTTATAGAAGATCTGGCTTTTAGCGCTCGAACCAATTCGCTTGGCGTTGCTTCTCGAGGAACCTTGGCAGTGCCGATACAGTTGGTCGATGATGCGTCTGGCACTGCAACCACAATTGAGGGACTTGCAAAATCAGGCCAGTTCATTCCCGCACTTGTTTCATCACAGAGCGTGTTAAGCGGTGTTCTGGCGCGAACAGTCAATAAGAAGATAGATCCGCCGCGAACGATAGAAGAGAGAACTGAGATATCGCGAGCCAGCCCCGAGTGCGTTGTCTTCATAACGTGGCTACCGACTGAAAAACGCAAGGGCTATCCGTCGTTGCGGATCTATGATTTGGACAATCGTCTTCTTACCGAGTATCTGAACAAAAAGAAGATCACCGTAACCCCAAACAAACTCTCATATTCACTTTGGGACTTGAAGCTAGCGGGTCTGCCGAACGGAATCTATCGCATTGATGCCCTGCTCGACGGTGATTTCGTTTGGCGCACGTTCTTTCGGATGGTTGATTAGCAAGTCACCGCGTCTGCAATCCCATGCTTTTGAATACCGGTGAACTGTTTCGGCGTTTTTCGCACCTGTACAAAGCGGGTCAGGGCGGAATGGGAGTCGTGTATCGTGCACACGACAGGAAACTCAACCGCTACGTCGCATTGGAGTTTGCTACACATGTTGGTGATTACACTCCCGAACTGAGCGAGTCAAGCATATTGATCTCAAATGAGGGCCAGGCCAAGGTTGTTTGACTTTGGGCGAAGTTTCTTGATTTCGATCTGGATGTGGTTCTGACGACCGGAACAATTGGAACGGTGGCTTACATGTCGCCCGAGCAGGCAAGCGGTCACAATCTTGGACTCGCTTCCGAGTGTTTTCATTCGGTATCCTCGGTTATGAACTCTTGACCGGTGCACGCCCTTTCAAAGGTAACGGTCTCGCGGTGACGGGCGTGATCTATTCATGCAGTTGAGGGGCCCGCACACTTGTGGTCCATAGCCGCGATGATATGGCGGTCAGCGCAGATGAAGGCGATACTGGAGGTGGTGTCACTCTATTAACGGAGGCGTTTTCAAATGGTATCGAGTGTCAGTATTGGGGACGCACGCCGGCTTCAACATGTTTGGTAAGAGGAGTGATGGTCCACATTGCGACGACGTTCAAATTATGGCCGGCGATGTAGCACTCACTCCCGTCAACATTGGAAAGATCGATTTCGAAGGTCAATTTCCAGGTGATGTTGCGCCAGACGGTTTGCTGTCTCTCGACGCCTTCGGCGGCAAAGTTATTACTCTTGATCAAAAGGCTGGAACGTTGACGATTGAAACTCCGAAGAGTCTTGTCAACCGGACCAGGACGATGAAAGAGTTGCCCTTCCGTGTCTCCCGCGAATGCTCTGCAAGATGTTTGAGTGTCTTCATCGGCGTGCCGACTGCGAAAGGTATGACGTGGCTGATCCTCGACTCTGGTGCAGGCGGTGTCTCTATCATCTCAAAAGACCATGCAGAACTCTTTGGTCTCGATCCCAATGCCAAGGAACAACAGTTAAAGTTTGATGCAGCGCCGGGTGTTCCAGTCAGTAGCCCTGCACAGGTGACGGATATGATTATGGACGGGAATCTGGGTCAGCCGTTCATGAGCCAGTATGTGATCACATTCGACCTGGTCCATGGCCGTTTATGGATTGCGAGAGCCGGACAGGTAGGCCAATAAAAGTTCTGGTCGCTTCGTTTTGTAGTCAGGACTTGAAGGCATCCACCCACTGCCGAGACTTCCCGCGCCCCAAGGACTCCAGGAAAAACTTCACCACTAAGGCACAAAGACACTAAATGAGAAAAGAGGTTTTGTTCAAATTTTTTCTCTTATCGTATTCGTGTTTTTGTGCCTTCTTAGAAACTCCTCTCTGCGCTTCCTCTGCGTGTCCGCGGTTACGGATTGGAAGCATTTTCACGGCGGAGACGCCGAGGACGCGCAGAGGAATCGTCACAAGTTTCCCTCTGTTATTTGCTTGTCGCAGACACAAGCAGGGCAGCTTTGTGGTTAGTCAGTCTTAGTGTCCACAGTCTTCTGACTTTTGATACCGTCTCTGCCGTGGGTGGGATGTTCGCTTTTGTGCAGAGCCGTTGTGACCACGGAGGACCACGCCTACAATTACGAGCTACGCGCCTTGTTTCTTAGCCGGCTGATACGTACCCGGAACTGTTCGTGCTGCAATGCTCAGACGGTTCCACGAATTGATCGCTGTCACTGCCAGAGTCAAATCAGCAAGTTCCTTGTCGTTAAAGAACTCTTTGACGCGCTCAAACACTCCATCCGGTACATGGCCTTCTTGAATGTTGGTTACCGACTCCGCCCATGTAAGAGCTGCTCGCTCGCGATCTGTGTAGTAGGGAGATTCTTCCCACGCATCCAGCCCATAAAGTCTCTGCTCTGACTCACCTGCTGCTCTGAGGTCTTTCCAGTGCATGTCGATGCAGTATGCGCATCCATTGAGCTGCGACACGCGCAACTTAATCAAGTTTTGCAGCGACTCTTCCAGTCCACATTGTTGCAAGTAGTGCTCAATCCCCAACATGGCATGGTACGCACCACGCGCCGACTTTAAGTAATCAATTCTTGGCTCCATCTGAATGCTCCTTGTTAATCGTCCCGGTTACGAAGATTTGTTATTTTACGCTTTCAGTGTTTCAGGTCCGCCCGTCCAATTCAGCACAACAGTAATTGGCGTATACGCTGCCTCTTCAATCAGGTTATTGAGTATGAAACGCTGACCATCAGCTGTAACGGCGGAGTAATTTTCGAGCGCAAAACTTAGATCGTGCGCCGAATGAAAGCGTCTCTCGGCCGCCCCGAGGAGTGAGCGGATTTCATAGCGTCCCAGTTTTGTGCCTGATGGAAGCTGCGAGGGCATGTGAACGTACTTGCGACAGGAGCGTTGACGTTTCGAAGTTCGCAAGGATTCTAACTGAGTTGAGAAGACCGGGCTAGGCGAGAGAAAGTTTTAAGCGAATATGAAGATTCTATTTGATGAGTGTGTTCCCTGGTCGATGCACCGATTCTTGGCCAGCCACTCCTGCACAAGTGTAGAAGCAGAAGGCTGGAGCGGTATTCGCAACAGCGACCTGTTGAAAAGAGCCGAGGCTGACTTCGATCTTCTCATCACCGCGGATTAGAACATTCTCTATCAGCAGAACCTTTCTGCCAGCACAATCTCAATTCTAGAGCTTTCAACTAATGACCTTCGTCGAATCGTGGCGGCCGCCCCATCGATTCAAAAGGCGATCGAGGAAATCCGGCCAGGACAATTCGTCAGGATAGAGATCCCTACTTCGAGCTCGTGAGACCGATGATCGAGGCAGACGTTCACGGATTACGTTACTCGTTTTGAGATCAGATTCATTCCGTTTTAAGCGACTGTTATCAATCTCCAGTGAACATTTCAGGTAACATAGTTGTTGCGGACGGAACAAAGTTATACGCTTTCCTCAATGCATCGAAAGCGTCTAGCTTTTTGGGTTGTTGCGTGCTACTGAGAGGTTAGTCTACTTCACACGCTAGAGTTTCATATGATTTTGAACATCGGCGATCGATTCCGGCG
>DASYRR010000136.1:0-6430 GCA_036004125.1 Pyrinomonadaceae bacterium | reverse complement strand
GTCTTTTCTTCGATGAACGTGATCCGACTCAGATCGGGTTTCATAGCGTCGCCACCAGCCCCGAGCAACAGGTTGCGGCTTTGAATGTCAGTAGGTTCTCGCCAAAGGACCGGAGTTCCCGAGTATTGGGTTGTTTGCTTCTTGTCTTTCTCTTTCTGAGACACCGCAATATTCGGTAGGGCGAGTAACAAGAGCATTGAGCACAGCAGCCAGTGAATAGGTTTCTTGCTTAACATAAGTTTCTCCACCTGTTGGTTTCTAATACAAACCGTTTTTCATTCGCGTCTCGTTAACGACCACGCAAGGGGTGTTTACTTCCCACTAGGCGGTACGACGCAACACGGATTCCGCTGACAGGAGAAAAAGCAAAAAGCCAACGCCTTTCAACGTTGGCTTCGCATTTGCTTTATTGTTATCGCGATTATGGATTGGGCGGCTTGGCTCCCTGTGGACATGTCCACAATTCCACCATCATGTCATCTCTTGCTCCACCGACGACAGTTACTACACGGCGAGCATCGATGCCCCGTGAGTTGACGAGATAATCAAGAATTCCAGCGTGCCGTTTTTGGACATCGTCTGGTCTGCCAGAATGACGACCACTGTACACAACAACATAAGCTGTTGCGGTCGGATCGTTTTGCAACTCCACGCCATAGTTATCCAGTCGTGCCTTTTCATCGTTGCGCGAGATATCGGGGAACTCGTCGAACTTCCGACACTTTGCTGGAGGAATCGGAATCGATACGGCGCAACTTGCTGAACAATCCAGCGGATGTCCACCCATCGACAGAGTTGCCTTGACTGTTTGTCCAGCGAGACCTGTAGTATCGACCCTGATCGAACTCGTACCCTGACCTTCGATGATGTTACCCGCAGACAAGGACCAGTTGTAGATCGGCGTTACGACCGGAAAGCCGCCTGAAACTCTGGAGGTAAGAGTCAGCGGCTGATCGATGGCGATGTTAGTCGGACAGGTGATTTCCACGTTGGGGCAGCTAGGTTGAATGACGGGCGGACAGTCCTTCACGACAACAGTCGTAGCCGTAAACGCCTGACAGTCATTGCCGTTGCCGGAAGTGTCGATATCGATTGAAGCTTTGTACATCCCTGGCGCAACCCCTGAAAGATCCCAGGTAACAGTTGGACCGTCACCACTGATGCGACCTGCGCTGGTGGACCAGCGGTATCTAACTGTGTATCCAGGGGGGCAGGTAGCAACCGCATTCAATTTGACTAGTTGAACAGCACCGGAACATGCGGTTACGACTGGTGTATCTGTGGTCAACGTCAACGTCGGCGTAGCGTCGACCGTGGTCTGTTTTGGCTTCTGAGCTGATGCTTGCGACGCTGCCAGGAAAAGAGCTGCGAGGGCAATTGGCAGCAAGTATCGGATTTGTCGACTTTGGCTTCGGAACATGTCCACTCCTTGGTTCTGTCGTCGTTTCAATTCTATCTCCAGGACGACACTGCGCAGCAGAGGCTGGTCTGCTGATCGATACAGTGATCGATACAGTCTAGGGAAAAACTAGTTGATATAGAAAAAGGGGCAATTACGACGCGTTTCCACAACCTCCGAGAAATGAGTATAGCGCCTTGGCGCCTCCTCGTGGCTTTGCGCGGTTTGACTACCGTGGTCAATTGACGTTAGATAGGGTGCATCATCCCGCGCGGAAAGTCCATGTTTCTTCTGACGTGAACAAAGCTTCAGTCATCATTTTGCTCTTGTGCATTCTTGCCCTACCAGGCTGCAAGCGCGGGGATCGGTCCAGTGTGAACACCTCGTCGTCAGGGCCCGGCGCTGCGAACGGTATTGCGCCCGAGCCTGCACAGGCCCGCTCGCTTCTTGAAAAAGGAAAGTTGCTTTATCGCGATGACCAGGATTCAGAAGCTGCCGAAGCATTCAAACAGGCAATCGCAGCAGATCCCACTTTGGCGGAAGCGCACTTTCGTCTAGGCCTCGCCTATGACGCTCTTAATACGGCAGAAGAAGCTGAGAATGAGTACAAGAAGGCGGTTGAGAGCTATAAGAAGTATTTCGGCAACGAGGAAAATGAAAACGACGCTGAGGCTCACTATGATCTTGGTCAGACCTATGCGGGGCTTCATCAGTACAGCGACGCGATTCGCGAATTCAGACTAGCTGCTAGAGTTCGATCCGACGACGCGGATATCTATTACGACCTTGGTATGGCGCATACGAAGTTGGCTCAGTACTCGGAAGCAGCGGCGGCGTTTTCAAAATCATTAGAGATTGACCCGGAAAACTATCGCGCCCAGGATGCCCTGGATGAAGCCCGTGAGGGTGTAAAGCGGATCGCGGCTGGTAAGAAGCACCAGGAAGATTTGCTCAAGAAGGAACAGGAAGAAGAATTGAAGAAAGCTGCAGAGGGTCTACCAGTCACAAATCCGAGTAAGCCCCCGACTCGAAAGGGCATCAAGGGTTAGCAAGGAACAGGAATGGCTACCTACACACCACCTCCGTATTTCCCGCAAGGCTCGCTAGCACCGCCGGATAAGAATCGATATCGAAAGTTCAAGCTGACGGTTGCGGTTGTTTGTTTTCTGATCCTATTGTTGCTGGGCGGGCTTGGTGTGGGGATTTGGTATTTGGTTAAGACGCTGTTTTAGTTCCTAGAGCGTCAGCCAACGCACAAAACACAACGCAATTAGCGAGAATCTGTAACTGCTCGGCTTGACACATTTACGCTCCAACCGTATAGTCTGCCGTTTCGGACACACGTCTGAAGGTTAACAAAGCAACGTCCAGTAGGTTCTGTCGGTGTGGAGGCGTTGCTCGGTCGTGAGCAATAAAGGCCGGTTGACAATTATTGTGGCGTAAATCGCCTGCGTCGCGGTCAGTTTTACGGACCGTTCCAGCGCTGGCCCGCGTAGAAAGTAAGTCTTTCTCGCCCTATTTAATGCGACGCCACAGAAAAGTATTGGCTCGAGGGAAGCCACAATCCGCACCCGCCCGATAGCGAATTCAGAACGTCCCTAACACCAGGTTTCAACAGGGCAGCCGCCTGCGCTGACTGCCGGACTAGTTCCGGAAAGAGGCAGGCAAGCGCCTTTTTGCGCGTCAAATGCGCCGGTAATTTAAGAGGGAAACAGTGCCCACTATAAATCAACTTGTTCGCAAAGGTCGCCAGCAGGTCAAGTACAAAACAGCCAGTCCTGCACTTCAAAGCTCTCCCCAAAAGCGTGGGGTTTGCACACGCGTTTACACGCAAACGCCCAAAAAGCCCAATTCGGCTCTTCGCAAGGTCGCCCGCGTGCGCTTGACTAACGGAATCGAGGTCACGACTTACATTCCCGGTGTTGGTCACAATCTGCAGGAGCACTCGATTGTGCTTATTCGGGGTGGCCGTGTGAAAGACCTACCTGGGGTGAGATATCACGTGATCCGAGGAACATTGGATTCAGTGGGGGTTTCCGACCGTAAGCAGGGACGCTCGAAATATGGAGCAAAACGGCCGAAAGCGAGCGCGAAGTAAGAAACGGTGCCGGGTGCCGGGTGTCAGGTGCCGGGCAAACCGCGGAACTTAAGCTGACACCTGACACCTGAAACCCGGAACCTTTTGTTATGCCAAGACGACGAGTAGCTGAAAGACGCGACGTGCTTCCCGATCCTGTTTACAACAGTCCGCTGGTGACCAAGTTCATCAGTGGCGTCATGTGGGACGGAAAGAAATCATTGGCCGAGAGTATCTTCTACGACGCCATGCGCCAGCTCGGCGACAAGACTGGTGAAGAGCCACTCAAGGTCTTCAAACGCGCGATAGATAACGTCAAACCCACCGTGGAGGTGAAATCGAGACGCGTGGGAGGTTCGACTTATCAGGTACCCATTGAAGTTCACCAGGAGAGACGTGGCGCGTTGGCGATACGTTGGATCGTCTCCTATGCGCGAGGACGCGGCGAGAAGACGATGACTGACCGCCTGGCGGCAGAGATTCTTGATGCCGCGAACAACCGCGGCAACGCCGTAAAGAAGAAAGAAGATACGCACCGAATGGCCGACGCTAACAAGGCGTTTGCGCATTATAAGTGGTAACCGGAAGTATAGGACCTATTTCACCGATAGGACCTATTTGTCAAATCCATGGCTAAGCACGATTTAAGCAAGTTCAGAAATATCGGCATCATGGCCCACATCGATGCCGGCAAGACCACTACGACCGAACGTATCCTTTATTACACCGGCATTACGCACAAGATTGGTGAAGTCCATGAGGGTACGGCGACGATGGACTGGATGGAGCAGGAGCAGGAGCGCGGGATCACGATTACCAGCGCCGCGACGACCTGTTTCTGGGAAAGAAACGGCATCGACCATCGCATTAATATTATCGACACTCCTGGCCACGTGGATTTCACGATGGAAGTGGAGCGCTCACTTCGCGTCCTCGATGGAGCGGTTGCGGTGTTTGACGGTGTCGCAGGTGTTGAGCCGCAATCTGAAACGGTTTGGCGGCAGGCTGACAAGTACGGTGTTCCCCGAATTTGTTTTATCAACAAATTGGATCGTGCAGGCGCTTCGTTTGACCACTCGTTTGAATCCATCATTACCCGCCTCGGTGCCAATCCAGTCGCTATCCAGATTCCGATCGGTCTTGAAGATCAGCTGAAAGGGGTTATCGATCTCGTCGCAATGAAGGGATTGATTTGGAACGACGAAAGTAAAGGCGCTGAATACGAGACTGTCGACATTCCCGAGAATCTGAAAGACGAAGCGGCTGCGGCACGGGAGAAACTGATCGAGGCCGTTGCTAGTGTCGATGACGACTTGATGCACAAGTACATCGAAGGCGAAGAGATTTCTGAAAAAGAGATTCGCGATGCACTTCGCAAAGGAACCATTGAACTCAAGCTGGTTCCCGTCGTTACTGGTTCTGCTTTCAAGAACAAAGGTGTACAAACGCTGCTCGACGCTGTCGTAGATTACCTGCCCTCGCCTCTTGATGTGCCACCGGTTGAAGGAATCAATTCGAAATCCGACGAGGCTGAAACTCGACCGGCGGATGCCGCTGCCCCATTTGCTGGCTTGGTCTTCAAGATAATGGCGGACAAGCACCTGGGCCAGTTGTCTTTTGTTCGGATCTATAGCGGCACTATTAAGGCCGGGTCCTACGCCTACAATCCAGTCAAGGGTAGTAAGGAGCGTGTGGGCAGGTTGATGCGCATGCACGCTAATAAGCGCGAGGATATCGAAGATGCGAGCGCGGGCGAGATCATTGCCATTGGCGGTATGAAGCAAGTTACGACCGGCGATACGGTTTGCGATGAGAACAAGCCGATTATCCTAGAAAAGATGGAGTTTCCGGCCCCCGTTATTCGCGTAGCCGTGGAACCGAAAACACGACAGGATCAAGACAAACTCGGCGTTGCATTAAATCGTCTCGCCCAGGAAGACCCGTCCTTCAACGTTTCTACCGATCCGGAAACCGGACAAACGATTATTGCCGGTATGGGTGAGCTTCACCTGGAGATCATTGTCGATCGAATGAAACGGGAATTTGGCGTTGAAGCGAATGTAGGTAAACCGCAGGTCGCCTATCGCGAAACGATAACTCAGGCAGCTGCCGGTAAAGAGATCTTCAAGAAGCAGACGGGTGGGCGTGGTCAATTTGGACACGTGGAGCTTGAGATTGAACCCGCTCCGGGCGAAGGCTTCGTGTTTGAAAACAAAATCACAGGCGGTGCCATTCCCAAAGAGTACATCAAGCCTGTTGAGCACGGGATTAGAGACGCAATGGAGCGCGGGTTCCTGGCTGGCTATGAGTTAGTGAACATCAGAGTACGCCTGGTATTCGGTAACTACCACGAGGTGGATTCTGATGAGCGCTCGTTCCATATTGCTGGTTCGCTGGCTTTCCAGGACGCGGTTCGAAAAGCAAAGCCTGTGTTGCTGGAGCCCATCATGCGGATTGAGGTAGTAACCCCGGATGAGTACATGGGGGCGGTTAATGGCGACTTAATGCGCAGGCGGGGACAAATTGAAAAGACTGAACCCCGACCGGGTGGTGCTCAGGTGATCACCTCATTCGTGCCACTTTCCGAAATGTTTGGTTACACGACCGACTTACGTTCGGCAACGCAGGGCCGGGCGACTTCAACGATGCACTTTGAGCGCTATGATCAGGCGCCGAAGAATATTGCGGAGGAAGTCATCGCAAAAGTTCAGGGAGTAGCGAAGTAAGATTGCGAAATTGCGCGATTGCGAAAAATGTGGAATTGAGAATCACGCAATTCCGCAAGCTCGCAATTTCGCAATTCAAAGGAGAGGGAGATGTCGAAGGAAAAATTTGACCGTTCAAAGCCGCACGTCAACATCGGGACGATCGGGCACGTAGATCACGGGAAGACGACGTTGACAGCGGCGATCACGAAGGTGTTGGCGAAGAACAATCCGAAGGTGCAGTTCGTG
>DASYRR010000135.1:0-5702 GCA_036004125.1 Pyrinomonadaceae bacterium | reverse complement strand
AACGCAGAATCTTTGGATGGCCAGTGCGATCTTTATCGGAAGTCTGGTGTGGATACTCCTGCTCGCCTTGATCTCACAGGCGATCTCGGCGCTCGTAAAATGGCGAATTGTGGCAAGTGGCGCGATCTTGGCACTGTTTTTCATTCCCTCAGTGTTTGGTGAGGTCATCAACCAGCTGTTCTTCACGCGCTGGGGAAGTCTAGTCAGTCTGGGCGCACTGATGAAGAACATTTCAGCTGGACTGTTCGGCACTTTCGTACGCACTTCCGGGACAATCAGGTTCGAAGATTTTGAGGGAACCGTGAGAGAGATAGTTTTAAATGAGCCTCCCCTGTGGATGTGTTGGGGAATGATGTTTCTTGTTTGTGTGATTTGCCTGGCACTGTTGGCGCGGAAGGTAAAGGCTTACGAAGTGGTGAAGTGAAATTGAAGAATAGGTCCCGTAGATCCTATAGGTCCTATTAACATCACTCAACACTAAGCCAGATTCTTATGACCGATCAACTCATCATCTTCGACGATGTCTCCAAGTTCTACGGAGAGATACTTGGAGTCAATCGAGTAAACCTGCAGATCGCGCCGGGTATTACGAGTCTGGTTGGGCCGAATGGAGCAGGAAAGTCGACTCTGATGAACTTGATGACCGGCCTGCTCCGGCCTACGCGCGGAACCATTTCATTGTTGGGGATTCCCACAGACAATCCTGAAGCTCTGTTTAGAAAAGTTGGTTATTGCACACAGTTCGACTCGTTTCCACGCGGCGTTACCGGCCGTGAGTTTATTAACTCGTTCCTCTTGGTACACGGTTACGATCGAAAAAAGGCGGAAGAGTTCACCGATGTCGCTTTGGAGCGTGTGAATCTCGTTGAGGCTGGTGATCGAAAAGTTGCGGCCTACAGTAAGGGCATGCGCCAGCGCATCAGGTTGGCTCAGTCCATCGCTCATCAGCCTGTCGTTCTAATTCTCGACGAACCGCTGAATGGACTGGATCCAATGGTTCGTGCCGAGACGATTGCGTTGTTTCGCAAGCTTGCCTCTGACGGACTCCACCTGATCATCTCATCGCACATACTTCATGAGGTCGACATGATGTCGGACCGCGTGGTGCTCCTAAACAATGGTTACATTGTCGCCGAAGGAAACATTCACGGTGTGCGCGATGAGATGCAAGAGCATCCCATGCAGATTTTGATTCGTTGTGATGATCCGTCAAAACTTGCCGCCCACGTGTTTGCACAGGATCACGTAGTTGAGGCGCGACTCCACGACGATCGAGGAGGCTTGTTCGTTAAGACGCGCGATGCGGATCGCTTTTATTTGTTGCTAAACGAGGTGGTCGCCAGTGGCGAGGTGAACATTGAATCCGTTGCGCCAGTTGATGACGACCTCAGCGCTGTTTATCAATATCTGATTGGTACTCAGGGTGGGAGTGCATAATGAGCACCACAGTTAATTCAGTTCCAGTAAAGACGTCGAACCGCCCCCTGCCATGGTCACTGTGGCTGCGACAAATTGTTGCGATTCTCCGACTCGAGATTCAGAAAAACTTTCTGGGAAGGCGTTCCATTCTGATCTATCTAATTACGCTCTTACCGCTTTTCCCTTTATTGATACTTGCGGTAGTTACACCTCCAGGCCGCGAGTGGCAAGAGTTTAGTCGGTACAGCACGATCTACGCCGTCCTCTACAACGGTTTGATTCTGCGCACTGTAGTTTTCTTCGGGTGCGCCTGGATATTCATGAATTTGTTCAGAGGAGAATTAGTCGATCGAAGTCTGCACTATTACTTTCTGAGTGCCGTGCGCCGCGAGGTTTTGGTGGTTGGGAAATACCTCTCCGGACTGATTACATCGATCATCCTCTTCTCTGGTTTGACTGTTGTGGCGATGCTGTTGCTCTATCTTCCTCACTTTTGGTCGCAGAGTTTGAGATTCTTTCTTGACGGTCAAGGCCTGGCGCAGATTCTTAGTTATGCAGGAATCACGATGCTGGCCTGTATTGGTTATGGCGCATTTTTTCTCGTCGTCGGTTTGTTCGTTCGCAATCCAATAATCCCGGCATTACTCCTTTACGGGTGGGAGTGGCTTAACTTCCTTTTGCCGCCGCTGTTGAAGAAGATAAGTGTTATTCACTATCTCAACTCATTGGTGCCGTTACCGATGTCGGAAGGTCCGTTTGCCGTGGTTGCGGAACCAACTCCAGCCTGGATTGCCATCCCAAGTATGTTGATTGTGACTGCGATTGTGCTGGTTATCTCTGCTTATCGAATCCGACGGATGGAGATACGGTACGGGAGCGATTAGCGGTCAGCCTAAAAAGAAATCATTGGTCATATATCATTTGACATTTCTCATTTGTCATTTGAAGAGCGTCAGTGGTCAGTGGTCGTCGTTTGATGCCGACGCCAGTTAACAACTGACAACAGACCACGGACTATTGGCTCCCGACAAATGACAAATGAGAAATGTCAAATGATATATGACCAATGATTCTGTCTATCTTCCTGTGCTCACATACGGATTTCCCTTAATCCAGAACCGCCACGGTTTCTCGATCCAAGCCTCGGCATAATCAATCCCGATTCGTGGTCCTTTGCCAATCTTGGATGACGGCACTTTCTCAAACTCCTCGAACCAAATACGCTCGCCCAGTAAATCAGCTCGATCAAGTTGTCGATCAATTCCCATAGCCACACACAACTTGCCCGGCCCGTTGGTTAAGTTGTGATCGGGATGTGAGTGCCGACGACTTCTCATCAACTCAATGCCCTCGACCGGTTCGAGCGCGCGAACGAGGATCGCATGGGGCGTGTCTTCCACGTTGGTAACCACGTTGAATTGGTTGTACATTCCGTAGACAAAATATACATACGCAATGCCGCCGATTTGATACATCGTTTCTGTTCGTTTCGTCCTCCGACCACCATATGCATGCGAAGCTCGGTCTTCTGGACCACGATAAGCTTCGACCTCGACAATCTTTCCGGAGACACGTCGGCGCCGATCATCAGCAACGACCAAAAGTTTTCCGAGAAGGTCGCGCGCGACTGTCAGTACATTGGAGCGGGTGTAGAATTCGCGAGGGAGTTTGCGTCCCGATAACTTTTTCATCAGTAAGAGTGGCTTTGCCTCAAAAGTCGAGTTCGGTGGTATGAGTTTCGTGTTTAGTTCGTGTGACTTCGTGGATCATTCCTTTTGTCCAGAAAAACTATGGACGATCCACGAAGTCACACGAAACAACACAAACCAAAATACTGGAGTGCGGCAAAGCCGCGAGCCACACGCTACCGTGTTGTGGTACTGACTCTTAGTGTCGGACTTTCCACAGCATCACGACGAAGATCACGAATCCAATAACGACTATTCCGCGTCGCACCCACACTTGCCCAATCCGTACCGCCATACTCGCGCCGAAGTAGCCGCCGGCTAGTGCTCCCACAGCCATCACCAATGAATCCTGCCAGACAACCAGACCCGAGAGTGAAAAACTCAATACCGCAATGCTGTTGATACAGATACCTAGAAAGTTCTTGATGCCATTTGCTCGATTCAGCGCATTGAGACCCAGTAAACCCAGCGCCGCGAGCATGAGGATTCCGTTGCCCGCCCCAAAGTAACCACCGTACATCGCCGAGCAGAACTGGAAAACGATCGCTCCGGCCCACCACCAGGGACCCGGGTTTTCTTCTAGTTTGCCTAGCCGCAGGCGCCGGTTAATCGCCCCCTGCACCATGAAAAGAATCGTGGCAAAGAGGATCAGAAAAGGAACCATCCGCGCGAAGATTGGTGATGGAGTCCAGATGAGGAGCCATGCGCCAACCGCTCCACCGATCACACTCGTTGTCCCGAGCCGGATCAGTATGGGCCTGCTGTTCTCAAGTTCCTTGCGGTAGCCGAAGAGCCCACCAAACAATCCAGGCCAGAGCGCAACAGTGCTGGTACCGTTGGCAACTTTCGGATCTAGACCTAACCAAATCAAGACAGGGAAGGTAAGTAGTGTCCCGCCGCCAGCGATTGAGTTGATCGCGCCCGCGGCGAACGCCGCACATAGCATGACAAACCAGGGGAAGAGGGACATTGGGAGAGTTAGGCTCCACCCTCCATTCTTTGGTCGCTTGCGGGCTCGACTTTATCATCCTTCTCCAGCAAGTTGGTCGTGCGTTCGGTAACACTAACAAACGGTTTATGGTAAGCGTCGAGAGGCAGCTTAGATTCCCGCTCCCGTAGTGTTCTAGATTTTGGCAAGTTGGCACCGGACAACTTCTTTTTTAGATTCTCTGAATAGATTGCAAGGGACCCAGCCACCATTCCTCCGAGCACCAATATTAGGAGCACAGTTCCCGGAACAAGAGGAAGACTTCCGGCTACCAGTAGATAAATGAGTCCGATGAGAATGCTGACGCCAGCTAGCGCGATGAAACCAAGTCCCGCTGTCGATAACCAATGCTCGATTTGGCGCTGCCGCTGATGGAGTTTCTCTACAACCTCGCCCGTAATTATCTCTTCTGATCCGGAAAGTTGTTCAGCGACCAGCTGGGGAACCTTTTCGAGGCTCAGTCCGCAGGAACGACAAAATTTTTGAGTCAGCTGGGCTTCAGCGCCACAACTTGGGCAATGCATGGCTGGCCTCCGAAAACATAAACGAAGTAGCCAAGGATAACCGAAACAGCGTCATGTTAGAATGCGCCGCACCCCAATGCCAGTGAGTCACGAAAGTTTTGAAGATGTGGAAACGCGGTAAATGCGTAGGTCTAAGTTTTCTTTGCTTGCTCCTACTCCTCCTATCGAGCGGCGGATTCGTTTCTTCCAAACCATCTCCAGTTGCTAAACAGACTCTCCGCGTGATGACCTACAACATTCACGTCGGTGTTGGCATGGATAAGAAACTTGATCTGCAGCGAATCGCTGACGTTATCAATAGAGAGAAACCGGATCTGGTTGGGTTGCAGGAAGTCGATCGAGGAGTTAAGCGAACGGAAGGCAAAGATGAGATTGCTGAACTAGCGGCGATGACGAGGATGGACTATGCCTTCGCACATAATCTGGATTATCAAGGTGGCCAGTATGGCGTAGCAATACTTTCACGCTTTTTACTGCTGAACGTCGATCATCGGATGTTTGAGAATAGGCGGGAGGCTGAACGTCGCGGAATGTTAAGAGTTGAGGTTGAAGTTGAGGGGAAGCGGGTCAATTTCGTAACGACACATCTTGATTATCAATACGAAGACGGCCGAGTGTTTGAAACTGAGCAAATGCTCAAGTTTCTTGAGAGTGTTAAAGGACCCTTGATCGTTGTAGCTGATTTGAACGATGAACCAACGGGCGCAGCCTTCAAACTGATGTTGACTAAGTTTGAGGACGCGTGGGCATCGAGTCGCGCGAAGGGAGATGGATTCAGTTATCCGGCGGACAAACCGATCAAGCGAATCGATCACATCTTATATAGATCGGGATCATTGAAGGCTACGAAGGCTCGCGTTATCGAAACACTAGCTTCAGATCATCTGCCGGTGATCGCTGAGGTTCAGTTGAAATAATTCTCTGTGCAAACTCTGTGTCCTCTGTGTCTGCTCTGAAAAAAGAACGTGGCAGAGAGCACACGACAAACTTTCTGCGACAGGCGAGCGCAGAGGCTACAGCCGAAGATTGGCAGCGAGTATTTACGTCGCTGCGGGAAGCTCTTCGACAGTGACTTTTAAGCCG
>DASYRR010000134.1:0-4605 GCA_036004125.1 Pyrinomonadaceae bacterium | reverse complement strand
CCAGTGATGGTGATGCTTACACTTCCCGGCGTGGCCGCTGTACCAGGCTTGCTCTGCTCACTCCCGCTGAACGTAACTGACCCGGTGCCTGGCGTCGGGTTGGTGGCCACACTAGCCGAAGAAATTGAGCCCACAATTAGCACCAACGCGGTGAGTATTAAGCACGTGGAAGCCCAAGACCGTGGTTTTCGCACACTCATCCTCCAGAAGTCGATTGCACAGTTTCTACTCAGCAAAATTTTGACCCTCTTGTTGTGAATGTTTTCATTCATCACCTCCAAAAAGTTTGAGATCTGTTTCGGCTGATTAGACAGAAACTCCGGTTCGGGTGTGACTGAAAAGTTTTCTCCTTGCATCAGCAAGGAAGAGAGCTTGTGAAGCCACTGTTCTGTGGGGGCCCCATCAAAGGAGCTGATTCGTGCTACTTTTTTCCGGGTTGCGAACAGTTGCTGTTCTGTTAACAACTCAGGGGTCAGGAAAAGTTCCCGCCTTGGAATAAAAGTGAATGATGAATCTCTAAAAGCAGACTTCGACAGCAGGCATCAGCATGAACGTCTTTGGTGAAAGCGGGAATAATTTGGAAAGCTTTAGACAGTGCAAAGCATTGTGTTTGGTTCTTCGTCGAAGGCCTAAAGACCAATCAACCGAAACTTTGCTCATCTGGCTATCCACACCAGTCCGAGATCATCGACCTTGCCGCGAAGTGAGTTGGATGATTACCGTATCATCGAGCCAAGATATGCGGATGATCACCAGTTCTGAATTACACGTTCGTTTGGTTCGCTAGTTGAATGGGAGATGGAGCACGATCACGATCGTCAGTCATTGCTGTTACACCGTAGCCCCGCACGTTGCTAGATTCCATGAAGCAAAGAGTCGATACCAGCGATATCGGAATGCTTTTTCTTCTCACCGTCTACCTCATTCAATGTGCGCCTTGGCGGTTGTTAAGTTGGTTGGAAAAACAAATCTGATCATTTCGCGTAGGGCAGACCTGTGTGCGATCTGTGACACTAAATTGGACCAGAGCCACACACAGATCTCGAGTTACAATTGACAAAGCGCCAACTGCAGGTACCGTGACGTCGTCCGCACGAGCGCGTGAAACGCATTTGCGAAACGCCGCCGGGGCATGTCGGGAATTTTTGCCGCTTCTTGATGTTTCAGGCCTGCGCCTGGTCCGCAGGTTGTTCTAACGAAGAATTCATCCTTTACCGCTCAGAATCTCGCCGAGCTTCCGCAACTCCTCACGCAAGATTTGCGATTGCGCATCCAGCGCCCCTTCGAGCTGTTCTAAGGGAACCGGCGGCGCCATTAAAAGGAAACTGTAGAGGCTGCTTTCTTTGTCTTTCGCGACCACCCGCGAATAGGCCCGGGCCACACTGCCGTCAGGAAAAGTAATGGCCCAATCAACCGTCCCCTGACTCCGCGCCGCACGAACCTCCAGTTTGACCTCGACCGAACCGTTGGGCGTCTCCAGCAACGCCCGGCCATCGGAGACGGATTTAAAGGCGTTGGTCCACTCCGGCAGCCTCTGCGCGTCGCTGATGAATTCGAAGACAGGGTCGCAGGGCATATTGATCTCAATGGTCTGCACGTCGAATGTTTTCATTTGTCACCTCCGAAAGATTTGATATGTGTTTCGGTTGTTTAGACTGAGACTCAGTTCGGGTGTGACAGAAAATTCTCTCCTTGCATGCTTGCAAGGCAGAGAGCGCGTGAAGCAACTGTGCCGACGCCCTATCTATGCGCTGATTTCTGGGCTACTCGTTTTGTCGAGGCGCGAACACGTCGCTATTCTGTTAACAACTCAGGGACTCGGAAAAGTTCCCGTCGTGGAATAAAAGTAAATTAAAGTGAAGAATGAATCGCACGCGCTCTTGAGGCAGGAGAGATTGTCGGTGTACCTACGAACCGCTGATATGTTGTGTTGCGAGGTTGGCAATGTTTTGAGCTACAGCCTGATCTATAGAGCGAAGCGCCGTCCCCGAAGCAAATCATTGTTTCTTGTTGTGCCGACAAAGGGTGCTGCTCAGGTATACTTTCAAATGAGTTTCAAATAATGATGCGCAACTGTTCAGAGCTATACTTTCGCGCTTATTTACATTGGGCTGGTGATAAAGAGGAAGCATTGAACTGGCTCGAAAAGCATCATCAACGTAAGCGCGGGTTGCTTCAACATTCGCGCGCCGAAGCGCAGGTCTTGTCCTTGCATGATTCTCCTCTAACGTCACTCCGTTCAGATTTGCCGCAAAAGTCAATATTGATCGGTTGCTACGGCTCCGCCGCCGGATGCAAGGCGGGGCTTGCCCCGCCAACGTCGCGACTAGTCGCGACGACGTTGAGTCTGCGCAAACTTGGCGGCGTCAAGCCGCCGCAGACCAAAGCGGCGATTAGTCGCCGCACTCCAAAATCGTTACTCGTAACGCAATGCCACCAGCGGATCTACTTTCGTCGCACGCCGCGCCGGGAGCCAGCACGCGAACAACGCAACCAACATCAACCCTATGGTCACAGCTGTGAATGTCAGTGCATCGGTAGCTGTCACACCGAATAACAGAGTCGTCATGAAGCGCGTTAATGCGAGCGCTCCGACCACCCCAAGGGCCAGGCCAAACAGCACCAGCTTCATTTCGTTCTGCATGACGAGTCGTAAGACGTCCGTCGTCCGAGCGCCTAGCGCGATGCGGATGCCAATTTCCTGAGTTCGCTGCGTGACCACATAAGAAACAACGCCATAGATCCCGACCGCCGCCAAACTCACGGCCAGAAACGCAAAGGCACCAAGCAGGATCGCGTTGAAGCGAGGCTGCGATACTGAAGCCCCCAGGTAATCTTCCATCGTACGCAGTTCGGTAATTGGTTGATCCTTGTTCACGGCCCACACAGCTTCACGCATTGGGCCGAAGAGGCTCGCGACATCTACACGCGAACGGACGACAATCGCCAGCCGGCCCCAGCTGATCTGTTGATAGGGGAAGTAGAGTTGTGCACGCGGTTCGACGTCGAGACCGGAGTGCTTTACGTCTTTGACTACGCCGACGATCGTGGCCCAGGGCTCATCTGAATCAAAGCTGCCGGGCTTAACCCGCCGGCCGATCGGACTGGCGACACCAAAGAACCGTCTCGACAATGTCTCGTTGACGATGGTCACGCGCGGCTTTGAGTTATCTTCGTTTTCGTTAAAGGTTCGACCCGATAACAGATCAACACCAAGCGTTTTGAAATAGCCCTCGTCTATGAAACGAAAGTCCGCAGTGGGTTCCTCACTTAAGTTTTTGGGCCGCGTCTGACCTTCAAAGGCGAAGACATCCATCTCTTCGCCACCGCCCTGGGGCAATTCCGACACCGCGCCGACCGACACTACGCCCGGAATCGACTTCATGTTGTCGATCACCTGCTTGAAAAACTTCACTTGCTTCGGATCAAAGTCGTAACGGTTTGATGAGATCGTGAGCGTCAGCGCCGCTACGTTCTGTGGATCGAATCCAGGACCAACCTCCATCAGTCTGCTGAAGCTGCGAATGAGCAAACCAGCGCCGATGAGCAACATCAGCGATAACGCCACCTCGGTCGTGATCAAGAGGCCGCGCAATCGACTTCTACCCGTGGTCGAACCGCGAGTGGAGTCTTTTAGCATTTCACCAAGCTTGATGCGTGAAGTTTGAAATGCTGGAGCCAGACCAAAGAACACGCCGGTGATCAGGCTAACCGAGAAAGTAAAAAGCAGCGCCATGCCGTCAACCGCGATCTCATGTTTGCGGGGAATGCTCTCAGGGCTCAAGGCAATCAGGAGGTCGACACCCCAGATGGCCAGCATGAGACCAACCAATCCCCCGGCGAGTGCGAGTAAGACACTCTCGGTGAGCAACCGGCGCATGATTCGCCAGCGTCCGGCACCGAGTGCCACGCAAATGGCGATCTCTCTTTGGCGAGTAGCCGCCCGTGTTAGCAGCAAATTGGCGACGTTGACGCATGCGATTAAGAGTACAAACCCGACTGCTCCCAGTAGTATCAAGAGGACTCTGCGCAATTTGCCTACGAGTTGTTCCTTGAGGGGCATCACACGCGCACCCCAACCCTGCGAGTCAGGAAATTGTTGCGCGCTGCGGTTCGTTATCGTGTCGATCTCAGCCTGTGCCTGGGCCAAGGTGACGCCCGGACTGAGCCGCGCGATAACAGCCCGACCGTGACTGCCGCGGTTTTGGAGTTGTTCGCTGGTGAGCTGAGCAGGCGTCCACAATTCTGCTTGCGGCGGCAATTGAAAGAACGAAGGCAAATCGGCGGCGCGCGGAAACTGAAAGCCCTGCGGCATCACGCCAATGATTGTGTAGGTATCGCCGTCGAGCTTCATTGTCTTGCCGCAGACTTCCCTGTCGCCGCCAAAGCGTCGTTGCCATAACGCATCGCTGATGACAACTACGTGGTTTGCGCCGGGCTGGTCTTCATCTTCGCCGTAGACGCGGCCCAGAATCGGCGTTGCACCCATTACCTTGAAAAAGTTCGACGAAGTGCTCACCCCGGCAATGCGTTCGGGCTTGTCAACACCCGTGAGAGCGAGTCTGCGAGCATAGAGGATCGAAACGGACTCGAGTGAGTTCGCCT
>DASYRR010000133.1:0-32029 GCA_036004125.1 Pyrinomonadaceae bacterium | reverse complement strand
CGATCGTCCAAATCAATTCAATGGGACGAGACGCAATGTCTTACACCTCAAATCTCCTCGCGATAATCGACGCCATACCAATCGACATTAACGGCGAAGATATTTGGCCGATCATCGTTGCGGCTGGAAAAGGTACACGCGCTTCAGCTTCTGGCCTGGACGTTGCCAAGCCTCTTGCCCTGGTCCAGGGTAAACCGGCCATTGTCCATGTGCTGGAGAATATTCGTTCCTCCTTGCCTAAGACGCGACCGCCAGTTGTCATTGTTTCCTCTGAGACGAGAGATGCTGTCAGTGAAGTCCTCCGTGGTGAGGAGGTATTGTTGGTTTTGCAACCTGAAGCCCTGGGAACAGGCGACGCAGTGTTGCATGCTCACAAAGAGATTGGCGACTTCGCCGGATTGGCCCTCGTAGTTTGGAGCACTCAGCCTGTCATTCGTCCAAATACTTTTTTACGCACATATAAATTGGCGAGACTGTTTGACCACCTCAAGATGGTTATGCCAACGACGTTTCGCAACCAGCCTTACGCTCCTATTCAACGCGATCAATCCGGTAACGTCGTCTGTTCGAAGGAAACTCACCTTGAAGGAGCCGAAGTCATTGAATTCGGTGAAACGAACATTGGTCTATTTGTATTGAAGGGCCAAGCCATGTTTGACGTGTTGGATGAACTACGAAGGCGCCACTGGGACGAATCAACGGGTCTTTATTCCCGACCTAAAGGTGAATTGGGATTTCCCAATGAACTAGTCAATACACTTGCTCCGAGAAAGAACGGAGTCTTTGCGTGCCCGATCGCCGACAGTCGCGAGGAACAAGGAATCAAGCGGCTGGAGGATGTGGCTAAGTGCGAAAACTTCATCGCGGAGCTGGAGGCGGAACAGAAGCAATGACATAACGATCCAGCTTCAAACTGCATTATTACTACAAAAACTCGATGGCATCACAAAGATCTATTCGACATTTGCGCTGGTGGATTGGCGGATTGCTATTCGCTTCGACGGTCATTAATTACATCGACCGGCAAACGCTCTCGGTCTTAGGACCATATCTCAAACACGACTACCAATGGAACAACCAACAGTTTGCCTTGATCGTAATTGCATTTCGAGTTGCTTACTCCGTTGGGCAGACGGTTTCAGGACGTTTGATTGATCGAATTGGCACTCGCAGAGGCCTAACAATTACCGTGATCTGGTACTCAATCGCCGCGATGTTAACGTCGCTTGCAGTTGGGCTACGCAGCTTTGCGTTCTTCCGTTTTCTGTTGGGCGCAGGAGAATCGGCAAATTGGCCTGCTGCGACAAAAGCCGTGTCGGAATGGTTTCCGAAACGCGAGCGCGGTTGGGCAGTGGCCCTCTTCGATAGCGGTTCTTCTATTGGCGGTGCTATCGCACCGCTGTTGGTGATTGGACTATACAAATACTTCGGTGGTTGGCGTCCGGCGTTCGTCATCACTGGGACACTGGGTTTCCTGTGGTTAGGAGTCTGGCGAATGCTTTATTACCCACCCGAATCTCATCCCAGGATCAGTGACCAGGAGCGTGAAATGATCTTGAGAGATCGCGCTGAGCTTGAGACTGAGCATGCGAATGTTCAGCACTCTACCTGGCGAGACCTGATCAAGCTTCCACAAACCTGGGCAGTAATAGCGGCGCGCACGATGACTGATCCGGTTTGGTTTTTTATTACCGACTGGTTCGCTATCTACCTGGTAAGCAAAGGAATCAATCCCGAACAAGGTCTGCTAGCTTTTTGGATTCCCTTCGTTGCCGCAGACCTTGGTAACTTCTTTGGCGGAGGACTCTCGAGTTGGTTGATCAAACGCGGGTGGCCCGTCCTGAAAGCGCGAAAAGCAGTAGTCGTCTTTGGCGGTTTGGGTATGACGCTACTGATTCCGACGGTATTCACGTCGAATTTATTCGCGCTTGCAGGCCTCTTCGCAGTTTCAACTTTTGCCTACGCCTCGTTTTCAACGATGGCCCTCGTGCTTCCATCCGACCTTTATCGCAGCCAGTCTGTGGCAACGGTTAGTGGCATGAGCGGCACAGGTGCAGGGTTGGGCACAATCATTTCAACCTACCTGATCGGTTTTGTTTCGGATCACTATTCGTTTGAACCAATCTTGATCACGGCAAGCCTGATTCCCTTGCTGGGAATGGTATTGGTCCTTTTTCTAATTCGCGATAGACAGTTCGCCGTATATCAGTAAGCGGTTTTATAAAACCTCTGAAAAACTGTTTCCAAAGGAATTGAGATGGACAGACGTAATTTCATAAAGGCCGGCGCCGCTCTCTCTTTGATGGGCGGTTTGTCAAACAACCAGGCTCAAGAGGTTCCCTCTCACAATTGGGACAACTATGACTTCGGCGCCGGACCATTAGTAACTGACCGTTTGAATCAAGGTCCGTTTGGAATCGAGCAAGACCAGGGGTGGTACACAGTCCTGGTCACTTCACAATCCAGTAAGCCGGTCAAGAATTATGGACTTGGTCTAATGGGCTACAGTTGGGAAGAGGGTGGCCCATCGCTCGCCGCCCGTGCCGGCAAAGAGACGCTTGAACAGCACGTCGAAAAAATTGCGACCCTCCCATTCGTTGACGTTCTTTATATCCGCTGTGACTGGAGAGATGTTCAAACGCGTGCAGGAAGGCTAGATCTACACCCAGTCTTCCCATTGACGTTCGAAGCCGCAAAACGCCACAACCTTCGCGTCGCTTTTCGTATACAGATGTCCAATACCGAAGGACAACCGGGACGATTGGCTTTACCTGATTTTCTTCAACAGCAAATTCCACTCGTCAAGATTGGTAAGACGTACGGCGCGCGCGAGGATTTTGTCGAGCCCAGATACGATCACCCGAAATTCCAAAGTGCTTTCAAGGAGTTGAACGAATTGTTGGTACGGGAGTTTGATGGGAACCCGTTGATGGAGTACGTCGACTTGATGATGTATGGCTTCTGGGGTGAAGGTCACACAAGTAATCTGCCGCATCCGCTGCCTGACTATTTAACAGCCCAGAAAACCTTTATCGACATGACGCGCCTGCAGCTAGACCTTTGGAAGAAAGTTCCTCTCGCGGTGAATACCCAACCTGATATCAGCGGCGTCGGAAACAAAGAAGTTCAGGACTTATGTGTTCGTGCTGGTTGTTGGCTGCGTTCAGACAGCATCATTATTGAAGAACCGATTCAGATTGAGGAACTCGCGAACAGACCGCCCTGGTTGGCAACGATCATGGAAGACGGTTACTACCGGCAGTACAAGGTCGACTCAACCTATATTCCCGTTGACGAGGCTGGAATCAACGTGCTGGAAAAGTGGATGCTCCACGCAATCGATCTGGGCGCAAACTACTGGTCTCTCTGGACCGAGTCAGACAATCTACGGCAATACCATGAACGGTATCCGAATGGCTTTAATACTTTGCAAAAACGCCTTGGCTACCGAGTTCGCCCTTCATGGATTTGGCAGCGAAAGAGATACGGAACGAATGAAGTAATCGTTGCGGTATCGAACGACGGCGTGGCTGGTGTGCCGGGTGTGCTCAGATTACACGTCGAGAGTGACGATAAAAAAATCAAGCTCTCTGGTTCACTCGATGCGGGTCATCCACATGCCGGAAAAATTAGACAGGCATCTTTCCTGTTGCCCAAGAACAGCGATGGGCTAAAGATGAAAGTCAGAGCGGAAATCGAGACGAAGGGAGGAATCCGGCGACCCGTTACGTGGGCCGCTGCACAGCCGGCCAATCCGGATGGCTCAATCAGTTTTCAATTACTTCGCCGAGACGACCCGAAATGGAGAAAGGGGATTTAAGACTTAATTCACGCAATTGAGATCCACTAATAAAACTGAATTGAACTACGCGATTGGTGCTGACCTTGGGGGAACCAACATTAAGTTCGTCGTCATCTCTCTGGAAGGAGAAGTGTTGGAATACTCAAGGTGTCAAACTGAAGATGAAGCAGGCTCCTGGTCACAGAGTATCAAAGACAAAATTGAAGAAATTCAGAATCGGCACGGTCAAAGCGCGAATCATGTCGGCATTGCTGCGCCTGGTTTAGCCGCCTCTGACGGGCTCTCGATAGCGCACATGCAAGGTCGCCTGGAAGGATTACAAGGATTAGTTTGGACCAACTTCCTAAAGGTGTCGCGTCCGGTACGAGTGCTAAACGACGCTCACGCCGCACTCCTCGGGGAACTATGGAAGGGCGCGGCCGCCGGTTATCGCAACGTAGTCTTGCTCACGCTCGGTACTGGCGTCGGTGGTGCGGTATACACTGACGGACGATTGATCAAGGGCCACATTGGAAGAGCGGGGCACCTCGGACATATTTCAGTGAACTCCGACGGTGAGCCTGACATTGTAGGAACACCAGGTAGTCTTGAGGAGATGATCGGCAACTACAATCTTGCTGAGCGATCTGACGGTCGTTTTACTTCGACACGACAACTCGTTGACGCGTATCGCAGCGGCGATGCTCTCGCCACACGAATTTGGCTGCGTTCGATTCATCACCTCGCGGCAGCGTTAACATCTATCATCAATGCCTTCGATCCTGAGGTTGTTATTTTAGGCGGTGGGATCGCAAGGGCTGGTTCCGCGTTATTTGACCCGCTTTCGGCTCTCATGGACCAGTTGGAGTGGAGACCGCTGGGAAACCGAGTCCCTATCGTTAGCGCCGCTCTCGGCGAGCAAGCGGGAGCTATCGGCGCTGCCTACCACTCGATACTCGACACGGAAAACCGAAACTGACCCGCTCACTTCGCTCTTTCGTTTACTTTCGTTCAAATCTGCTTTTCACCTCGCTCAAAAATGCTAACATGTGAGCCGGTCCGCAGACTTACCGCTGGCGACTTCCGTCATAGAGGTCCTATTGGGCAAGACATCGATGCTTAACCTCGAACGTCGAACGAAGATTCTCGAGCTTCTTGAGAAACACGGCCAAGTTGCGGTCATTGACTTGAGCCGCCGCTTCAAAACCTCAGAAGTCACCATTCGAAACGACTTAAAAGATCTCCACGAGCGAGGACTGGTTCGACGCGCTCACGGCGGAGCGGTCAAAGTCGCGACCGTCAGCAGGGATCCCTCCCTGAAGATAAAAGCCGAGATGCATGCGGATGACAAACGCAGGATTGGCGCCGCGGCGGCAGCGCTCATCAACGATGGCGATTCCATCATCCTTGACTCCGGCACAACAACGCAGCAAATTGCGCGGCAAATAAAAAACAAAAAGGATCTCAAGGTAATCACCAACGGCTTGAACATTGCCATGGAGTTATTTGGCGCTAAGGACATCCAATTGATTTTTTTGGGTGGCGTAATCAGGCAGAATTCTTTATCTGCTGTCGGACACTTTGCGGAAGACATACTGGCACAATTGTCCGCCGACAAATTATTTCTAGCAGTTGATGCGTGCGACACAGAGTTCGGCCTAAGCACCCCAAATGTTGAGGAATCACAAGTCAATCAAGCGATGGCGCGCATCGCAAAGGAAAAAATCCTCGTCGCCGACTCGAGTAAGTTTGGTAAGAGAAGCCTTTCTCGAATCGTCCCACTATCTGATATCGACATAATCATCACCGATCGCGCATTGTCGCAGGAGACGCAAACGGAATTGCGTGCACGTGAGATCAAACTTGTCCTGGTTTAGACTGACGAGTTGGGTGAGACAATTAGTAGATGGTGACGTGAGACACTACTCGATTGATGGCCCCGTGCGGACTTGGCGCATCAGGTCTGACTCCTTGTCTCAGGGAGGCAAAGAGTCCTAAAAGTTGGCCAACAATTACGTCGACTGGTGGCCGATAGAAATCAGCAATCTCCGTAGTGAGGTTCATGGATATGGTATTTTCCTCGAACTGCAGAGCTTTTCCGCACTTTTGTTGAACCACGAGCAAGCACTTTTCAGTTAGTTGCTTGTCGAACACTTCCTGGATGAGATCTAGTTCGAACGCTCTTCTTCGTTCTTCTCCTGATAAAAAAGCCACCACCAACGTGTCACTATCGATTGCCGACAATGGGCCGTGCCTGAGGCCGAGAAATGATTCCGATAGACTTATGATTCGTCCGTTTGTAAGCTCAAGGACTTTTAGGCCCGACTCGATGGCCGCGCCCCTCAAAGGTCCCGTCCCCAGGAAACACACTCTCTTGAATCCTTCCATTACGAGACGTTCGCAAACGTCGGCAGCTGGGTGAAGCAGCGATGACGCTGCTGCAACCAAGTGCTCCAGTATCGAGCCATAACTCTCCATACGTCGGAAATGCGCGAGTGCCTGGGCAACGATGACCATGTTTGAAAACGAGCTAGTCATCGCCAAGCCCCGATCATTCACTTCGTCATCGAGAATTATCCTTAAGACATTTCTATGATTGTTGAATGCATTTCCCATTTGACCGCGGTGATTGCATGTGACGACGATGTGTCGAATCTGTGGGTAGCGGTCTAACGCAGCTTGTAACACTGCCACCCCTTCTGAGCTGTCACCCGATCGCGAAAACGATATCCATAGATAGGGGTGACCGGGAATGACATGGTCGTCCATGTTTGTCAGCAAGTCAGTGCTGGGAACCGCCTGCACATCGCAGTTCCACTCTTTTTGCAGCAAGGCACGCACGGATTTGCCAACGTAATCCGAAGTTCCGGCGCCGATTAGCAGCACGTTCAGAGGAGTCTCGCATTGATCCAGGCCAGCTTGTGAGAGAAAATCTTTAATATCCGGGACAAGGTGCAGAACTTTCTGATATGTCCGTCGCCAGGTCGCCGGCTGCTGCGCAATTTCCGTTGGTGTATGGGCCACTCCCAAAGCTTCTTTTTCAGCTGGAGAGAGATCCAAGAGTTTGGACAACGCATCCATCGGTTACTTGCTTCCTGTGAGCCAATGCCTTGGCGTCAGATAGGTAAATATTCCTTTTGCAATTGGCTTTGACATTGTATTAGAATCCAAAACCATTCGAAAGCAATCAAAAGGCTAAACGATAATATTTGAAAGAGGCTCGCTAAATCAAGATGAGTAGGTTGCTTGGACCTCCGGTTCTCGTGATTGGTGAGTTGAATGTCGATATTGTGGCAACCGGTCTGCAAGGTCTTCCCCAAGAGGGTTCCGAAACCATTGCGGCTGATTTTGCTTTAACGCTTGGGAGTGCTTCTGCGATCTTCGCAGCAGGAATCTCGAAGCTAGGACATCAGGTGACGTTTGTTAGCCAGGTTGGCACGGATCAGTTTGGGGATTTTTGTGTTACCGAACTACAGGCCGTTGGTGTATCAAAAGATCAGATTCAGAGGAACGCACGCGTGAAGACAGGCGCAACGATGGCTTTCAGTGGAGTTCGTGACCGGGCGTTAGTTACTTATCTCGGCGCAATCGAGGATTTCAGTTATCAACAGCTGAACATGTCGATATTGAAAGGTCAGCGCCATCTGCACATGACGTCCTACTTTTTACAGAAGGGCTTGCGACCGTCATTTGCCAAGATATATCGGCAAGCAAAGGAGGCGGGACTTACTACTTCATTCGACCCAAATTCTGATCCAACGGGTTCGTGGAGTAGGACCATTCGCGGAGTCTTGCGTCATACCGACATTCTTTTCATGAATCAAAGTGAAGCAATGCAAATGACGCGAGCGGGTTCGGTTCAGAAGGCGCTTAAGACCCTGGGTGACCTGGTTCCCTGCGCGGTCATAAAGCTGGGATCGCGTGGGGCAACGGCTATTCGAGGTGCAGAGCGAGCTCGCGCACCAGGCTTCAATGTCAAAGCTGTTGACACTACCGGAGCGGGTGATTCTTTTAATGCGGGCTTTGTGAGTTCTTACCTACGTGCAGCGCCCCTAATGGAATGCTTACACCAAGGGAATGCGTGCGGAGCTTTATCTACGCGGGAGCCGGGCGGAACAGCGGGCCAACCAGACATACGGCAGCTGAGAAAGTTTTTGCGATCTCAAAACTAAGAGCAGGCCAAGCCAATGATAAACCCGTGAACGGAGTTAGTGCGTACCCTCAATGCCGAAGCTATCTGCAAGTCGACCCTTGCTCGAGACCGCGAGACGAACTTGTACGGCTGTCGCAGCTCTCAACTTTTATAACGCCGAGACGCTACTTGCTCATATACGCGCGGCAGCGGCTCTCAATAGGTCGATCATTTTGCAGACTACTGAATCGACCATTAACTACCTCGGCTTAACTATGATCAGGGGCATGGCAAATTCTGCGGCAGAAGAACTCGAACAGCCTATTGCTCTGCATCTAGATCACGGTGGCAGTTACGATTTGGCTGCTCGCTGCATCGATCATGGTTATACCTCAGTCATGATCGATGGTTCGAAGTTGTCCTTTGAAGATAACTGCGCCATTACCAGACGTGTGGTTGACCTTGCGCATGCGAGTGATGTTTCAGTTGAGGGTGAATTGGGCCATGTTACCAACAACGATGACGCGCTCCTGGACGACATGGCTCGGTTTTACACTCGTGCGGAGGACGCGGCGCGGTTTGTCGCTGAGACTGAGGTCGACGCGCTGGCTGTCGCGGTCGGTACTGCACACGGGTTTTACAAAGGGCAGGTACAAATCGATTTTGAAAGATTGAGACAAATAAGAGAGGCTGTGCAAGACACCCCGTTGGTTCTGCACGGCGGCTCCGGAGTGTCGGAAGATTTGTTGCGCACTGCAATCGAGAATGGAATCTGCAAGATTAACTTTGGGACTGAGTTGAAAGACGCCTTTACCAGAGCAATAAAACTCTCGCTTTCCAACCACACTGATATTGATTTGCGACGCATCTTTCTGCCGGCGATCGCCGCTGTGCAAGAAATCTCCGACTCAAAGATCCGAATCTGCTCGAACTTAATAGACGAAAGGTAAACAGACCAGCTCATGACACATTTCAATTGGCTGTTGGACGGGAGCATCGTCGGCCTGTATTTGCTGGTCACAATGGTCGCCGGCCTGATGGTTCGGAAATATGTCGGCAAAGTCGAACACTTTCTTGTGGCTGGCCGTGAGATGGATGTCTACCTCGGGATAGCCTCGCTTGCCGCAACAGAGTTTGGAATCGTTACCTGCATGTACACCGCCCAGAACGGTTATGAAAAAGGCTTTGCTGGAGCCACCCCGGGGATTCTCATGGCGATCGCAATGGCTGGCGTTGGTCTTACAGGATTTGTCATCAAGCCGTTACGCGATTCGGGAGTCATAACGATACCTGAGCTTTTAGAGAAGAAATTTGGACAACGCATTCGCTGGGCAGCGGGTGTGGTAATTGTGCTGGGTGGCCTGCTCAACATGGGCGTCTTTCTGCGCACCGGTGGGCAGTTCCTCGTGCTCGTAGCGGGATTAGACGTCAGATACCTCGAGATAATGATGACTGCATTGCTTGTCGGAGTAGCGGTCTACACGATCCTCGGAGGGATGCTTTCAGTACTGGTAACCGACTTCCTGCAATTTGTCGTGATGAGTGCGGGTTTGATTCTAGTCACCATTCTTATTTTGATGAATGTCGGATGGGCAAGTCTGGTTAACACCGTGGAAACGCATTATGGTGCAGGCGGCTTTAATCCCTTCGTTAACCCAACGATGGGGTGGCAGTATGTGCTGTTCAATCTGATGCTCAACACCGCGGCCGTACTGACGTGGCAAACGATCATCGCCCGCGTGCTCGCCGCTAAAGACACCGGCACGGGACGCAAGGTTTACACACGAACCAGTTTCTTTTTCGTTTGTCGCTTTCTTATTCCGGGCATCTGGGGGATAGCGGCTCTTGCGACGCTTGGCCCAGTCGCCAATACGCTCGAAGCAATGCCTCGTTATCTAGGCTCAGCGGTTCCAGCTGGCTTAATGGGAATCCTGATTGCGGCGATGCTAGCCGCTGATATGTCGACGGATTCCTCTTATATGTTGACGTGGTGCAGCGTCATATACAACGACATCATGGCGCCCTTCCGAAAGAAACCCTGGTCGGAGAAACGAGGGCTGTTTTGGAATCGGACGATCATTGCGATCATCGGAATCTTCCTGCTCCTTTACGGGCTCTGGTATCCATTGAAGGGTGATCTTTGGACGTATCTCGGCGTGACCGGCACTATCTATTTGGCCAGTATTTCAACCCTCCTAATCGCCTGTTGCTATTGGAAGCGGGCAAACAGCTGGGGAGCGGGCGCCGCAATCTTAGTTAGCGCTGCGCTACCTGTCAGTTATTTAGTCATGGAACAAGTGCCATCGACTACTGAGATAGCTAAGACCATTGGTCCATACTATTCGGGCATTGCCACCTACGTCTTATCTGGTGTGGCAATGGTTGTAGGCTCCTTTTTGAAGCCGCAGAAACTTTCACCGCAGGAGGTGTTGTGATGTCCCATTGGTTTTGGTGGCTCCTAACTGCCGCCTGTGTAATTTGGTATTCAACTATCACGATCTACGTTTCGATCAAAGGGGCAAAAGACATCAAGAATATGCTCGCGCGTCTCGACGCAACAAAGAAGCGAGAAGAAGCTGGGGAAACTTAGGACACTTAAGTTTGTCGAACGGTTGATGCTACAGAACACAAAGATTTGAGCGCACCATGGTCATAGCAACGACAAACTAAAGTTTATTGGACATTTCGTGCCATTCACCGCCTGAGGCCACATTTATGCTCGTCTGCATTAGCGCCAATCCTGCGATTGATCGACGCCTCCGCCTTGAAAGTATCTCAGTCGGATCGGTGAATCGCGCGCTGTCGGCCCAGCCCTTTCCGGGAGGTAAAGCTGCCCACGTTGCGATGGTTGCAAAATCGCTTGGCGTCGAAGTGATGTGGGTTGGTTTTCTCGGCGGCGCTGCCGGCGAAGAGTGCGAAACTGGCCTGTCGGCATTGGGTGTTCCACTGACCGTCATTCGCACGCAAACGGAAACACGAGCGAACCTCGAAATCATTTCTGCCGATGGTCAAATCACCGAGATTCTTGAACCTGGCGGCACCGTAACAGAAGGCGAAGTCGAACGACTGCTAACTGCCTGTCGCGATATTTTTGCTGAAAGCGGTGAAAATACTCAGGTGGCCTTTTCAGGAAGTTTGCCGCCTGGCGCTCCCGCAGACCTTTATCGTGAGCTCATTCGAATATCTCACTCGTATGGTTGCCGAGCGCTGCTCGACACAAGCGGTGAGGCACTTCGTCATGGACTGGAGGCTGCGCCAGATCTTGTCAAACCGAACCGCACTGAAGCAGCAAGTTTTGTGGGCCATCAAATTAATGACTCTTTGAGCGCAGCGGAAGTCGCTCAAAAGTTTTTCCAAGCACAAGCGCAGAGTGTGGCGATCTCGCTGGGTGCGGATGGCATGATCTGGCAACGCTCGCGGAATAGCGCTCTACTGATTTCCCAGATGGTGCCGATTGCGGATTGTTCGTCAGTTGGTTGTGGTGATGCAGCCTTGGCCGGATTCGCGGTGGCGTATGAACGTGGCCTGGGTGATGAAGACACCCTCAGTCTGGCAGTCGCCTGCGGCACCGCGAATTGTCTGGCCGATGCCCCTGGACAAGTCGAGTCCAGCGATGTTCTTCGCATTGCCCAAAACGTGAAGGTCCAACGCGTAGATTCGGCATGTCCAAACAGCATGACTGTGGAGGCTCCGTGATCAGGATCGCTCTTGCAGGTTGCGGAGAACACTCGAGGGCAAGCCATGCAGCTCCTCTGGCAAGGTATGCCTCTCAACATCCTGGCGAAATAGAGCTCGTCGCTGCTTGCGATCTCAATGTCGACAAGGCAAACGAGTTTTGCCAATCGTTTGGGTTTGTTCACCCCTACACAGTCTTAACTGAGATGTTGGATGCAGAAAAAATTGATGGATGTGTATGTGTCATGCCAATGGATCGCATTGTCGAGACTGGCATCCAACTTCTCGAGCGCCAGATACCGTGTGTAATTGAAAAACCGCTGGGCATGTCGTTGGCTGAGGCTGAAAGACTCGAGCAGATTTCACTCGAAACAAAAACGCCTCACATGGTATCCGTGAATCGTCGCTTCATGCCGTATCTCAATAGGGCGCGTTCATGGATTGCGGACGCTGGTTCTTTGCGATACGTGAGGGCTTGCCAGGTAAGACATGCACGTGATGAGTCTGACTTCATCTGGTCCACAGCGATTCATGTGCTGGACGCGCTACGTTACGTCGCCGGGGAAATTAAGGATTTTGAAGTAGACATCCAGTATGCCGCCGCATCATCTGCAGTCTGGTACGTCATTGAACTTCACTTTGAAAGTGGGGTCACTGGTCTGATTGAGGTGTTACCAACGGCAGGCATGCTTGAAGAGTCGTATGAGTTTTTTGGTCAAAACTTTCGAACACGAATTACAGCAGGAACGGGCACACAGCGTTCATTAGAGTGTTGGCAAAACGGCAACCTGGTGATCGACGAAAAAGCGCGGGACGATGATCCGGAGGATCTACGGAACGGCGCCTATCAGGAAGCGGAAGAGTTTGTCACGGCTCTTAAAAGCGGCAGACGTCCAGGGCCAGAAGTTAAAGATATCTTGCCGTCAGCGCGCATCTGCTTTGCTATCGCAGACTCAGTGAATAAGAAGAAGCGCGAGCTAAGCTAGTTCTTCCCTCCGGAGGAGGGACATGTTTATAGCCCACAAGCCCCCGAAACCTCCGGCGCCTACGGCGAATGTTTCTTAAGGGCTTGCGGGCTATAAACATCTCACTCCTAACAGAGTGTAGCCGTGATTGAGGTTTACTACGCGAATGTTGTGACACACTTTCGTAGCTCACACTACTAATCACCTATGACCAGAACTATTTCCATCGCAGTCTTAGTAACACTCATCATCTTGAGTGCATACGCGCAACAACAACACGGCGTTGGCGGAAGTCCCTTTCCCAAAAATGACATTACTTACTCAAAAGAAGTCGTAACTCCACATGTCAAATGGGCCTCAAAACTGCCGCAAGGTCCAATCAAGAGTTTCTTTCTACCTTCTATTCAATACGGACGAGACATGGTCGAATTGATGCAGCGTCTCGACCTGGATCCAACCACTGATTCGATCGACAACCAGTGGGATATCAATTGCTGGGGGATTGGCGATTTCTATGGTCATGAGTATCGCGGCGATCGGGACGACTTCCAGATTGTCTATGGTTACATAGAAAAGGATCTGACAAGCGATGCTCAATACGAAGTGATGGTAATTCCCGGCATCAACGGGTGGTCGCGTCTGACGCGCAAATCCCGTGATGCAATTCTCCGTCGCGTAGAATCGGGTGCTGGCCTGGTGTTACTTCATCCGTTCGTCGGCGATGTCAAAGGCCACCCTTTCAAAGGTGACGAAACCATTGGAGACGAGCGCATTTGGGAGATCTCGCCTTTGATAGGCGTGCCAGACGACACCGTAAACGAACGCGGCTACCCGGAAATCAACAGTGACGCAGTTACGAAAGGAAAATGGGAACTCGGGCAATCACATTTCATTACTGAAGGATTACCTCTCGAATTGTTGCCTGAGGGAAACGCTGGAGGATCCTTTTACAAGTACAGAGCAAACGGGGAGGTGCTAATCAAGTCGGGACCTAATCCCATTTTGGCTACCAAAAATTATGGCAAAGGACGCGTCGTGGCTCTGGCTTACGTTGAAGAGGGATTTACGCCCCAGAGTATCAATCCGACCGACGCCAAAATCTATTGGGACTACTGGGAATATCAGTACTCACTTCTTGCGCGTTCGATTCTTTGGGCCACCGGTCGGACTACTTCCGTACAAATCAAATCTTTGACGGCGAATAATTCTGGTATCAATCTTTCAGTTACGACGACTACCCAAAAACCAGTAGTAATCGAAGTCTCTGGCAAGAATGAATTCGGTCAAACTCTCGGCTCGACGCGTGTTTCAAAATCTCTTACCAAAGGCGAGAACGTTATCGGAATACCTGCTCCCAGCTTCCACAGTGAGACTGGTTGGCCTGGCGGCCGTCAGATATTAAACGTAATCATTCGCAACCCGAACGACGATTCGACTTTGAACTGGGGTTCAGCAACTTTCCAAACGCCAAAGCAAGCCATGATGACCAGCGCGAAACCCGCGGTCGATGTCTACAAACGCGGCGAAACGTTGAGTGTCGTGTTGCGCGCCACGGGAAATCTATCCGGATTGCAGATCGGTATGCATGTCTCAGACGATCTAGGACGGTTGCTTGGCACCATTTCCGCGCCGGCTCGGGGAGAACGTACGTTTACTTTTTCGTTAAAGGATTTCCTCGGCAAGTTTGCAATCGTCACTGGTGAACTCATGGATGAACGTGGGGCTATCGTCGATCAGGTTCGAGCAAAGCCTGTGATGGTTGTGCAAGACGTGCGCAGAGTAAAGGAATACACACCGCTCGTATCATTCGGTGGAACAAAACATTATCTTCAAGATGCACAGATGAGGATGGTACGCGGGGCGGCGTCGGATACTGGTTTCACGTGGGGAGGCGATGTCGATAACTCACTCAATATTCCGAGAGGCACATTCGGTGTGTACTGGTACGACCGCGGCCCAACCACCTCGGACGCAATGGAGCGGGCGATTGACGACTTTAAGAAAACTGGCGACTTTGAATCACTTGGCTATCTGACCAAAAAGGAGTTGTATAAGCGCACCGGAGATAAACAATTTCTGCGGCGGACTCCATCATTCAATGACCCGGATTTCTTGAAGAGTCTCTCGGATATTGTTCGAGCGTCCGCTCGAAACAAAGCACGCTACAACATGGATTACTACTTTGTGGGTGATGAAGGCTCGCTCACTTCTTACGGCGACGCAGTTGACTTCGACTGGAGCCCTCAAGCTCTACAACAGTTCCGTGAATGGCTAAAGGCGGAATACCGAACGCTGGCTGCCCTGAACAAAGAATGGCGAACAAGCTTCAGTGAGTGGAGCGCAGTCGTTCCTTATACAACGGAAGAGGCGAAAAAGAGTCGTAACTTCGCGCCGTGGGCCGATCATCGCACGTTCATGGAAATCACATTTGCGCGAACATACCAGGCGGCGCGGGATGCCGCGATCGAGGGCGACAGTGACGCCCACATTGCCGTGTCCGGAACTCAGGCGACAAATGCTTACGACGGTGCCGATTGGTCGCGTCTCGATCGAGTCATTGACGATTTCCTTTCTTATGATGGCGGCAATCAATGGGATATGCATCGTTCATTTGCGAAACCAAATGCGATGATCGGGTTTTGGACGGGATACGGCTCCCATGGGTTGGCTGTGCAGAACGCCATCTGGACCGCCGCAATTCATAAAGTTCTGCACCCAAATATTTTTTGGATGTACTCCTTTCTGAATCCCGACCTGACCTATTCGGCTTCTGCCAGAGATATGGGCCGTGCCTTTAGTTCATTAAGATCCGAAGGAGTTGGCAAACTCCTAATGGAATCGAAGCGGCAACACGATCGCATAGCTCTCTACTACTCAATGCCATCGATTCACGCTGCCAGTATTCTCGGCTATCACCAGCGCAGCAGTGATGACGACGATGAAGTGCCGGACAAAGCGCGTCTAAGCTTTCCTGCAAACCGAGATGGGTGGGTACGGACCATCAAGGATCTGGGACTGCAGTTTGAATTTGTTTCCTCCGAAGAAGTTGCTGCGAATCAAATCTCAAATGATAAGTACAAGGTCTTGATACTACCTCTGTCGTTTGCGTTGTCGCCTGAAGAAGTTAAAAACATTGAGGCGTTTGTTATTCGTGGTGGCGTCGTAATCGCTGATGCCGCAACAGGTTTGATGGATGAGCACTGTGGGTGGGCAGAGACTCAAGCACTTAATAAACTGTTTGGCATCACCACAAACGCAACCGATAAACGTGAGATTAAGCTTTCTAAAGGTGACATTCGTACAACCGATGAAGGGATTCGCTGGGGACTTGCCGCCAAAGATCTTGCCGGATTCGCAGTAGCTGAACCTGAGATTAAACCAGCCAGCAGTACGGCATTGCTTAAGATCGCCGGTTCAGATGCTGCACTGGTGAACCACGTGGGAAAAGGCTGGACGGTCTACCTGAACACGGTTTTCGATCAATATCCAAAACAGCGCGCCCTGAAATTCGGCGGATCCAGTTATCGCGTGCTGACGCGCGCCATTCTGGCCAAAGCGGCTGTGCACCCTCCAATCGAAGTCCTGGCTGCTGACGGTAATCCTCTCACTCAAGCGCAAATCGCTCGGTATCGATTCTCGAATGCAGAGATTCTGACGATCGTAAAAGAAAACGTGGCGATTGCCGGAATAGTCGGCCAGGACGGCGTCACAGTTTATAACGACTCCAATTTGGGCCAAGTTGCTAAGCAGGAACTAACGATCAAGCTACCGCGAAAGTTTTATGTTGCAGACGTTCGTTCAGGTAAACAATTTGGCTTCACGAATGTCATTCAGTCCTCAACTTTGATCGGAGACGCCTTAGTGCTTGGCATAAGTCCGGAACCGGGTGCGTTACGATTGGAAGGCCCAACTTCTGCATCGCGCGGACAGCATTCTTCATTCACATTGAGCTCATCCATAACCAGTCCAGGTATTGTTCGATGTCACATCTTTGCCCCCGACGGCACTCGCCTGCCAATTTATTCGACCAACGTCCTGCTGAAGGCCGGAAGAGCGACTTTCATACTTCCATTTGCTCTGAATGATGCAACGGGCAAATACGTTATCCGCGCGACAGACGTTGTCACAGGTGCCCGGGCTGAACACACTATCGAGCTCAAGTGAGTTGGGAACAGTGACTGAGAAACAATTAAGAACTTTACACGCAGTACTTGATTGTGTGATTCCGCCCGACGATTTTCCTGGCGCCGCAGAGGCAGGCGTAGGCGATTATCTGACCCGACAACTTGAAGGCGACCTTGCGGACAAACGCGATTTCTATTGTTCCGGTCTCGATGCTTTAGAGAATGAGTCTGTCGCTCGCTTTCAAACTGGCTTTGCCAATCTCGCTCCTGACCAGCAAACCTCAACACTTAAATTGATCGAGTTGGGGGATGTGTCGACTCCCTGGCCAGTGTCGCCTAAAGACTTCTTCACGTTGCTGGTAAACACGACAGCAGAGGGCTACTACAGCAATCCTGAACAAGGTGGGAACCGCAATGCAGTATCGTGGGTGATGACAGGTTTTGAAACTTCGAGTGATCATGAACCAGTTTGACGCAATCATTATCGGCAGCGGTGCCGCAGGCGGAATTGTGGCAGGAGTGCTTGCAGAAGCAGGAAAACATGTACTCCTCCTGGAACGAGGTCAAGCATTGAGTTTCACAGACGTTGGGCGCGACCACCTCCGAAATCAACGCCTGTCGCTCTATGGCCACAATGCTGGACCAGATCCTCTGGGAAATCCACGCGTGTTCGTGGATCCACATGGGCAGGCACATATTGTTAGACCCCATGAACCTGATTACCACAACAATGCTGCGTGTGTTGGAGGCGGCACTCGAGTTTACGGTGCCCAGGCATGGCGGTTTTGCCCGGACGACTTCGGCATGGCAAGCAAGTATGGTGTCCCCGAAGGCAGTTCACTTAGTGACTGGCCAATCTCATACGAAACGCTGGAGCCTTTCTATGAACGTGCCGAGTGGGAATTGGGTGTTGCCGGCGACGGCAGTTTCATTCAGCATCAAGTTCCTCGAAAGCGAAACTACCCGCTCCCAGCCGTGCCCCCAAGTCCACAAACGGTCGCCCTCAAGGCTGGCGCAAAAGAATTGGGTTGGGTTACCAGTCCTGTTCCTTTACTCATAAATACTGAACCGTTTCACGGCCGCGCGGCATGTATTGCCTGCAAGTACTGCGTAGGTTTTGCGTGTCCTACTGATGCAAAAAACGGTGCTCAAAATACGCTGATTCCACGTGCTGTAGCCACTGGTAACTGTCAGTTGGCAACAGGCGCGATCGCCGAACGTATTGAGGTTGATGAACGAGGTAATGTAAGCGGAGTTTCGTACTTTGTTGATTCCTTCGGCCAACCTCAACAACAAAGAGCACAATCCAAAGTCGTAATAGTTTCTGGTGGTGCGATTGAATCAGCACGGCTTCTTCTAAACTCACACTCGCCGCACCATCCCAACGGACTAGGTAATGAGCGAGATCAAGTTGGACGCAACTTACAAGGTCATTTCTACCCTCGTGCTTACGGCTTGGCATCGACGCAGGTCTTCAATGGCATCGGACCTGGGGTGACTATCGCGACTACGCAGTTCAACCACGACAACAATGGCATCATCGGCGGCGGGATGCTGGCTGATGATTTCATCAAGCCACCAATCGATTTCTGGTACGACTCGTTGCCTCCTGATCTTCCACGCTGGGGCGCCCAGAACAAGAAGTTCATGCGCGATAACTACACACGGGTGATGCATGTTCGCGGGCCCGTCCAAGAAATTCCCAATCCGGAAGGGCGCGTCACAATTGACTCCGCAGTTCGGGACCGTTGGGGTATTCCCGTAGCTCGTCTTAGTGGAACGACACATCCCGCAACAGTAGACGCCGCTGAGTTCATGCGCGAGCGTGGCGTGGAATGGTTGCGGGCAAGCGGTTGCGAACAAATTTGGAGCTCGCGACCCGACTTGATGCTCAGTGGAAAACAACACCAAGCGGGCACTTGTCGCATGGGTCACGATCCGAAAACTTCTGTTACAGATGAGTGGGGTCGGGTACACAATCACGATAATTTATTTGTCGTGGACGGCTCGCTTCACGTCACGAACGGAGGCTTCAATCCAGTGCTTACTATTATGGCGCTGGCATTTCGTTCAGCCGAACACATTGCACGGACACTTAGTTGATGTATCTCGCAGAGCACAATGAACCGGGAAGCGATCGAAACTAGACTATGCGCAAACTAAACATTGCGATGATTGGTTACGGCTTCATGGGTCGTGCCCACAGCAACGCCTGGCGGCAGGTGCGCAGCTTCTTCGATGTCCCATTCGAGCCGGTACTGAAAGTTATCTGCGGACGCAATGAGTCAGAGGTTAAGAAAGTTGCGGAAAGATTCGGATGGCAAAAATATTCGACCTCATGGGAAGACGTCGTAACTCGGAGTGACATCGATGTCGTTGATATTTGTTCTCCAGGTTATACCCACGCACCAATCACATTAGCCGCTGCACAAGCGAAGAAAATCCTCTTCTGCGAAAAACCTCTGGCTAACTCCCTGGAAGAAGCAGAGCAAATGCTGGATGCGGCGCGCAGTAATAACTGCGTGCACATGATCTGCCACAACTATAGACGTGCCCCGGCTGTCGCTTTGGCCCGGCAATTAATTAATGCTGGTGAAATCGGCAATATCTACCATTATCGTGCAACCTACCTCCAGGAATGGCTACGCAATCCTGAGTTCCCTACTCGTTGGCGACTCGATAAGACCAAGGCCGGTTCTGGAGCGCTCGGCGATCTCTTTTCGCACTCCTCCGATCTAGCTCGCTACCTTGTCGGCGAAATCACAGAGGTCAGCGCCTTACTAAACACTTTTGTTACTCAACGCTTGTCGCCTGGCAGCGAGGAGATGGCTGAGGTCGATGTTGATGATGCCGCTCTGTCTATTGTGAAGTTTGAGAATGGAGCGATTGGCACAATCGAGGCAACGAGATATGCGACTGGACGCAAGAATTTCAATCGCTTCGAGATTAATGGCAGCGCGGGTAGCGTGGCATTCAATCTGGAAAGAATGAATGAGTTAGAGTTCTATTCAGATGTAGGACCTGATAGTGGCTTCAAAACCATTCAGGTAACCGATAAAGCACACCCTTACATCGAAGGCTGGTGGCCACCTGGTCATATCATTGGTTACGAACATACTTTTACCCACACCGTGCTGGAGCTACTTAACGCTCTGTCAGAGCAAAGGCTTCCCGTACCGAATTTTGAAGATGGCGTAAAGAATCAGAGGATTCTTGATGCCGTTGAACGATCAGCAGTATCGAAACAGTGGGAGTCGGTATAGTCGAAGTCCGTTTGGGAAAGACGAGCTGGGAAATGAAAGTTGAAGTATTTGACTCGAAGATGGAGATGGGGAAAGCGGCGGCAAACTGCGCCGCAAGAATCATTCGTCAAGCTCTAAAAGAGCGAGAGGTCGCTTATGTTATAGCTGCCACGGGAGCCTCGCAGTTTGAATTCCTCGATGCGCTGGTACTCAATGACCTGGATTGGGGCCGGACGGTTTTCTTTCATCTTGACGAGTATGTCGGACTATCGGCTACTCATCCTGCAAGCTTCCGGCGTTATCTAAAAGAGCGAATCATGGATCGAGTTCAATTGCGGGCATTCCATTTTATTAATGGAGAGGCCGAGGATGTTTGGGGGGAGTGTCGGCGCGTCGGTCGATTGATTTCGGCACAAACCATTGACGTTGCCTTTGTCGGTATCGGTGAGAATGGTCATTTGGCTTTCAATGATCCACCAGCAGATTTCGAAACGGATCAACCTTACATCGTGGTCGACTTGGATGAAGCGTGCCGCAAACAACAGGTCGGCGAAGGATGGTTTCGAAATATTGATGACGTTCCCAGTCAGGCCATCTCGATGTCAATTCGACAAATTCTCAAAGCCAGTAGCGTGTTATGCATTGTTCCCGATAAGAGGAAAGCAGAGGCGGTTAAGAATTGTGTGGAATTGGAGGTCAGTCCATCGCGTCCGGCATCTATTCTACAAAATCATAACAACGCAACTTTGTTCCTTGACCCCGACTCATCATCACTTCTTACCGGTTAGCTTGAGTAGAACCTTCACCATGTCTGTCCTCAAGGCCCTAAGGACGTTTGGTATTGCAGTGCTCATCTGCTGTTCAATGCTTAACGCGAATAGCAGCAAGCCGAAGTTCAGAGTCATAGCGTTCTTTACCGCCAAACAGGATCAGGCGCATATCAGCTAATCCTGACATAGAAATTCTGCTCTCCATAGACTCAACCAGCTTTCCGTTGGGCACCGGGCCAAAGCAGAACGAGATCTGGCACAGCGGGTACTATCCCGTGGTCTGGACCAACAAGAAGTACAAGATGCTTTATCTCAACATAGGCCACAACGACATTGACTATGAGCACAAGTACGACCCTAGCAACGCGCCGTAGATCATGTGGCTCAGCAGGTTGTCGTGAAGCATGGCTTTGACCTGCGTCGTGAAGCATGGCCTTGACCTGCTCGGAGCACTTCTGGGCTGCTCAGAAGCGAAGTTTTGAAACAAGCTACGCCGCACGGGGCGTTACGAAATCAGTCCCAATCGCTGCAGCAGATTTGTGAACCGCGGATCCGACCGAAGACTTTCCCAGGGAGGGAAAACTTTCAAATAGATCAGGGACATGTCGCGTTGCTCGTAGGCCTTCTCCAGCCATTCAAATGCCTTGTCCTTCTTACCAACGCGCGCGAACAGTTCGGCCATATAACTTGCCGGCTCGGGTTTGGCTTGCGCTTGCGCGATCTCAAGCATCTTTTGCCAATAACCTGTCCAGCCCGCACGCGCAGAAGCCTGGCGAAGTGCACTAATGTCCTCCGCCGCCATTCCCCATCGAGCTTCTGCGTCAAGATTTTCGGTAACGGCCTGAGCATACATGCCTTTTTGCTCGTAACTGGGCCCGAGATTTACTAATCCATACTGCGGGAACAGCTCGCGCGTCTTGCTGAATTGATCGATGGCTTGGTCGTAACGCCCCGCCAAATAAAAAATCCAGCCTCGCGCAAAACCAGCGCGCGGCGAAAGCGGATCGATCTCGAACGCGCGATTGCTTTCAGCGATGGCTTCTTCGAATCGTTGTCGAGCTACCAGGAGTGCGGCGTAAAGATGATGGGCGAGTGGCTCGTTTGGCTTCAGCTCGATTGCCCGTTTCAATTCTATCTCAGCTCCTGCCCAGTCCCATTCGATGAACAGTTTCAGTTCGCCTGATGAGGTGTGAGCTTCCGCCAGTCGATCGTCGAGCTGCAACGCCCTGGCGATCAAGGGTCTGTTCCGGGACTCGGCTTCCTTTGTGGTAATGAATCCCAGATACGCCAGCGGCGAGTTTGAAGACGCCTGACCCGCGTAGGCCAAAGCATAGTTTGGATCCAGCTCGATCGCTTTTTGAAAACACTCTATGCTCTTCTTCAGCGCATCTTCCGTAAGCTGGTTTCGTAAGAATATCCCTTTGATGTAAAGCTGATAGGCTTCACTATTCTGTGTGTAACGTTTTGCGAAAACCTGTGTCGACTCAGTTGAAAGCTTGAGCGGCAACGCGTTCGCCAGGTCCTCCGAGATTGCGTCCTGAACCGTGAAGACATCTGCAAAACGTTGATCCGTCTTGTAAGTCCAGAGCGTCGAGCCATCCTGAACGTTAATTAACCGCGCGGTTATTCGTACTTTGTCACCGGCCTTTTGGATGCTCCCTTCCAGCACCGTGTCCACACGCTGTTCCCGACCCGCCGCCAGTGAGTCTTGATCCGATGAGGTGTATTTCTGGATCGCGCTGGTAGGCCGTACGGTGATCTCTTTCGTGCTGCCGAGTCTGGTAATCAGTGTATCCGCGATGCCGAGTCCCAGATACTTGTCGCTTTCGTCTGCGCCCAATGGTTTGAAGGGAAGCACGGCCATCGACTTCACTCCAGAGAGGATCGCGGCCTTGCTGCTCCTTTGCTCGTTGGGCCTCGGGCGAATGGTCAAGAACAAAACAACGATTGCGGCCACCACCACGAAACCAACCGCCGGCGCCTTCCAGTTCAGTCTCCGTTTGCCGCGGAACAGGGAAGGAGCGACCAGAGCGGCAGCCGACGCCGCCTCTGTTCTCGGCTCGAGCCTGTCTTCGACGAGTTCGCTCTCTTCCTCGATAACAAGCCTTACGCCTTCGATCTTTTCAGAATAGATGGCTTTGGCGGGGGTTGGTTCCGGTGTCCTTATCTCGGCTTCAAATATGTACCCGCGACGCGGGACGGTCTTGATATGGCGCTGCGCTTCGTCACCCAAGGCGCGACGAATGTCGTGCATGCACTGAACCAGCGAGTCGTCGGTCACAAACGAATCGGGCCAGACTTCCTGGATCAATTCCGATTTGGTGACCACCCTCCCAGGATTCTCCACTAGATACTTGAGCGCTTCGTAGGACTTGGGGCGTAACTTGACTTCCTGTCCATCCCGCAACAAGCAGGCGCGCGCGGAGTTAAGCGTGAAGTTGGCAAAGCTCCAGATTTCCGGCAAAGGGTGTGCGTTTTGTTGTCGTTCACTCAAGGTTGACTAGTCGCTACCGACCGATGATGTAAGCGCTCACGACTGATCAGCTAATTGATTCAACCCGCGAACGTTCTCTGAGGGAATTTCCTTGTATCTACCACCGAAAATCGGCGCCGGTCAAGGCAGTGGCGAATCTTTCGGCAAATTTTAAGCGATCTTTCAGCGAACCTTCGTTACTAATTCACTCACCCGATCTATTTTCCTGCACTCGAGATTTGAGGCTGTTGCCTGCTACGAGCGGGATGGACACACGCCAAGCAGACCCGAGAGGAGAAAGCAGTTCGTGAAAACGAAGCGACGCGTCGAAATCACCGCCTTCCGCGGACATAGAACGATTGTAGCGACCGGCGAAGGCGCCGAGACCGATGCTCAAGCAGGCGATGACGGTTTTCGCCCCAAGGTGACGGACGTTTCGCCGATGCAGGAGTCAGCAGATGGATCATGCGTCACTTTCGAAATTGCTGCAACGCCTGAGTTGCAACAACTGATCGACAAAGTTTGGGAGGCCATTTGTGAACGAAGCACAGAGCAAGCGAAAACGACACGACGCGTGGGTAATAGGCGGACCAAGCGGCGGTGGATTTTCGGGGATTCAGGGAATGACTGACTACGCGAGGTCTCGGAAGACAAGCGAGGACTAACGCGCATCGGGCAAAGCCCGGCGAGGGAAAAACAATGAAGAGAGTATTGTTTGTTGCGTCTGTGGTTGGGGTCGTCCTTTCACTCAATTATCAAAATCGGCTAGTGCGTGCGGCTCTAACGCTTTCACGGGACGCTCAGGGACAACGCGCCGGGCGCCATGGGCGAATCGTCAGCGCGGTGGGACTTACGCAAGTATCGGGCTATCCGGCCCGGGTGCACATTCTCCTGTACGTACCCGATGGCTTCGACGAGCACGCCATAGCAAGCGAGGCGCTGGTCCGGGCCGGCGCCCAGGAACTTGGTCCCGCCATGCAGCCACAGTTCGCCGTGACCGGCTTCCGCTGGCGCCGTTTCCTCGATGACAACCCCGGCAACGACTTCGTTCTTCAGTCGTACAATCCGACAGGGCAACCAGCGAATCACAATTTGTATGACGCATTCTCATTCTTTGATGCTTTGCGCAACGCGCAGACGACTTGGAACGGCATCGAGACATCCACCTTTAAGTTGAGGTTCGGTGGTCTAACATCTCGATGCCCGTCTATGTTTAGTCAGTGTCCAGGCGGCTTCCAGCTCGATGGCTTCAATGACGTGGGATGGCTGGATCTGGGGCTAAGCGTGAGTCCATTCGCGCTAGCTATCACGTCAACTGCCTTCGAGACTGCCACCGGCTTCATCGTCGAGTCTGATATCGCGCTGAGTCCGAAATGGGAATGGTTTACTGGTGAGCCACCAGCGCCGCCACCTTTGGTATGCGCGGCCCCGGGAAGCGAGCCGCCTCCGCCGCCAGAAGGCGATCCGCCTCCGCCGCCAGAAGGCGATCCGCCACCGCCACCGTCGGACCACGATCCGCCTCCGCCACCGGCTTTCGACTTCGAAACAGTTGTGCTTCATGAAGACGGACACCTTGCTGGTTTGGACCATTCTCTCGAGTGTAAGGCAGTGATGTTCGCATTCTTAGCGCCGTTTCAAGTCAAGCGCGCACTTACGGCGGACGATCCGGCCGGCATCTCGGTGCTCTACCCACTCGAATTTGTGCCCCTGCCGTTCGAGCCCCCGCGCCCTCATGAATACTGGAATCTTTTTCGTTGAGCGGATAAGTCCGAGTCTTTTGGAAGGAAGCCGTTATGAAGAACCAGATATTGCTTATTGCCTTAGCTTTGATCGTCGTCGTCTTGTGTCATCAGACCACCTTGGCACAGACGACTGAGTTCACTTACCAGGGTCGTTTGCTAAGCGGCGGGCTGCCGGCGAATGGCAGTCACGATTTTCAGTTCAGATTGTTTGATGACCCGACAGGCGACACGCAAGTGGGACCTTCGATCACGCTGACGGCTGTGAATGTAAACAATGGCGTTTTCAGTGTCCGGCTCGACTTCGGCAATCAGTTTCCCGGTGCAAATCGGTTTCTTGAAATCAGAGTAAAGCAATCGACCGACGAATTTTTTAGTGTCTTGAGTCCGCGTCAGGCAATTACCAGCGCGCCTTATGCAATCAAGAGTCTGAATGCGGAAAACTCGACCAACGCGGCGACGGCGACGAATGCAGTGCAATTAAACGGTCTGTCCGCGACTGAGTACATCTTGACCAACGACGCGAGACTTTCGGATGCCAGGAACCCGCTCCCGAATAGCTCGAACTACATTCAGAACTCAACCTCGCCACAAGCAGGAAGCAATTTCAACGTAACCGGCAACGGCACTGTTGACGGAACTCTTTCGGGTAACGTCATCAACGCCGCCACGCAATTCAACATCGGCGGGCAGAGAGTATTGAGCGTTCCTGGCAGCTACAATACATTTGCTGGTATTAATGCCGGGCAATTCAACACGAGTGGCCGAGCCAACTCATTCTTTGGGGCTTCCGCAGGGCAAAACACGACTAGCTCCGAAAACTCATTCTTTGGCTCCCTTGCAGGGCTTGCCAACACGACTGGCTTAGAGAACTCATTCTTTGGCTCCTCTGCAGGGCTTGCCAACACGACTGGCGGATTCAACTCATTCTTTGGCAAGTCTGCTGGGCAATACAACACGACTGGCGCGGGGAACTCATTCTTTGGCGAAGGTGTTGGGTTTAACAACACGACTGGCGCGGGGAACTCATTCTTTGGCCTAGGTTCTGGGAGTGGCAACACGACTGGCCAAGGCAATACCATGATTGGCTTTCGTGCCGGTGGTGCTGGGAATCTAACTTTTGCCACGGCCATCGGCGCGCTCTCCCTTGTTTCGCAAAATAATTCTTTGGTACTGGGAGCCATCAACGGCGTTAACGGCGCAACGGCTGATACAAACGTCGGGATCGGAACCACTGCGCCCACACAAAGACTTCACATCCAGGTCAACGGGGGAAATATTCTGTTTGGCGGAGCTGGCTGCCTTTCAGGGTTCGCCGGAATTGGATTCGGCACCACCTTGTCCGGCTGCGCGAACTATTCGCTGCTCGGAAATGGCACCGACACAATGATCAATCGTCCGTCGGGTGGCAGCATCTATTTTCGCTCTGGAAATGCTAACCAGGTCACAATCAATCCCAGCGGAATAGTGGCGATCAACACCCTCGGTTCGGCAGGGTCGACAGCTCTTTGCCGCAACTCCTCAAATCAGATTTCAACCTGCTCATCTTCGATTCGCTACAAGTCGAACATCATTCCATTCAGCCTGGGGTTGAGTTTGATCAAAAAACTTAGGCCGGTTTCGTTCAACTGGAAGGATGGCGGCGCAGCAGACGTCGGACTGGTTGCTGAAGAAGTGAACAGGCTGGAGCCACTCCTGACGACGATTAACGACAAAGGCGAAGTTGAGGGCGTGAAGTATGACCGTCTCGGCGTTCTTCTGATTAACGCTGTCAAGGAGCAGCAAGACCAAATACAAATGCAACAGCGCCAAATCGAGGCGCTTAAAAGACTCATCTGCGCACAGAACGCACAGGCGGAAGTTTGCAAGGAGGGACGGAAATGAGGTCGTTATCTTATGTAGCTTGCCTGATGTTCGTGTTGTTGCCTGCGACGGCTTTTGGGCAAACGACTGAGTTCACTTACCAGGGCCGTCTGCTAAGCGGCGGTCTTCCGGCAAACGGGAGTCATGATTTTGAATTCAGACTGTTCGATGATGCGGCGGTGGGAACTCAGCTTGGGCCAACGGTTACTTTGACCGCCGTCAATGTCAACAACGGCGTCTTCAGCGTGCGGCTGGATTTCGGCAATCAGTTTCCCGGTGCAAATCGATTTCTTGAGATAAGCGTTCGAGCTACTGGCGATGCGTCCTTCACCTTCCTAACTCCGCGGCAGGCAATTACCAGCGCGCCCTATGCAATCAAGAGTTTGAATGCGGACAATGCAAATAACTCGACGAGCGCAGCAAATGCTCTTCAATTAAATGGACTTCCGGCAACCGAGTATGTGCTGACGGGCGACGCCAGGCTTTCGGACGCGAGAAATCCGCTGCCCAACAGCTCGCACTACATTCAGAATTCAACCTCGCCACAAGCAGGAAGCAATTTCAACGTTTCAGGCAGTGGAACGGTCGGCGGAACTCTTTCGGGTAATATCGTCAATACTGCCACGCAATTCAACATCAGCGGGACGAGAATATTGGGCGTTGCTGGATTGTTTAATACATTCGCGGGCTTTAGTGCCGGGGGGTTCAACACGACTGGCGACTTCAACTCATTCTTTGGCAGAGCTGCCGGGGCGTTCAACACGACTGGCCAAAGCAACTCATTCTTTGGCGTATCTGCCGGGGGGGGCAACACGACTGGCGACTTCAACTCATTCTTTGGCACAGATGCCGGGGAATTCAACACGACTGGCCAAAGCAACTCATTCTTTGGCAAAGCTGCCGGGGAATTCAACACGACTGGCCAAGGCAACTCTTTCTTTGGCACAGATGCCGGGAAAATCAACTCGAGAGGCCAAGGCAACTCATTCATCGGTGCCGAGGCGGGTTCTAGTAATCAGTTAGGAACTCACAATACCGTGATTGGCTTCGGTGCCGATGTCAGGGGGACTCTAACTTTTGCCACCGCCATCGGCGCAAAATCCGTTGTTTCGCAAAGTAATTCTTTGGTGCTCGGAGCTGTCAACGGCGTCAACGGCGCCAGCGCTGATACAAACGTCGGAATAGGAACCACCGCTCCAACACAAAGACTTCACATTCAGGTCAACAACGGAAACATTCTGTTCGGCGGCGCCGGTTGCATTTCCGGCTTCACAGGAATCGGATTCGGTACCACCTTGTCCGGCTGCACGAATTATTCGCTGCTCGGCGATGGCGCCGATACGATGATCAATCGCCCGTCCGGTGGCAGCATCTTCTTTCGCGCCGGCAATTCTAACCAGGTGACAATCAATCCGAATGGAGCTGTAACCATCAACACGCTCGGTTCCGCAGGAAGCACTGCACTATGTCGTAATGCATCAAATCAAATCTCGACCTGCTCATCTTCGATTCGCTACAAGTCGAACATCAATCCATTCAGCCTGGGGTTGAGTTTGATCAAAAAACTTAGACCGGTTTCATTCACCTGGAAGGACGGCGGCGCAGCAGACGTCGGACTGATTGCTGAAGAAGTGGATAAGCTCGAGCCTCTCTTAACCACAATCAACGACAAAGGCGAGGTTGAGGGCGTGAAATACGATCGATTGGGCGTCGTGCTGGTAAATGCCGTCAAAGACCAGCAAGCACAAATCGAAGCGCAGCGGAAACAGATTGACGAGCAGAAGCAAACGTTCAGTAGGCAACACGCGGAAATCGAAAACCAACAAGAACAACTTCAGCGACAACATGAGCAGATTGAGGCGCTGAAGAAACTCGTCTGCGCGCAGCACGCGCAGGCAGATCTATGCAAGGAGGGCCAGAAATGAAACCGCTTCTCTTTTTGGCTTGTCTGATCGTGTTGCTGCTGCCAGCGATCGCTTTCGGCCAAACGACTGAGTTCACTTACCAGGGTCGTTTGCTAAGCGGCGGGCTGCCGGCGAATGGCAGTCACGATTTTCAGTTCAGACTGTTTGATGATCCGACGGGCGACACTCAGGTGGGACCTTCAATCACGCTGACCGCTGTGAATGTAAACAACGGCGTCTTCAGCGTCAGGCTCGACTTCGGCAATCAGTTTCCCGGCGCGAATCGTTTTCTTGAAATTAGAGTGAAGCCGTCAACCGACGAGTTCTACACGGTTCTCAGTCCGCGTCAGGCGATCACCAGTTCGCCGTATGCAATCAAGAGTCTGAGTGCGAATAACGCAACCGCTTCCAACGACGCGTCACGTTTGGGCGGCGTGACAGCAAACCAATATGTGCTCACCACCGACAGTAGACTTTCCGATCCTCGTCAGCCTCTTCCGGGTAGCTCAAACTATATTCAAACTGGAGACACACAGCAGCCGGGAAACTTTTCCATTAGTGGATCGGGAACTGTTGGCGGCTTTCTGAGTGGCGACAGAATTAATGCCAATACTGAGTTCCAGATCGGCGGTCGTCGCGTGTTGAGAGCCGTAGAAACCAACATTTTTGTTGGACAAAAAGCAGGCATCAATAACACAACTGGCATTTCAAACTCCTTCTTCGGCTATATTGCGGGAAGCCGTTCAACCGGGAGCAAAAATTCGTTCTTTGGGATCGACGCCGGGGAATTTAATAGCAGTGGCAACGCCAACTCGTTTTTCGGCGCCTCTGCCGGAGTTCGGAACCAAACAGGCAGCTTCAACACAGCAATTGGTTTCGGCGCGGATGTCAGTTCGGTCGCCGGTGTCGGGGATCTTTCGAATGCCACTGCGATTGGCGCCAACGCATTCGTTACGCAGAATAATTCACTAGTGCTGGGAGGAATCAGTGGAGTCAACTTCGCGACCGCAGATACCAACGTCGGCATAGGAACGACAGCCCCGTCGCAAAGGCTTCACATTAAGGTGAATGGCGGAAATATTCTGTTCGGCGGTGCTGGCTGTATTTCGGGGTTTGGCGGCATCGGCTTCGGTGCAACTTTGTCTGGTTGCAGCAACTATTCGTTGCTCGGTGATGGCACCGACACGATGATCAATCGCCCGTCGGGCGGGAGTATCTATTTTCGGAGCGGCAATTCGAACCAAATGACGATCAATCCCAGTGGGATTGTGGCAATCAACACGCTTGGTTCGGCCGGCTCAACAACTCTCTGTCGTAATTCCTCAAATCAGTTTTCAACCTGCTCATCTTCGATTCGCTACAAGTCGAACGTCAATCCATTCAACTCAGGCCTAAGCTTGGTCAAACTGCTGCGCCCAGTTTCGTTCACCTGGAAAGACGGCGGCATGCTCGATTTCGGTTTAGTTGCGGAAGAAGTCAACAAAGTAGAACCGCTGCTCACGACAACCAATGAGAAGGGCGAAGTCGAGGGGGTGAAATACGATCGGCTCGGCGTGCTTCTTATCAATGCCGTCAAAGACCAGCAGTCGCAGATTGAATCACAGCAGAAGGAAATCGAAGCGCAGCAGAAACAAATTCAGCAACAACAAGAGCAGGTCGAAGCCCTGAAGAGACTCGTCTGCGCGCAGAACATGCAAGCGGATGTTTGTAAGGAAGATGCTCCGACCGTGACCGCCGGGACTAGGAAACCATAACAGACGTAAAAGGAAGCACGCCGGGGGCGTGCGTACCATAGTTAGAGCCAACAAAAATTTTCGGAGGCAATTTACTCGTGAATAGCTCACAGAAGATAGCGACAGAGATGGAAACAGCGGCAAAGTGCAGCTTTGGCAAGCCGGATGACGTGCGGGAATTCCCCAAGGGACGCCTTGAATTGGTAACCATCGGCGGCATCACGATCGGCCGCGCGATTTTTGAGCCCGGCTGGCGCTGGTCAGAATCGGTGCAGCCGCTGGTGAAAACCAAGAGCTGCGAAGCACCGCATTTTCAATATCACGTGTCGGGAACCCTGGTGGTGCGTATGGAAGATGGGACTGAATTCGAATGCAGGCCCGGCGACGTTTCGCTTCTGCCGTCAGGTCACGATGCGTGGGTCATGGGAAATGAACCAGCGATAGTCGTGGATTTTCAGGGAATGCTGGATTACGCAAAGACGCAGTGAGCCTCGTTGGGTGGCATCACATGCGGAACCCGAAATTGTTAACTGTGAGGTGATGAAGATGAAATCAAGTTTTCTGATTTGTTTGGTTTTGTTGGCGTGCGCGCCGGCTGCCGCTCAGTCAGGCGGCGGATTCAATCTCGAACAGAACGTCATCGGCAACGGCGGATGGCGCAGCGATGGCGGCGGTTTCACGGTGCTCGGCACGATGGGCCAATCGAACTCAGGCTCCACCGCCGCTGGCGGTCGTTTTCATCTGATTGATGGCCTGTGGGCCACCGAGAATCAAGCCGAAAGTTCGCCGTTCGCTACCGTCACGGGTCGCTTAGCCAAGCAAGACGGGACCGGAATCCCCAGAGTTCTCGTGACGATTACAAACGCAAACGCAAACTTTCGCTCGCAAACGTGGACGGGAGCGCATGGCGAGTACCGGATTGAGAACATTCCCACGGGAGCCAACTACGTGATTGCCGTGAGTCACAACAATTTCGAATTTGAGCCAGCGTCGATTGCGCTATTCATCAGCCAGGACAGAAGCGATATCAATTTTGTCTCTCCTCATCCTTAAGCGAAGACTGGAGAATCCTGCATGCACACCACTTGGAGGAAATCATCACATTTCCGTGGCCTCATGTAGTCTTTTCCATGAAGACATTACTCAACGTCGCGGATAAATTAAACAACTCGCCGGTGTACCAGACGAGTTAACGCGAAAGAATATGAAACCGCCGCAACTTATTTGACTCAGCTATTTACTTGCCGTTTCAAGAGTCTTCTCTATCCCTTTCAATCCTGCCGCAGTAACTTTCACTTTCACGGTTCCTGCTTTTTGTTCTGAACGTAGAATAGCCATTGCAAAGCCTTTGTAAAGTACCTTTTTATTGCCGCCAAATAGATCATCGCTCGAATGATCGCCATCATCTACTACTGCCTCACTTTGATAAATGATCATATCCGGCGCATGTTTCAGATATTCCTGATAATCGTCCCAAACATAGTTGTGAGATCCATTGACAGAAAGGCCGCTTCGCTCCCGACATCACCGCAGCGAAATCTTTCGTTGAATTCAATACAATCGAAAATGCAGATGCCGTTAGTGACGCAGATGCTCTCGCAACGGACATCGCCATGACCATCGCAGAT
>DASYRR010000132.1:0-12477 GCA_036004125.1 Pyrinomonadaceae bacterium | reverse complement strand
ACCAGCAAACTTAAGATGTCCGATATGCTTTAGCTTGTCGCGCGCGACCATTTAGGAACTTTTAGGTAAGAAACGACAAGCTAAAGCATATCGGACAATAGGAGAAAGCAATGCCTAAATACATCTTCGTAACAGGTGGCGTGGTTTCGAGCTTAGGGAAGGGACTTGCCGCTTCCTCAATTGGTTGTCTGCTCGAGAGTCGTGGCCTTCAGGTCGCGCTAATCAAACTCGATCCGTACATCAACGTTGATCCCGGAACTATGTCCCCCTTTCAGCACGGCGAAGTGTTTGTCACTGACGACGGTGCTGAAACTGATCTTGATCTAGGTCATTACGAGCGCTTCACACACGCACATCTGTCCCAGGCCAATAATTGGACGACCGGTCGAATCTATTTGTCCGTAATTGAAAAGGAACGTCGCGGTGATTACCTGGGCAAGACGATTCAAGTGATTCCGCACATCACGAACGAGATTAAAGAAGCCGTGCGCAGCGTTGCCGAGAAGGACAAGCCAGATGTAATTATCGTAGAGATTGGCGGAACGGTAGGCGACATCGAATCGCTACCGTTTCTCGAAGCCATTCGTCAGATGGGAAATGAAGAGGGAGCCGGCAACGCCCTATTTATTCATGTCACGCTCGTTCCGTACATCGCAGCGGCTGGCGAGTTGAAGACAAAGCCAACACAACACTCGGTTCGCGATCTGCGCGAGATTGGTATAGCCCCCGATATTTTGCTTTGTCGCTCTGAAAAACCGCTCTCGCGCGAGCTTCGGGGAAAGATTGCGTTGTTCTGTAATGTTAAGGAGTTGGCAGTAATCAGTGCCCAGGACGTCGACACGATCTACGAAGTCCCACTCGCTTTTCACGAGCAGGGGTTGGACAGCTTGATCGTGACCTTGCTTGGTTTGGAACAACAGGCCCCGCAAGTTGATCTCTCTGAGTGGCGCAATCTCGTCTCTACGATTCGTGAACCATCAGGCGGCGAAACCTCGATAGCCATCGTTGGCAAGTATGTCGAACTGGAGGATTCCTACAAATCATTGCGTGAAGCTCTAACGCACGGCGGCGTGGCAAATAACCTTCGCGTTGACGTGAAGTGGATCGAGTCGGAAGAGTTGATGGATGACGACTATGAGGAGCGTCTGCGCGACTTTGATGCGATTCTTGTTCCAGGTGGCTTTGGCAAGCGCGGCATCGCCGGAATGATCCGCGCGATCTACTACGCCCGTAAGACTCGGACCCCCTACTTTGGAATTTGTCTGGGAATGCAAACCGCTTGTATCGAATATGCGCGAAACGTCTGTGATTTGAAGGATGCGGATTCCACCGAGTTTGATCTTGAGACTCCAAATCCGGTGATTTTCAAGTTGCGAGATCTGGTGGGCGTTGAAGAACTGGGTGGCACCATGCGATTGGGTGCATGGCCATGTCAACTCGCACCCGATTCGCTGGTGAGGGAGATCTATGGTGGAGCGGAGGAGATTAGCGAACGACATCGTCACCGGTATGAGTTCAATCCGGAGTACCGCCAAATTCTCGAGCAAGAAGGTCTTGTTTTTAGTGGGGTATCGCCTGATGGGAAGTTTGTGGAAATGATTGAGCTACCGCGCGAAGTTCATCCGTGGTTCGTGGCTGGTCAGTTTCATCCGGAATATAAGTCCAAGCCGCTGAGTGCGCATCCATTGTTCGCTTCATTTGTTCGAGCTGCTTGTGAGAATCGCCTGCAATCGGAAACTTCGATGGAAAAGAATGGCGAGGTTGATTTGATTGTGCGCGAACGCTTGAGTGCTACGAGCGGAGACTGACCGGGCTTTGGTTTTCTCTGCGCAACCTCTGCGTTCTCTGCGTCTCTGCGGTTTATTCAAGTTTGACCATTCAACACCGCAGAGACGCAGAGAACGCAGAGGTTGCGCAGAGGTTTATATGGATGTCAAAGTGCATCGAACCACTTTTTAAGAGATAATCCTCAGCGCCCCTTCTCTTCCCAGCGAACAATAGTTTACTGATGCTGCGTTGCCCAACATGTGGAAGACACTACCCTTCTGACGTCCAGTTTTGTTCGGTCGATCAAACTGCACTGCAGGCAGACCCTACGATTGCCGGCGACAACTCCTTCGATCCACTAATAGGTCATACCCTCGACGAAAAGTATCAGCTCGAGCAACGTCTCGGAATCGGTGGTATGGGGACCGTCTATCGCGCCCGACATTTACTCATCGATCGCGCGGTTGCGGTCAAAGTTTTGAATCAACGTCTTTTCGAAGATGAGGCGGCGCGACTTCGTTTCCACCGTGAAGCAAAGGCTGCAGGTCGTTTGCAGCACCTCAACGCCGTTGCCGTAACTGACTTTGGACAAACTGCCGAGGGCTATGTCTACATCGTCATGGAATTGCTCGAAGGCCGCACCCTTCGGGAGATCCTCGCTAAGGAAGCACCACTTGAAACTGCGCGCGCGGTGTCGATGATGTTGCAGGCTTCCGCAGCAGTTGCGGCCGCGCACGAGGCTGGCGTAATTCATCGTGATCTAAAACCCGCCAACATCCTGGTTACTCAGAGCGCTGACTTACCCTCTGTAGTTAAGGTGTTGGACTTTGGGATCGCAAAGGTCGCTGCTGAAACCCTGGACGACGACGAGCCGAACACGCTTACTCAGATGGGTGCGATGGTTGGGACGCCGCGATACATGTCGCCTGAACAATGTAGCGGCCTCGAATTGACTCCTGCATCCGATGTTTACAGTTTGGGTGTGATTCTCTATGAAATGCTAACGGGCATGGCCCCCTTTAGTGGCCAGACACCGCTTGCAATTGCGGTGAAACATGCGTCTGAATATCCACGACCGCCAAAGGAAATTGTCGCTTCGATTCCTGATGAGCTCGAGAATGTCGTTTTGCATGCGTTAGAAAAGGATCCTCAGGATCGGCCCGCGAACGCATCAGAGTTTCGCCACGAACTCCTGGATTTAACTGACAAGCTAGGTCTTGAACATCACGCGTTAATTTCATCTCCTGATATTGCCGCGTTACGCATAGCGGGAGTTGAATCACCCTCAGGACGGTTGGTGGTTGATCTCTCAAGACTTCGTGAGGGGCGCGTACTCACTTCCGGAACAAGCGAGGTAACAGTCGTTCGGCCGCCTGGAGAGTTTAGCGAGGAGGGTATTGGTGCTGGTGCAAACTTTTCGCGGATGGAAATTGGTTTGGACCGCCGGAGGACTTCGCGAAACTTACTGCTTGCCGGAGTGGTGCTGGCTGCTCTGTTACTTTCGGGAGTTGCATTCTTCGTGAGGAGATCGCTGGTTTCGTCAGTACCGGTCGCCGCAAATGCGAACGCTGAGCTCTCGCCTTCGCCTACACCTTCTCCATCACCGTCACCCTCTCCGACTGCAACCCCGGAACCTAAAGCATCGCCAACGCCAACCCCAAGTCCGGAGAAGAAACGTGGAAAGATGGGTTCGTTTGTCAACAAGGTGAAGCGTATACTCAAGAAACCGTTTTAAGGCGATGACTACTGAACTCAACACGAAAACCTTTTCAGTTGGGAACGCGACCTTTGGCGATGGCCGATTGACTATCATCGCCGGACCATGTGTTGTCGAAAGTCCCGAGCATGCAATGATGATGGCCAGGGAGTGTTTCGCGCGAGCTGAAGAGGCCGGCCTCGATTTCGTATTCAAGGCGTCATTTGATAAGGCGAATCGATCGTCGATTAAGAGCTTTCGCGGTTTAGGAATGGAACCTGGTCTTGAAGTACTGCAGCGAGTCAAAGAAGAAGTCGGAATTCCTGTGCTCACTGATGTGCACGACGCATCTCAAGTGGATCGAGTTGCCGAAGTGGTTGACGTTTTGCAAATTCCTGCGTTCCTATGCAGACAGACGGATCTGATTCTAGCGGCTGTTAGATCGGGCAAAGCAGTTAATGTTAAGAAGGGACAGTTTCTGGCGCCGTATGATGCGAGAAATATTGTCGAGAAGGCGCGCGAAGCTGGCTGTGAGAAGCTTCTATTGACTGAGCGAGGCGCTACGTTTGGCTACAACAATCTGGTCGTAGACATGCGGTCGTTCCCAATCATGAGGGGCTTTGGTGTTCCCGTGGTCTTCGATGTTACGCACTCGTTACAATTGCCCGGTGGTCTCGGCGATGCAACGGGTGGGCAATCGGAATACATCGAATTCCTCGCTCGTGCCGGCGTCGCCTGTGGAGTCGACGCAGTATTTATGGAAGTTCACGATTGTCCCGAGAAGGCTCTTTCAGATGGACCCAATGCACTGCCATTGGAGCGCATGCAGTCATTGCTAAATATCCTGCGTGATATTCACCAGCTAATAGGCAGGGTGACGAGCTAAACACTTCAGACTTGTTTTAGGAAGGTCTGATTAACGCTCAGAGTTTCCTTTAATTTGAGTCGGCTGACTTCAGAATCAAATATGACGTTCTTTTGTTCACGTACACTTGCTCTCCTCTTAGTTCTTAGTTTTACCTCAGCTGTTTCCGCTCAAACACCCGTTGCCCCACCACTCTGGCAGGTTGATTGATTCGACCTTACGGTAAATGTTCAACCAGTGGAACGCTTGATTAATGTGGCTGCCACCTTAGCGGCGACGAACGTTGGTGGCAGTCCGGGACGAACATTGACAGTGAGGTTGAATTCAAAGGCCAAGATCAATTCCGTTTCAATTAATGGTACGACGACGACGTTTCGTCCGGGGCAAGACCCCCGTGGCGATCTCCAGCGTGCAGAAGTGTCGTTATCGTCAGCGGCGAATCCAGGGTCGAAGGCAACCGTCGTCATTAACTATTCGCTGCCAGTTGAAAGCAATACCGGACTCGCGGCAATAAGCATCGCGGGCACACAGTTTCTGCCACTGTCATTTTGGTACCCGATGCCGAATACTCCGTTCACGATGCGGGGTGCCGACACCGCGCCGTTTCGCCTTTCCGTCAACGTGCCTAACATAGTTTCGGCTGGTGTTGAGAAATCAGCAGTCGGATCGAGTTCGTTTGAACAACCACTTCACGGTCTGCCGTTCTTCTTGCAAGGAAGTTGGGACAAGGTTGAAGGCGCGGGCGAGGCCAACGGAATCTCCATTCTGATCGAAAAAGGTGCTTCCGCTGATCAGCGAAGACAAGCGGAAGCACTAATGAACTTCACTGCCGCGGCGCGCAGTTACTTCACCTCGACATTGGGCACACTCACAGCCGTTCCCCTGCGGCTCGTTGCAGTCAGACGCGGTGCTGGATTCAGCGATAGCGGAACAGTTCTCTTCGACGCTGACGCGCTTCGCCTACCCCGGCTCGATGCGGCCACGGCCTTGGCTGTTGGTGAGGCCGTTGCACGCTTGTGGTTCGGTGGTCAATCTCCGATTCGCGGAGAGGGAAGCGGTGCCATACGTGATGGGCTCGTCCGTTTTCTGACAACCCAGTTTCTCGAGAAGCAATTTGGCAAAGATGCAGCTCAATCTGAGTTATTGCGTGAACGCATACTGTACGCAGCAGTTGCCCAACGAGACAGTCCGCTCGCTCGTGCCAACCAATTGGACGACACTTATTTCGGTTCAGTTCCCAACCGAGGCGCAATGTTTTGGCGACTTATCGATCGTCGCCTTGGCCATGATGCTTTCGTCGAAATTCTCAAAGGCTCCTTACAGTCGGCAAAGACTGACCCCAACGGATTGACGTTAGCCGGTTTGCGCAAGGCTATTGTTGAACGAGGAGGCGAGCCGTTCAAAGTTCTCCTCGATCAACAACTTGACCAGGTAATCGATACCGATCTCCTGGTTGGTTTGCCGCAGTCTCGAAGCGGCCAATGGGTATCAGCTCTGCGTAACTTAGGGTCGATCGACGTAACGGTCTCGGTTGGAGCCACCACCGAGACCGGTGAACGGCTGGTAGCGGACGCGACAGTACCGGCTAAGAATTTTGGTGAAGTGATCTTCAAGACCACTAATCGAATCATTCGCGTCGAAGTCGATCCCGAGAAACTGTACCCGCAGATCGACTATGGCAACGACGCCATGCCGCGTGTAAAGGACTTGCCGGAGGCGTTGAATGAGGCAACGCTTGCCCTCGGCGCGCAGGATTTTGTGAAGGCGGAGAGTGTAGCGCGAGACATGCTAATCTCAGCGCCACGCTTACAGGAAGCACGCATTCTGCTCGCGCGATCACTGCTCGGTCAAAACAAACTTGATGAAGCAGAGAAACTCTTCAGGATATCCTTGGATGAGCCGCTGCCTTTTTCTGCGACCTTGGCCTGGGCGAATATCGGACTTGGCGAAATAAGTATGAAGCGCAATCAGCCAGCCGAGGCTGCGAAGCGTTTCAACGATGCAGTTTTTGCCAGCCGAGATTATCCATCATCTCTTGCGGCTCGCTCTGCAAGACTTCGGGCCGAAGCTGCAGCCAATAGTGCTCCGTCTATTGATGAGTCAGTACGCCAGTTTGCCACTCAGTTTTCACAGGCTTTAGTCAGTGGTAAGAAGCCTGAATTGGAGTCTCGGATAATTGCCGGCGAACTCGTGAGATTCATTAATGCCAGCATTGGCACTGAAACATGGGAAACGCGCGTCCTCCGAACGGAGCAGCTCAGCGGTGATTTGGTCGCTGCCGACGTCAGCATTACTGCAAAGAAACTTGGGAAGGAAGGTTCTGGAACGGCAGTATTCATTGTGGCGCGTACACCGGCTGGATTGAAGCTGTCTGCGATTGACCTCTTCGAAGTTCGCTAAATGAGTGATTCTCCATCAGTGCAGCAACGCGCGAGTCTCATCAAGGTTTTACTGATGGACTGTGATGGCGTATTGACCGACGGTCGTATTTGGATTTTTGAGGCAAACGAAGATCAGAAGGCTTTTCATACGCGTGATGGATTGGGGTTGGAGTTATTTCATCGTGCCGGCCTTAAGTCGGGAATAATCTCTGGTCGTTCATCGACTGCAGTCGATAGACGTGCTCGTGGATTGGGAATGTCATTCATCCATTTGGGATGCAAGGACAAAATGAGTGCGTTTGCAGCGATACTATCAGAGGCAGGAGTATCCACCGAGGAAGTTGCCTTCATCGGCGACGATCTGAACGACGTCCCGCTAATGTTACGCTCAAAACTGGCAATTGCAGTTCCGGACGCAAGTACCGAAGCGCTTGAGCGGGCGCATTACGTAACCCAGGCAAAAGGAGGGGCGGGTGCGGTCCGAGAGGTTGTTGAATTGATTCTCAAATCACAGCATCGCTGGTCTGGTTTGATTAAAGATTACCTCGTCTAGTTTGCACCCGTTGACACCAAACCGACTCTTCACTATCTTTCGATCGTTAGATTCGATTCGGATTCTAAAGTAATTTATCACCCTCATTGAGCGGGTGTGGCGCAACGGTAGCGCATCAGCTTCCCAAGCTGAGGGTTGCGGGTTCGAATCCCGTCGCCCGCTCCAGGTACTCATTAAACCATTTACTAATCAATCATTTACAGCCATTGCCGAGCTAGGTTGGACCACATTGTGGGGAAATTGTGGGACAAAAGCCCGCCGCCCGCTCGAATTTGGTCCCCTCACTTCTTCTATCTCAATATAGGCAAGCAGCTCTTGTCAACTTGTGAGGGATTTGTGGGGAAGTTTTCCGCACACCTTGGATTGATCGGAAGATCCTTTACAGCTGCTTAGCAATTGGCGAGAGTCGTGGCTTTCAGTGGTGAGGCAGGAAAACCCGTCATTGAGGTGCGACTCGTTTATTCTCGTCGGTAATTGGAAATGGCGTTTCCACCTAATTTGATAGCTAACGGAAGGGTTGGTAATTCTTGGAGGCAGGGTTTGGACAGTGTCACTTACTCAGTCACTCTGCTGGACCAATAGCCAGGACGTCGCTTCTGGTGGGCCACTGCCACAATCACAATCTCGGACTCGACGGTCAGATAGAAAATATTGAAAGGGAATCGTTGAAGAATGACCTTACGTGTTCCGTGGTCGGACAATGGATACTGAGTCGGAGATCCAACGATTCCGGAAACCGCATGGTCCACAGCATGGGCGAATGCTGTCGCACTTAGTGGGCTGCGGTCATAATACCATCTGCGCGCGTCCCGGAGTTCGGCTCGAGCCTCGGGGTGAAGCCTAACTCTCATTCAACCTGGCCGAACAATTCCGTTCGTACTTCTTCCCACGGGATCAGTTCGACGGAACCTGCGTCGATCTCGGCCACGCGTCTCTTGATCTCTTCAGACCATGCTGCTTCAACGTCTGGCTCAGAAACGGGGTCCAGCGTTTCAATGAGCAAGCCAGCTAAGGTTGCTCGATCACGCTCGGGTAATCGTGCCGCCTCGCGAAAGACTTCGTTGAGATTGCGTTCCATGACGATCAGTATACTCGGAGGGATCGATATCTTGTCTAGCTTTCGATGCTGTTAACTTCACCGTTTCGCCTCGATACAGGATTGGCCTTCGGCTCAAAGGTCAAGGCAAATTGTGGGAAAATTGTGGGGAGGATTAACAGAAACTCAACTAAGTAGACGTATACAGGCGCACTCCCTGATGGCTGCAACTCGTAGCAAATGTTATTAGTTGTGTATACGCCGCAACAGGCGCACACATTTTCTAACGGATTCGAATCCCGTCGCCCGCTCCAAATTCAACTCGCTCAACCTCCGTTCATTTCGAGCTTGTACAGACTTCGTAACAGGAGCATACTTCAACCGTTTTTGGTACAAGGTCTCCTCCCCACAGGAAACAACCATTCGACGGACACGCTTTTGTCAAACATCTCAGTGGAGTGAACTATGAAGATTCTTTTGTTCTTGTCGCTCCTTATTCCTCTCGTCGTGCTGCAACAGAATGCTACGAGCGACGGTTCCCCAATAAGCGTCATTAGCTACAAGTGGTCTCGGGTGCGTCGGCTTATGGAAAAACCTGAGTCGGCGGAGGGCATGACTCCACCGGCCAGTGCGATGATCCCTGCCAATAAGAACTTTTCGCGCAATGTTCGAGCCAACGAACCCATGGGCGTGCGAGATCCAAATGCGGACACATTGGACGGACGTAGCGCTCAGATTGAAAAGAATGTCCAAGAAGCACGCTCCCCTAAGGTCAAGCAGGTCGATGGATTCGCTTACCGGGTCAAAGTCCAGAACTCTGGCACCAACTTGATTGAAGTTCTGTTCTGGGAATATCAGTTTGCGGACCAGTCAAATCCCACGAACGTCACTCGGCATCAGTTTTTATGCGGCGTGAATATCCGTCCAGGAAAAGACAAAGAACTGGAGGGATTCAGTGTGTCAGGCCCCAGCAACCTTATTGATGTCGATTCGCTAGCAAAAAAGAGCACTAATCCGTTTCAGGAAAGAATCCTCATCAATCGCGTTGAGTATTCCGACGGCACTGTCTGGCAGAGACAAGGCTGGGATCTTAAAGACGTAAAGGCTACCTACGATCGGGCATTGAAAGAACCGTGGGTTCCAGGGATGTGTAAGAGTCTCTAGCTGGCGCCGAGTTTGCGCAATTCAGAATTCGATTCTTAGCCTAGAAAACCAGACGTCTTCATTGTTGAAAACAGCAAAACACTTCACCTGTTGTGGAGACCTTGCTTGGAGGTACCTCAGGTTTTTCCCGATTGTCAGAGTAGAGGTACGAGCTTACAGTCTAGCCTGGCAGTTACTAGTTTTACTCGAGTTCGATAACCTAGGATTAGGCCAGCGCTGATGCCCACACAGGAATATCGGTAACTCGCCCACCGATATGCTCCTTTGAACAGCTTTTGCGGCAATCCATTGATGTCACATCGGCTGCCTAATCTTCGAATTCGGGGGAGACGAGTTTGGCCCCGACGGCTCGCGAGAGTCAGCGCTTATTTTGGAACTCAAGCTTCCGCTCACTTTTCTCACGAACCGCCTGGAGTACACCCCTGTTGCTCTGACAGCTTTACGCGACTGGATCTCTGGCAACCAGTTGTTTGCCTGATTTGTGGGAGTCATTTCTTCAACCTGGCTCTGTGCGGCGCAGGAATAGCGTTGAAGTTATCAACAGTTCATTCATTGAACAGAGCAAACGAACCAAAACCATTTTAATTTTGAAATCGCGTGACGCCTGCTGGCAAGGGGCGTGCGCGGGTGAAGGGGGCGCCCGCTTTGGGGCGAAAGTGGGTGTCCCTCTTCCAGTCAATTAACTCCCCAGAACTCACCCTCTAGTTGATGCATGAGGGTTAGAGGTTCCAGCGATGAGTGCGGTCAGCCTGATCGAGATTAACGGTTCGAGTGCACGCGTCAATGACTCATTGTAGAAAATGCTGGGCCGATCAGAGATACTCCAGACATTCACTGTTTTTAACAGCTCTTGGTTTTGTATGGAGACCGAGCAAAAGTAAATGTTGCATGAATCGAGTTTGGTGGAATTGCATCTTTGAGAATTGATAGGATTTGAATTCATGGTGTCAGCGCTGCCATTAGAAGTTAAGAAGACGAAAGTACTAATCATAGATGACGATGAGCAGATTCGAAGTTTGCTCGTAGCCGTTCTAGGTACGCCTTACGATTGCCGTACTGCTAGTTCCGCCGAGGATGCATTAGCCGCGCTTGCCGATGAAACCTTTGATCTGGTGATCAGTGATATCGATATGGGTGGCATGAGCGGCATTGAGCTTGTGCCTCGGCTTCATTCGCTAGCGCCAGACACAGTGGTTGTGATGATAAGCGGGAATCAGGACATTGAGACCGCGATCGAGGCGATGCGAGTCGGTGCGTTCGACTACATAACGAAGCCACTCGATCTGCGCCATGTGGAGGCTGCCGTCGAGCGCGCCTTACATCACCGCAATCTTCTAAGAGAGAAAGAACAGTATAAGGAGCAGCTCGAGCAATTATTAGAAGAGCGAACTGCTGAGGTAGATCGTCTCGCTTATTATGACACGATTACGCAACTGCCGAACCGGACTTTGTTTGAAGACAGGTTGGCGCAAGCTGTTGCCATTGCCAAGTCAGGCGATCAAACACTAGGCGTGCTCTTCATCTCTCTCGATCAATTTAAGAAAGTCAACGACACCCTCGGTCACGGTCCCGGCGATATTTTGCTCAAAGAGTTCGCCGAACGATTGAAGAGCTGTATTGAGGAAACAGATACAGTCGCTCGTTTTGGTAGTGACGAGTTTGCGTTGCTGCGGACCGGGATCGAAGGAACAAAAGATGTAATCGAAACGATCGGTTCGCTCTCGCAGGTACTTAGGTTTTCTTTTGATCTTGACGGTCAGGAATTATTTGCCAGCGCGAGTGTCGGTGTTAGTTTGTTTCCGCTCGATGGCGTTGATGGTCAGACGTTACTAAAAAATGCAGGCGCTGCATTGTACAAGGCCAAGCGATCCGGCGGAGCCAACTACCAGTTCTATACCGCTGACATGCATGAGCTTGCGTCACGGCGTTTAGCGCTTGAGACCAGTCTGCGGCGCGCGATCCAAAACAAAGAGTTTCTGATCCACTATCAACCGCGGATTTCTGTCGACTCTCTTGAAATCACCGGCGTCGAGGCACTTGTTCGTTGGCAGCATCCGCAACTTGGCTTGATTTCACCAGCTGAGTTTATTCCTCTTGCGGAAGATACCGGTTTGATTGTCCCAATCGGTGAATGGGTATTGAGGCAAGCATGTTTGCAAAACAAAGACTGGCAAGGCCTGGGCTTTGCCCCTATTCAGATGGCAGTGAACATCTGTGCGCGTCAATTCCACGATTCCGATTTGGCCCAGACGGTGATTCGCATTCTGGATGAGTCCAACCTGGCACCGCAGCATCTGGAGTTGGAATTGACAGAAAGCTCGATTATGCAAAACGCCGACCTTGCGGCCAGTGTCTTGAGCAAGCTCAAAGGAATGGGAGTGAATATTTCGATCGATGATTTCGGTACAGGGTTTTCATCGCTTGCGTCTTTGAAGCGATTGCCCATTGATGCCTTGAAAATTGACAAGTCGTTTGTGAGCGATGTCAGCACCGATCCTGACGATGCGGCATTAGTCATGGCCATCGTTTCGCTCGCTCATAATCTGAGACTCAAAGTTATTGCTGAAGGAGTGGAGACTGAGGAGCAGTTGCGATTTCTTCACTTATTACGTTGTGATGAGATACAGGGATATCTGTTCAGTAAGCCCTTGCCAGCAGACACCCTCGTATCGCTACTTGATTCACACTCAGGGAGACTGTCAACTTCCCTTCAACGGGAGCGATCGGGTTGAACAGACTTCCTGTTTTGTAAGGCGTCCAGTTGACGTTTTTCGTCCGCCCCGAAAGACGTCAAGAAGTCTAAAACTAGTGTGCTCCGATTGATCGGCTGGCAAGTCTGTATCGAGAGCTGAAAGGTGCCTTATGTTCGCGTTGGTAATAGACGACGAAGCACAGGTGCGAGGGTTCGTGAGCGCGGTGCTGCGGAATGAAGGATGGGAAGTCTGTGAAGCGGAATCAGCGGAGCAGGCGTTTGAGATGCTGCGCGAGCAGGAATGGGCGGTGGTGTTTTGCGAT